>NZ_JADABY010000037.1 GCF_015672735.1 Citrobacter sp. Res13-Sevr-PEB04-36 | reverse complement strand
CGGCAGCGAGAACTGGTACACCATATGCGCCTCATCCCGTCCATTACCAAAGTAGGAAATATTATCTTTATGCGGGACGTTCGTTTCGGTGATGATGGCAGTACCCGGCGCTGCATAGTCTGCAATTGCGCGAAATAATTTAATTAGCTGGTGTGTTTTTTCCAGATGGATACACGTGGTACCAGGTTCTTTCCACATGAAACCAACAGCATCCAGACGGACGTAGTCTGCGCCCTGTTCAAGATAGCTCAGCAGTACGTCGACCATTGCCAGCAATACCGCCGGGTTCTCATAGTTGAGATCAATCTGGTCATCGCTAAACGTCGTCCACAAATGACGTATCGTATTATCTTTCAGTGTAAATGGAGAGAGTAAAGGTAATGCCCGGGGACGCGTTACGTTGCTCAGGTCAGTTTTCGGATCCATCGCAATAAAGAAATTCTCATAGCCATCAACCTGCTGCAAATAATTATTAAACCACTCACTTTTAGCTGACATATGGTTGCAAACAAAATCAAACATCAGCCGACTGGATTGACTTAATTGCTTAATGTCATTCCACTCCCCTGTTTCTTCTGCCACCTGATGGTAATCAATCACTGAAAAACCATCATCCGATGACCACGGATAAAACGGTAACAAATGCACATGAGAAAATGTTGACTTAAGCCACTCATTGTAAAATTGATTAAACGTCAGGAGGGGTTTTTTATCTGCACTATGAAATTGATCGGCGTAGGTAATCAACACCACATCGCTCTCATCCCAATGTGTTTTACGTGCTTTAGTAATTAATTTCCGTGACTTTTCCAAACGCGAAATCAGCGCATCAGAGTGGGCAGGAGTAAATGAATCCCCATAGACTTCAGTCAAACAATTTTGGATTTTGTGAATCACCTTAATTTCTCGTGGTAGCGGTCCCATGGAGCAAGAGACTACTCTGCACAAAATAAGCTGTCAATCATGTGAGGTGTTCTGAAGAGGGGATATAAAAGAATTTTGGCAGCCTAAAAATCGTATTTGTGAGCTGCCGCAAATTAATAGAGAGAATGTTGATTAGTTGTTGCGTGAGGATGCTGTATCGGATATCAGGATTGATTTCCAGAATAACGTTTCGACAGTTTTGCCGCCAGGCGACTCAACAGAGGTTCGAGTACCAGTGCCAGCAACATTTTCAGCGGACGGCGAGCGACGGATTTTACCGCCCACCCGGCGACGCCTGCCGGACCGTAGCGAAGAGCCGTAAACAGAACCAGCTTACCTGCTATTTTAACACCAGGCTTCACCCTCTGCCCGGCACGTTGCCAGCGATTGTTCATCTCAAACCTCACAATTGACGGAAGCGACTGCGCAATGTGAAGGTATCAGACGTCACATAACGCTCCATTTCCCGCAAACGATTTTCACTTGCCGCCAGTTCGCGGTCAACGGCATCCAGCAGTTCACCGCTGGACGGTTGCTGTTCACCGGTAGCTACATTGTCCGGCATCGGATCCAGCACAAAAGTCAGGATGATATAGGCCACCAGGGTGAAAAAGGCCAGGCCAAAGAAAATCGACAGCACCACCAGAATCCGCACCAGTTTCACCGGTACGTCGAGATAGTGCGCAATGCCTGCGCAGACGCCTTTCACCATGCCCTGCTGCGGAATACGCCACAGTTTTTTGTTCAGATTAACGCCACCCATTAGCGGTCCCTCCAGTTAGGATGTTCTGCATCCAAAATGTCTTCCAGCGTCTGAATGCGCTCACGCATGCGCTGCGCTTCAGCATTCAGTTCCACTAAACGCTGCTGTTCGCTTTGCGACAATTCGCCGCGACTGGAACGGTTGCTGTAATGCAGCCATAACCAAATCGGTAAAACAAACAGCACAAAGATGGTTAACGGGATGGCCAGAAATAGCGCGCTCATGAGTACTCCTTACAGGTGATGAGCGGCGGCGCGTTCGGGCGCCGCCAGATATTATTATTGCTTGTCTTGCTGCATTTTGGCTTTCAGTTGTGCCAACTGCACGCTGATTTCATCATCCGCTTTCAGATCGGCGAATTGCTGATCCAGCGATTTTTGCTTGCCAAAGTTATGGCTTTCAGCTTCGGCTTCCATATGGTCGATACGACGCTCAAAAGACTCAAAACGCGCCATGGCTTCATCCAGCTTACCGCTGTCCAGTTGACGACGAACGTCACGTGAAGAACTGGCGGCCTGATGACGCAAGGTTAACGCCTGCTGACGAGCACGGGTTTCGCTGAGTTTATTTTCCAGTTCACCAATCTCTTTTTTCATGCGTGACAGCGTGTCATCAACCAGGGTCACTTCATGCTCCAGAGAGGTAATCAGGTCGGTCAGCTTCTGCTTTTCAATTAAGGCTGAGCGCGCCAAATCTTCTTTCTCTTTGCGCAGTGCCAGTTCCGCTTTTTCCTGCCACTCAACCTGTTGCGCGGTGGCCTGTTCAATACGGCGGGATAACTGTTTCTTTTCCGCCAGCGCACGCGCCGAGTTCGAGCGCACCTCAACCAGCGTATCTTCCATTTCCTGAATCATTAACCGCACCAGCTTCTGCGGATCTTCAGCCTTTTCCAGCAACGCATTGATGTTGGCGTTCACGATGTCGGCAAAACGAGAAAAAATACCCATAATGTAATCCTCACTTACTGTTCTGATATCGGGCGATGCCCTGCTGCTGTGTTAATGCAGGTTGCGTGCCAATTTTTCAATTCATTGATTATAAAGATAATTGTTAATTTTACCTGATATCAAAATTAGGGTACATTGGTGAATAACACTAACAAATGGTGAATTTCATCATGACCGGATACAAAGACAACCTCCTCGGCGAAGCCAACAGTTTTATCGAGGTACTGGAGCAAGTTTCTCAGCTAGCCCCGCTGGATAAGCCGGTGCTGGTGATCGGTGAGCGAGGAACGGGTAAAGAGTTGATCGCCAACCGCCTGCATTACCTCTCCTCGCGCTGGCAAGGACCGTTTATTTCGCTTAACTGCGCGGCACTCAATGAAAACTTACTCGATTCAGAACTGTTCGGCCATGAAGCTGGCGCCTTTACCGGCGCTCAGAAGCGTCATCCCGGGCGCTTTGAACGTGCCGACGGCGGGACGTTGTTTCTTGATGAACTGGCCACCGCTCCAATGCTGGTGCAGGAAAAACTGCTACGCGTGATTGAGTACGGGGAACTGGAACGCGTCGGCGGCAGCCAACCGCTACAGGTCAACGTACGTCTGGTCTGTGCAACCAACGCCGATTTGCCTCAGATGGTCAGTAAAGGTACATTCCGCGCCGACCTGCTCGACAGGCTGGCCTTCGATGTGGTGCAACTCCCTCCATTGCGAGAGCGCCAAAGCGACATCATGTTGATGGCCGAGCATTTTGCTATTCAGATGTGCCGCGAGATTGGCTTACCACTGTTTCCTGGTTTTAGCCCGCAGGCCAGAGACACCCTTCTGCAGTACCGTTGGCCGGGTAATATTCGTGAACTGAAAAATGTCGTCGAGCGTTCCGTTTACCGCCACGGCACCAGCGAGTTTCCGCTGGATGAGGTCGTAATTGACCCTTTCAAACGTCACTCTGTGCAACCTCAGGTGCAGGAATCTCGCCCCGCGTTGGTGGCGCTACCGCTGGATCTGCGCGAATTCCAGCAGCAACAAGAAAAAGAATTTCTGCAAACCAGTTTGCAGCAGGCCAAATTTAATCAGAAAAAGGCGGCCGAATTACTCGGGCTGACCTACCACCAGCTACGCGCATTGCTTAAAAAACATCAGATTTAGGGGGCCTGGAGCCCAATCTCACACCTACGCCCGTTGCCAGGAGTCTTTTATCCGACGGGCCATATTCTGTGCATTAACGTTTACTTAATGTCTTATCTTATACATAAAATATTATTCCTTATTAATCTGAACCCTCCGCCTTATCAAGGGACTGACGATGCTAAAACCATTGCCTCCATCTCTATCTGGTGCCCTTTCTGTAACTTTATCCCCATAAAATCAGCATTTCTTGCGACCGTCTTAGGTTAAGGCGAATGCTTAAAATTCATCACACGATCGCCTGTGGTGAAAATGGGTACTAGCCGAAAGTAAAATGATGATGTATAAAACAATACAAACAGTATTATTTTATACAAAATGAATCACTAATCATGCAAGGAACTCGCTCATGCCCACAAACATTACGCTGAACTCAACCACAGACAGTTTCCCACCTGCAGGCCATTACTCGCATAGTGTAACTGCCGGAGGATTCGTCTTCATTTCAGGACAGTTGCCCGTCACCATTGACGGTGAAAAAAAAGCAGATGCATCTTTTGAAGATCAGACCCGACTGGCTCTACAGAATGTTGACGCTTGTCTGGCCGGTGCGGGGATTTCTCGTCAGCAGCTGGTGTCAGTCCGCGTCTACGTGACGGATATCAACCAGTGGCCGACATTTAATCGAATCTATGGCGAGTGGATCGGAGATTTCCGCCCTGCCCGTGCTGTCGCTGGCGTATCAGAGCTTCACTACGGCTTTGCCTTAGAAATTGAAGCGATTGCACTGGCACAACATGCATGACTTATAACTGTATACAGGTGAGCAAAATGACTGAAATAACACTACCTGATTATAACGATATTGCCGCTGCGGCAGAGCGCATCAAAGGTTACGCTAACCAGACACCGGTAATGACATCGCGAACGGTTAATGAAGAATTTGATGCCGAAGTCTTCTTTAAATGCGAAAACTTCCAGAGGATGGGCGCGTTCAAGTTTCGCGGAGCAATGAATGCGCTACGCCAGTTTACGCCACAACAGAGGGCTACTGGGGTCGTGACATTTTCGTCCGGGAATCATGCACAAGCCATCGCTTTATCCGCAAAGTTGCTTGGCATTCCGGCGACAATTATCATGCCGCATGATGCCCCGGCAGCAAAAGTTGCAGCCACGAAAGGGTATGGCGGAAACGTTGTGATTTACGACCGCTATACCGAAGATCGAGAAAAAATTGGCCGAGATCTGGCAGAAAAACAAGGGCTGACGCTGATCCCGCCTTATGATCATCCACACGTTATTGCAGGTCAGGGCACTGCGACAAAAGAACTGATTGACGAAGTCGGTCCGCTGGACGTGCTTTTCGTTTGTCTGGGAGGCGGTGGCCTGCTATCAGGTTCCGCGTTGGCAGCACGACACCTGTCTCCAGACTGCATCATCTATGGCGTAGAGCCTGAGGCCGGTAACGACGGACAACAGTCGTTTCACAGCGGCAAAATTGTTCACATCGATACGCCGAAAACCATTGCAGACGGTGCACAGACTCAACACCTTGGGCATTATACGTTCCCGCTGATCCAAAAAAATGTTAACGATATTCTGACAGTTTCAGACACTGAATTAGTCACCTCAATGAAATTTATCGCTGAACGAATGAAAATTGTCGTTGAGCCAACTGGCTGTCTTGGTTTCGCCGCCGCGAGGGCGCGAAAATCTGAGCTTCGTGGCAAAAAAATCGGCATTATCCTCAGTGGAGGAAACGTTGATATCAGCCGCTACAGTGAATTTCTGGCAGGTTAATCAATCAGGTATCTGCCACGCAGATACCTGATTCCTGTATGCACATTCCCGTCTGGATAAACGGTGCCAGGAAGCTGTAAACTGCGCGCAATAATGGCAACAGGCATCACTGCAGGAGACTGGCATGCCAAATACCGACAATAATTCGCTGCTCAGCCAAATTGATATTATCGCTAAGGGGTTGAGCGATACCTTTGCGCCTTTTTGTGAAGTGGTTGTTCATGACCTCAAAAATCCTGAACATGCAATTTTATCCATACACAATAATCTTTCTGGACGTAAAACCGGCCAACCGGCAACAGAGCTGGGTCTGGCACGCATCGCATCACCTGACTTTCCAACTATCATTGCCAACTATAGCAATCAGTTTGCCGACGGCAGACCGGTAAAAAGCACCTCAATTGGCATCAAGGACGAAGAAGGTAAATATGTAGCAGCGCTATGCCTTAATGTTGATATGACGCTTTTTCGCGGTATGCAGAGCGCGCTTGCACGCTTTACAGAAACCGAAATCTCACCGGTGAACGAACACATCGATCCCGGCAGTAATGAGGTGATTCGCCAACGTATTGATGACTTTGCCGCAAAACGCGCAACGACGGCACGAGCCCTGAAAATAGCAGACAGAAAGGAACTGATTCAACAATTACGCAAGGAAGGTTTACTGAACGTACGAAAATCTATGGATACGGTGGCGCAGCATCTTGGCGTATCCAGGGCAACCGCCTACCTCTATGCCCGTCAGGCGCGTTAAATGAGTGAATGAGCCTCGCTTGTGGTGCGTCGCTGAAGTGAGTTCCACGTTTATTGCAGGTCAGATCGGGCGTGAAAATGCTAAGATAGTGAATGAGGTATAGTAAATGTGGATAGCGCGTATAAATATTGAGCGGGTCGCGAAGTCACATTCGTGCTTATCAATACCGCTACCTCATAAAGCTTCCAAACACAAACGGCAATGGCAATGGCAAATGTCATTAAATATTAGTAAGATAGCTTCTTCATACATAACTCCTTAAAATTATGCGCCTGGTTTTATCATCTCTGATCGTGATGGCTGGACTTCTGAGTGGTCAGGCTGCTGCTGCGCCTGAGCAGACCACGCTTGCCGATATTCGTGACAGCGGCTTTGTCTATTGCGTCAGCGGACAGGTCAATACGTTCAACCCACAAAAAGCGAGCAGTGGCCTGATCGTCGACACGCTCGCCGCCCAACTCTATGATCGTCTACTAGATGTGGATCCTTACACCTACCGTTTGGTGCCGGAACTGGCCGAGAGCTGGGAGGTGCTGGATAACGGTGCAACTTATCGTTTCCACCTGCGTCGTGACGTTCCGTTTCAAAAGACCGCATGGTTTACCCCTACCCGTAAACTGAATGCAGATGATGTGGTGTTTACCTTCGAGCGTATCTTTGACCGCCAGCATCCGTGGCACAACGTTAACGGCGGCAGTTTCCCCTACTTTGACAGCCTCCAGTTCGCCGATAACGTACAAAGCGTGCGCAAGCTGGACAGCCACACCGTCGAGTTTCGTCTGACCCAACCGGATGCGTCTTTCCTGTGGCATCTGGCCACACACTATGCGTCGGTAATGTCAGCTGAATACGCCGGGCAGTTGGCAAAACAGGATCGCAAAGAGTTGCTGGACCGGCAGCCTGTCGGTACTGGTCCGTACCAACTTTCAGAAAACCGTGCCGGGCAATATGTTCGCCTGCAGCGTCATGACACGTTCTGGCGTGGTAAACCATTAATGCCGCAGGTGGTCGTTGATCTCGGTTCTGGCGGTACCGGACGCTTATCAAAACTGCTCACCGGTGAATGCGACGTGCTGGCCTGGCCTGCTGCCAGTCAGCTCAGCATCTTACGTGATGATCCTCGTTTGCGTCTGACGCTACGGCCGGGGATGAACATTGCCTATTTGGCTTTTAATACTAATAAACCGCCGTTGAACAACCCTGCTGTTCGTCATGCGCTGGCATTGGCGATTAACAACCAGCGTCTGATGCAGTCCATCTATTACGGTACGGCAGAGACCGCAGCATCTATTTTACCACGCGCCTCGTGGGCGTATGACAACGAAGCTAAAATTACAGAATACAATCCGGCAAAATCCCGCGAGCAGTTGAAAGCGCTGGGGCTGGAGAACCTGACGTTACAGCTTTGGGTACCAACCAGCTCCCAAGCCTGGAATCCAAGCCCGCTGAAAACCGCTGAGCTTATTCAGGCGGACATGGCCCAGGTTGGCGTGAACGTAAAAATTATTCCGGTGGAAGGTCGTTTTCAGGAGGCGAGATTAATGGATATGAACCATGATCTGACGTTGTCCGGTTGGGCGACAGACAGTAACGACCCTGACAGTTTTTTCCGACCGCTGCTTAGCTGTGCCGCCATCAACTCGCAAACCAACTTTGCCCACTGGTGCAATCCTGAGTTTGACAGCATTTTGCGTAAAGCCTTGTCGTCGCAACAACTCTCGTCACGCATCGATGCCTATGACGAAGCACAAACGATCCTGGCGCAAGAGCTACCTATCTTGCCGCTGGCTTCATCGTTACGCCTCCAGGCTTATCGCTATGACATCAAAGGGTTGGTGCTCAGTCCGTTCGGTAACGCCTCCTTTGCCGGGGTGTACAGGGAAAAGAAAGATGAGGTGAAAAAACCATGATTATCTTTACCCTGCGTCGTTTTTTATTACTTCTGGTCACCCTGTTTTTTCTGACGTTTATTGGGTTCAGCCTGAGTTATTTTACCCCCCACGCCCCTCTGCAAGGCGCCTCGCTGTGGAACGCCTGGGTATTCTGGTTCAATGGCTTAATCCACTGGGATTTTGGCGTGTCCAGCATCAACGGTCAGCTGATCTCAGAACAGTTGAAAGAGGTGTTCCCCGCCACGATGGAGCTGTGCGTTCTTGCCTTTGGCTTTGCCCTGATGGTCGGAATTCCCGTTGGCATGCTGGCAGGGATCACACGCAATAAATGGCCGGATAGGTGCATCAGTGCGGTTGCCCTGATGGGTTTTTCCATCCCGGTCTTTTGGCTGGCGTTGTTACTGACGCTGCTTTTCTCATTGACGCTTGGCTGGCTGCCGGTATCCGGTCGCTTTGATCTGCTCTATGAAGTGAAACCGGTTACCGGCGTTGCCATTATCGACGCATGGCTCTCCGACTCGCCATGGCGCGATGAAATGCTGATAAGTGCAATTCGCCACATGGTGCTCCCGGTATTAACGCTCTCCGTCGCACCAACGACGGAAGTCATTCGTCTGATGCGTATCAGCACCATCGAAGTGTTCGATCAGAACTACGTAAAAGCAGCAGCCACTCGTGGCCTGTCACGGTTAACTATTTTGCGTCGCCACGTACTGCATAACGCCCTACCGCCGGTGATCCCGCGCCTTGGCCTCCAGTTTTCCACCATGCTGACGCTGGCAATGATCACCGAAATGGTCTTTAGCTGGCCAGGACTTGGCCGCTGGCTGATCAACGCCATTCGCCAGCAAGATTACGCCGCCATTTCAGCTGGCGTGATGGTGATTGGTTCGCTGGTGATTATCGTTAACGTGATCTCTGATATTTTGGGTGCGATGGCTAACCCTCTGAAACATAAGGAATGGTATGCCTTACGATAGCGTATACAGCGAAAAGCGCCCCCCTGGCACGCTGCGTACTGCCTGGCGCAATTTTTACGGTGATGCGTCCGCAATGGTCGGACTTTATGGTTGTGGCGGGCTGGTCATACTGTGTATTTTCGGTGGCTGGTTCGCGCCATACGGTATCGATCAGCAATTTCTGGGCTATCAACTGCTCCCGCCTTCCTGGTCACGCTATGGCGAAGTGTCATTCTTCCTTGGAACCGACGACCTGGGACGCGACGTATTAAGTCGTCTGCTCAGCGGTGCGGCCCCCACCGTCGGCGGCGCATTTGTCGTCACGCTCGCTGCCACGTTATGCGGTCTGGTTTTAGGTGTTGTTGCCGGGGCAACCCACGGTTTACGTTCGGCTGTGCTGAACCATATTCTCGACACCCTACTCTCGATCCCATCGCTACTGCTGGCAATTATTGTGGTGGCGTTTGCCGGTCCCCATCTGACACACGCGATGTTTGCCGTCTGGCTGGCGCTGTTACCGCGTATGGTGCGTTCGGTCTATAGCATGGTGCATGACGAACTGGAAAAAGAGTATGTCATTGCTGCCCGTCTGGATGGTGCCTCCACCCTCAACATTCTGTGGTTTGCGATTCTGCCCAATATTACCGCCGGGCTTATCACTGAAATTACCCGCGCATTGTCGATGGCGATTCTGGATATTGCCGCTCTGGGCTTTCTCGATCTCGGCGCACAGCTTCCGTCTCCGGAATGGGGAGCCATGCTTGGCGACGCGCTGGAGTTAATTTACGTTGCTCCGTGGACGGTGATGCTGCCCGGTGCGGCAATCATGATAAGCGTCCTGCTGGTTAACCTGTTAGGTGACGGTGTGCGCCGCGCAATTATTGCGGGGGTGGAATAATGCCATTACTGGATATTCGTAACCTGACCATTGAGTTCAGGACCGGCGACGACTGGGTAAAAGCTGTCGACCGCGTCAGTATGACCCTGAATGAAGGCGAGATCCGTGGGCTGGTTGGTGAGTCCGGCTCTGGTAAGAGTTTAATCGCTAAGGCTATTTGCGGCGTGGCAAAAGACAACTGGCGCGTTACCGCTGACCGCATGCGTTTTGACGATATCGATCTGCTGCGCCTGTCAGCCCGTGAGCGGCGCAAACTGGTGGGCCATAACGTTTCCATGATCTTTCAGGAACCACAGTCCTGTCTCGATCCGTCCGAACGCGTTGGGCGACAGCTGATGCAGAACATTCCCGCCTGGACCTATAAAGGGCGTTGGTGGCAACGCATTGGCTGGCGCAAACGCCGTGCAATTGAACTGCTGCACCGCGTCGGGATAAAAGATCATAAAGATGCGATGCGCAGTTTCCCGTATGAGCTGACAGACGGCGAGTGTCAGAAAGTAATGATTGCCATCGCCCTAGCGAATCAGCCGCGTTTGCTGATTGCCGATGAGCCGACCAATGCGATGGAGCCCACCACCCAGGCGCAGATTTTCCGCCTGCTGACCCGGCTGAATCAAAACAGCAATACCACCATCTTGCTGATCAGTCATGACCTGCAAATGCTCAGCCAGTGGGCAGACAAAATCAATGTCATGTACTGCGGACAAACGGTGGAAACCGCACTAAGTAAAGATTTGGTGACGATTCCGCACCATCCTTATACGCAGGCATTGATCCGCGCCATTCCTGATTTTGGTAGCCCAATGCCGCATAAAAGCCGCCTGAATACGATGCCTGGTGCAATCCCCCTGTTGGAACAGTTACCCATTGGTTGCCGTTTGGGGCCGCGCTGCCCTTACGCTCAACGTGAGTGCATTGAAACCCCACGACTGACCGGAGCAAAGAATCATCTCTATGCCTGTCATTTCCCGCTGAACATGGAGAGAGAGTGAGATGGTAGAAACACTGCTCGAAGTACGTAACCTGAGCAAAACCTTTCGCTACCGGACGGGCTTATTTCGTCGCCAGACGGTCGAAGCCGTCAAGCCCCTAAGCTTTACACTGCGTGAGCGCCAGACCCTTGCCGTCATTGGCGAGAACGGTTCCGGTAAATCAACGCTGGCGAAAATGCTGGCCGGGATGGTTGAGCCGACCAGCGGTGAACTGCTGATTGACGATCATCCGCTACACTACGGCGATTATTCCTTTCGAAGTCAGCGGATTCGTATGATTTTCCAGGACCCGTCAACATCGTTGAACCCGCGCCAACGTATCTCACAGATCCTCGATTTCCCGCTGCGTCTGAATACCGACCTTGAGCCAGAACAACGCCGCAAGCAGATCGTTGAAACGATGCGTATGGTGGGTCTGCTGCCCGATCACGTTAGCTATTACCCGCATATGCTGGCGCCGGGGCAAAAACAACGTCTGGGGCTGGCCCGAGCCCTCATTTTACGTCCTAAAGTGATTATCGCAGATGAAGCGCTAGCCTCTCTTGATATGTCGATGCGTTCGCAGCTGATTAACCTGATGCTGGAGCTACAGGAGAAACAAGGTATTTCTTATATCTATGTGACGCAGCATATCGGGATGATGAAACACATCAGCGATCAGGTGTTGGTGATGCACCAGGGAGAAGTCGTCGAACGCGGCAGTACGGCAGATGTGCTGGCCTCTCCGTTGCATGAACTGACCCGCCGCCTGATATCCGGGCATTTCGGTGAAGCACTTACCGCCGATGCCTGGCGCAAAGACCGCTAACAGTTATAGATGCCCTCCGCTGATGGAGGGCTTTTTATATCGTTAGTGATAAACGTCTGCTGGTATCAATGTTTCAATGTTGCTAAAGACGACCGACGGGAAAATATCGCCCTGTACTGCCCAGATACCCACATTACTTAGCTCATCAATAAGCCGGGCGTCTTCAACTCCTTCGACCACCACGCGGTCACAATATTCCCTGATATTCTTGATGAGAATCGGGAACATCGGTTTTCCGATTTGTGATAAGAAGAAGCTACGATCTATTTTCACTACGTCAAAATTGCCGCTGACCAGTGGGCTCGCGCCCGCGCTACCGGAGCCAAGGTTACCGAGCCACAAAGCATTGGGTCCATCGCGCAGAGAATTAATCAGCAGGTTATTCAGGCAAGCTGTATTCGACAGGACGCGTTCTGAAAGTTGCAATGTAATAAAAGGCATGGCGTGTAAGGCTGAGGTAATAACCGGATCACCGATCGCGAAAAGTGCCATTTCATCAATCAGGTTAAGCGTACAAAAAAGGTTATTTTTCTCAAACCAGTCACGCTTTCGGGTGATCAACTGTATTTGTTCGAGCATAAAATGTCGTTTTTGCTCGCTACTCCACGCTGTGATGATGAAATCTGAATGCAGCGGGAGAATTGTCTCTGACGTAAACCGGGCGACCATCTCAACACCAAGCAACGTATCCGTCGTGTCTCTCATCGGATCCGCGATGAAATGATAGTGCATAAGACCACTCCAATTGATCATAACGTTCTGATAACGCACTTCTAATTATAATCAATCAATAATATCGATCAATGATTCGATATTGATCGATAAAAACAATAAATAATAACGAACTGAAAATGGTGGATTTTTTTGTTTTAAGAATCTTCCTACATTGATATGTTTGCCCACATCGACTAAAGCAAAATCATACCATTTAACGCCGCAGAGGCCTTGTATTTTCTGCCTTCACCCCTGCTCCTGTCTGGTTGGATGAGGCAGAACCTGGGGGGAGTGATATACTCCTCACGTTCAATGAATAGTGACGGGCCACTGATACTGACAACGCTTCCACAGATCCTGAAATCCCTTTTGCTGCCGTTAACCGTAAGTTAACTCACAGAGAAAGATCGTGACACAAAGGGCAGAGAGTGGGATATAATTTCAGACCAATTTCGAGTGACCTTGAAATTGCAATCATAACGCATTGATTGCTAAAAAAATAAGTAATGACTATAAGGATTAAATCTATGGGTTTTCTTTCCGGTAAGCGCATTCTGGTGACCGGTCTTGCCAGTAAATTGTCCATCGCCTACGGTATCGCTCAGGCGATGCACCGCGAGGGAGCTGAACTGGCGTTCACCTACCAGAACGACAAACTGAAAGGCCGCGTGGAAGAATTTGCAGCTCAACTGGGTTCCAACATCGTCCTGCAGTGTGATGTGGCTGAAGACGCCAGCATCGACACCATGTTCGCTGAACTGGGCAAAACCTGGGAGAAATTCGACGGTTTCGTACACTCCATCGGTTTCGCGCCGGCAGACCAGCTGGATGGCGATTATGTGAATGCGGTAACCCGCGAAGGCTTTAAAATCGCTCATGACATCAGCGCCTACAGCTTTGTAGCAATGGCAAAAGCCTGCCGCACGATGCTGAACCCAGGCTCTGCACTGCTGACGCTGTCCTACCTGGGCGCAGAGCGAGCTATCCCGAACTACAACGTAATGGGTCTGGCGAAAGCCTCTCTGGAAGCCAACGTTCGCTATATGGCTAACGCAATGGGTCCGGAAGGTGTGCGTGTTAACGCAATCTCCGCAGGTCCGATCCGTACTCTGGCAGCTTCGGGCATCAAAGATTTCCGTAAAATGCTGGCCCACTGCGAAGCGGTAACCCCGATTCGTCGCACCGTGACCATTGAAGATGTGGGCAACTCTGCAGCATTCCTGTGCTCTGACCTGTCTGCTGGTATCTCTGGCGAAGTGGTTCACGTTGACGGTGGCTTCAGCATCGCGGCAATGAACGAGCTGGAACTGAAATAATCTTTCAGACCGCCACTGTGGGCGACGCTGTCGCCCATAATTTTTTCACCTTCCGTCTTCCACTTCCGGTCATATATACCTTTCTGATATTTATTATCACGTAACAATCTTTTATCCCCCCATCAGCTTACGCCAGGATATTGCAGCGCAAACGATCCGGCGGACGAACATAACGACGTATCCGGGTCGCCACTTTTTAGACCAAGGAACGCCCATGGAACAACGCCGAATTGAAGGCAAAAGCCACTGGTATCATGAAACGCAGTCCAGCACCTATCCGCAAGATGTTCTCCCGCTGGTGCCGGAAGCGGCCAACGTCGAAGACAGTTTTTTGTTGGACCTGGCGATACCGGAAGTCGCGCTGTTACCCTTTCAGTCCTGGTTAAAACCTGCCCGTGAACTTGCTCACCTTCTCTTCCCTGCGGATGTCGCTCTGAATCCGTTACATACCTTCAGTGCTTATGAACGTATGAGTACCGCCTTAACCGTGGCTCAGGTTTACGGCATCCAACGATTGTGTAACCACTACGCAGCGCGTTTGACCCCACTACCAGGCCCAGACTCCTCCCGCGAGAGTAATCACCGGCTGGCACAAATTACCCAGTATGCTCGCCAGCTCGCCAGCTCCCCCGCTGTGATTGGCGCACGCGATCGCCAGCATCTTGATGACGTTGGGTTAACAACCTGCGATATCATCCTGATCAATCAGGTAATCGGCTTTGTCGGCTTCCAGGCCCGCGTAGTGGCGATTTTTCAGGCTTATTTTGGCCACCCAGTACGTCGAATACCGGGCCTCGATATTCAGCAATACGCGCAGGCAGCTATATTTAACGATACCAATACCCAATGGCATGTGGCCACATTCCCGATTGACATCATCCCTCCTCGCGAGGCTTCGCCAGACAGCGTTGACCAAAACGCTCATATCCCTGAATTACACGCACTTACGCCAGTGCTGGCACATTCACCAGCTGCACTGATATTACTCAGGTCATTACTGACCAGTACACTACGCAAAGATGCGCAGTTGGGGGCGTTTTCTCTCGCCACGCTGCTGACGTCACGCATTAACGGCAGCGTAGCCTGCTTTAATGAACTGGCTCATACAGCGCATCAACTGGACGATATTATTGCGATACTGCGTCTGGATGAGCGCGAATTGCAGCGTTGGGAGCAACGACATCCGGTTGAGCGCGCCACCCTGCAAGCGGTACAATGGCTAACCCGGGCGCCCGATCGTTTTAGCGCCGCACTGTTAACCCCGTTATTTGAACAGGGTGTTTCATCAGAACAGGCCATTAACTTACTGGCCTGGACCGGATTGTGCGGATGGTTGAATCGCTTGAAAATCGCGCTGGGCGAGACTCACTAACCGCTCCGCTCATTGAAAGAGCGCTTGCTGCGACTGGCAGTTTCGCGTAAAACTGTCAGCCGCTCTTTTGGCCACGAAAATAGACAATTATGCTTCAGGACAACCCGCTGCTAGCGCAGCTTAAACAGCAACTACATTCCCAGACGCCGCGTGCTGAAGGGGTGGTAAAAGCCACGGAAAAAGGCTTTGGCTTCCTGGAAGTCGATGCACAAAAAAGCTATTTCATTCCACCGCCGCAGATGAAAAAAGTGATGCATGGTGACCGCATTATCGCGGTAATCCATAGCGAAAAAGATCGCGAGTCTGCCGAGCCGGAAGAACTGGTCGAACCGTTCCTGACGCGTTTCGTGGGTAAAGTTCAGGGTAAGAACGATCGTCTGTCCATTGTGCCAGATCATCCGTTACTGAAAGACGCTATCCCGTGCCGTGCCGCTCGCGGCGTGGAACATGAATTTAAGGAAGGTGACTGGGCCGTCGCAGAAATGCGTCGCCATCCGCTGAAAGGCGACCGCACCTTCTACGCTGAATTAACCCAGTTCATCACCTTTGCTGACGATCACTTCGTCCCATGGTGGGTTACGCTGGCGCGACATAACCTCGAAAAAGAAGCACCGGATGGCATCGCCACCGAGATGCTGGATGAAGGGCTGGAACGTCAGGATCTTACCGCACTCAATTTCGTCACCATTGACAGCGCCAGCACTGAAGATATGGACGATGCGCTGTACGCCGAAGAACTGGCGGATGGCAAACTGCAATTAACCGTCGCGATTGCCGATCCTACAGCCTGGATTGCCGAAGGCAGCAAGCTGGATAATACCGCGAAGATTCGCGCGTTCACCAACTATCTGCCGGGCTTCAATATCCCGATGTTGCCACGAGAGCTGTCGGACGACCTGTGCTCACTGCGGGCGAACGAAGTGCGTCCGGTACTGGCCTGCCGCATGACCATTGCCGCTGACGGTACCATTGAAGACGACATCACCTTCTTCACTGCGACTATTAAATCCAAAGCGAAACTGGCCTATGACAACGTGTCTGACTGGCTGGAAGGGAATAATAGCTGGCAGCCTGAAAACGACGCAATTGCCGAGCAGATCCGTCTGCTACAGCGTATCTGCCTGAGCCGTGGCGAGTGGCGTCATAACCACGCCCTGGTATTTAAAGATCGTCCTGATTACCGTTTTGTCCTTGGCGAAAAAGGTGAAGTGCTGGATATCGTGGCAGAGCCTCGCCGCATTGCTAACCGTATCGTAGAAGAGTCGATGATTGCGGCGAACATCTGCGCAGCGCGTGTGCTTCGCGACAAGCTGGGCTTCGGGATTTATAACGTACACATGGGCTTCGATCCGGCAAATGCTGAAGCGTTGGCCGCCCTGCTGAAAACCCACGGTATGCACGTGGATGCTGAAGAAGTGCTGACGCTGGAAGGTTTCTGCAAGCTGCGTCGTGAACTGGATGCGCAGCCTTCCGGTTTCCTCGATAGCCGTATTCGCCGTTTCCAGTCCTACGCTGAAATCAGCGTCGAGCCAGGTCCGCATTTTGGGCTGGGTCTGGAGGCTTATGCCACCTGGACCTCCCCTATCCGTAAGTATGGCGATATGATCAACCACCGTCTGCTGAAAGCGGTGATTAAAGGCGAAACCATCTCCCGTCCACAGGATGATATTACCGTGCAGATGGCTGAACGCCGTCGCCTGAACCGGATGGCAGAACGTGACGTCGGTGACTGGCTGTACGCACGTTTCCTGAGTGACAAAGCCGGCACCGACACCCGCTTTGCCGCTGAAATCATCGATGTCAGCCGCGGCGGTATGCGCGTGCGTTTAGTCGACAATGGCGCCGTCGCGTTTATCCCGGCACCTTTCCTGCACGCGGTCCGCGATGAACTGGTATGCAGTCAGGAAAACGGCACGGTACAGATCAAAGGTGAAGTGGTCTACAAAGTCACTGAGGTGATCGACGTGACCATCGCCGAGGTACGAATGGAAACCCGCAGCGTTATCGCTCGCCCAGCCGCATAGCACCCATAAACTCAACGGCCTTTCTCTTTTTGTGAAAGGTCGTTTTCTTTTCCCCCCCGAAACGCCACCACGCACTACACTTCCTTCATCCAGTTTGATTTATTTTTGCTCTTTTTCCGTTCTACGACTTTGCTTTTTCCTGAATCTGGATTACACATAAATATATAAATAAAACAATACGTTCAGCCATAATCGCCCTGTATGAATCATGGCTACTCTTACTTTTGAGGCTCTATGCGCTTTAAACGGGATAGTACACATCATGAAAGACGTTCGGGAGTTGGTTACGTTGTATAGCTACGTGGGTACTCACAACCCCTACTGGCGTTTGTCAGAGGATTGTAACATCCTGCATTTCTCCATTGGCGAAGCGACCGAAGCAGACCAAACCATCGAATTATCGCCTGAACAAGCCGACCGCATTCGAGAAATGACGGTGATTACTTCAAGCCTGTTGATGACCTTACCCATCGACACGGATGACATTCCCGTGCACCTGGTCGGGCGGAGGGTAAATAAACGAGAATGGGCTGGCAGCGCATCCGCCTGGGATGACACGCCTTCTGTCGCTCGCGATCTGGCACAAGGATTATCGTTTGCTGAACAGGTCGTATCAGAAGCCAATTCCGTTATCGTTATTCTTGACCGACAGGGCAACATTCAGCGGTTTAATCGGCTGTGCGAAGAGTATACCGGGCTAAAAGAACGAGAAGTCATCGGTCAGAGCGTCTTCACCCTGTTTATGAGCAGACGTGAAGCTGCGGCATCAAGACGCAACATTGACGTTTTTTTCCGCGAAGGTAACTCGTATGAAGTTGAACGTTGGGTGAAGACCTGTAAAGGGCAACGCCTGTTCCTGTTTCGCAATAAATTCGTGCATAACGGCAGTGGTAAGAACGAAATCTTTCTGATCTGTTCCGGAACCGATATTACCGAAGAACGACGCGCCCAGGAGCGCCTGCGCGTGCTGGCAAATACCGACTCCATCACTGGATTACCTAACCGTAACGCCATTCATGAAATGATTAGCGAGGCCATTGAGAACGCAGGAGACACGCAGGTTGGCATTATATATCTCGACCTCGATAATTTTAAAAAAGTGAACGATGCCTACGGACATATGTTTGGTGATCAGCTTTTACAGGGCGTCTCGCTGGCGATCCTCAGCTGTCTTGAGGATAACCAGCTACTGGCCCGCTTCGGCGGCGATGAGTTTATTATCCTGGCCACACAAACTTCCCAGAGCGCCCTTGAGGCTACGGCCTCGCGTATTCTGACCCGTCTGCGCCTGCCATTCCGTATCAGTCTAATCGAAGTGTATACCGGTTGTTCTATCGGCATTTCTCTGGCGCCTCAACATGGTAATGACAGCGAAAACGTGATTCGTAACGCGGATACCGCCATGTATACCGCCAAAGAAGGCGGACGCGGACAGTTTTGCGTTTTCTCCCCTGAAATGAATCAGCGGGTATTTGAATACCTTTGGCTGGATACTAACCTACGTAAAGCGCTGGAAAACGATCAGTTGCTGATCCACTACCAGCCCAAAATAACCTGGCGGGGTGAAGTCCGCAGCCTGGAGGCGCTGGTCCGCTGGCAGTCGCCGGAGCGTGGGTTAATTCCGCCGCTGGAATTTATCTCTTACGCCGAAGAGTCAGGGCTGATTGTCCCGCTGGGGCGCTGGGTGATTCTGGACGTTGTGCGCCAGGTAGCGAAGTGGCGCGATAAGGGGATCAATCTGCGCGTGGCGGTAAACGTTTCGGCACGTCAACTGGCGGATCAAACGCTGTTCACCGACTTGAAGCAGGTTCTGCACGATCTGAATTTTGAATATTGCCCAATCGACGTCGAATTAACGGAAAGCAGTTTGATTGAGAATGAACAGCTGGCGCTGTCCGTTATTCAGCAGTTTAGCCAGCTTGGCGCCCAGATCCATCTGGATGATTTTGGCACAGGCTACTCTTCACTTTCTCAGCTTGCCCGCTTCCCGCTGGATGCGATTAAACTGGATCAGACCTTTGTCAGGGACATCCACAAACAATCTATTTCGCAGTCGCTGGTTCGCGCCATTGTTGCGGTAGCGCAGGCCCTCAACCTGCAAGTGATCGCTGAAGGTGTGGAAAGCGCGAAAGAGGATGCCTTTTTGACCAAGAATGGTGTCAATGAGCGTCAGGGTTTTTTGTTTGCCAAGCCAATGCCAGCCGCTGCGTTTGAACGCTGGTACAAGCGGCATCTGAATAAGAAATTGCGCTAACAATGCAGGAATAACCGTGGTGAAATACCGAAAAATGGACATTTCGTGACTATCGTATCTGTCTGTAATCACGGAATATATAATATTTTCCGTTCGTACAGGTTAATACTATTTTTCCCTTCTCTTTTGTCATGAATTTCTGCATCATGAAATTCAAATTTTTTGACACCAGGATGATGACCATGCCAGATATCGACGCACAACGACTGGCCGAACGCATTGATACCGTGCTGGATATCCTTGTTGCAGGCGACACCCACTCAGCCATCCACAACCTCGAAATTCTTAAGGCGGAACTGTTAAACATGGTCAATGAAGAAGCAGCGTCTTTGTCAAAAAAACACAAAGCTCCGTGGGAGATCTGACGGCTTTGTTCTTTTAATGTGGGGGCTGACATCAGACTGCTGATAGCACAGCTTCCGTTTAATTTCCGATACAATATCGCTATAAAAATTAATACTATGAATTCCCGACAACAATCTATTTTGCAGATGGTGACCGATAAAGGCCAGATGAGCGTAGCTGAGCTAGCTAAAATCACCGGTGTCTCAGAAGTGACGATTCGACAGGATCTGAACACGCTGGAAAAACAGAGTTATTTACGCCGTGCGCACGGCTTCGCGGTTTCACTCAACAGTGACGATGTAGAAACGCGCATGATGACCAATTTCACCCTTAAACGTGAGCTGGCCGAGTTTGCCGCCTCGTTGGTTAATCCGGGCGAGTCCATATTCATTGAGAACGGTAGCAGTAATGCACTGCTGGCCAGAACGCTTGCGGAGCAAAAAGACGTCACCATCATTACAGTCAGTAGCTATATCGCTCACCTGCTCAAAGAAACGCCTTGCGAAGTGATCCTCCTCGGCGGGATCTATCAGAAAAAAAGTGAAAGCATGGTTGGGCCGTTAACGCGCCAGTTTATCCAGCAGGTTCACTTTAGTAAGGCCTTTATTGGTATTGATGGCTGGCAGCCTGAAACCGGCTTCACCGGCCGCGATATGATGCGCTCTGATGTGGTTAATGCTGTGCTGGAAAAAGGCGCAGAAGTGATTGTACTCACCGACAGTTCGAAATTTGATGCTATTCATCCTTACACACTAGGTCCGCTGGAGCGGTTCAGTCGTGTTGTAACTGACGCAAAACTCAGTGCCAGCGTTCAAATGCAGCTGGAGCATTCAGGGTTAACCGTTAACATCATCGATACCCACGCATAATACGCCACCCGATGATTTGCCTGCCGGCAAATCATCTTCTCTCTGAGACTTATCTGACAGTCCAATTAAGACTTTTTACCTGTCGTTAACAGGACAATGTCGTAAAATTAATGTTAGCGATATAACAGGAACAAACAATCATCAACAGGTGATTGAGCGTAATGCCCTGCGCTAAACGGTTTCGCGGAAATACCTTTAACAGCCTTAATTTAGCGCTATTATTAAAGGTGACTGGATTCCGTGAATCAATCATTCAGGAGAAAGTATTATGTTAGTAACGAGCAAAAAAATGACCGCTGCCATTCTGGCGATTACTCTGGCAATGTCTTTGAGTGCCTGCTCTAACTGGTCTAAACGCGACCGTAATACCGCAATTGGTGCGGGTGCAGGTGCCATTGGTGGTGCAGTCCTGACGGACGGCAGCACGCTGGGAACGCTGGGTGGTGCTGCAGTAGGTGGTATTATCGGCCACCAGGTGGGTAAATAATCTACGGTTGACCGGCTCGATATAATAATACGTTTACTTTTTCACAACCGTACTATTTACATTGTTAATAATAAAGCCACGAATTATTTCGTGGCTTTTTTTATTAACCGCCAGCCAGTTTTACTTTCATGCCTTTGGTTTCCAGCAAGGATTTAATCAGGTCGCGTTTGTCGCCCTGTATTTCAATTACGCCTTCTTTCACTGCCCCACCGCAGCCACATTTTTTCTTCAACTCAGCAGCTAATTTGATCAATTCGCTATCGTCCAGGTCAATACCGGTGATCAGGCAAACGCCCTTACCTTTTCGACCGCTGGTTTGGCGTTGAATACGCACAATACCATCACCCTTAGGACGCTCTGGCGCCACTTTAGGTTCATCAATACGCCCGGACTCAGTGGAGTAGACCAGGCGAGAATTATCGTCATTCATTTACACACCTTACTTCAGTGAAGCGTTGATCGTCTTCAGTGTCTGAGCCGGGTCCACCGACTGCGTGACTGGACGGCCAATCACCATATAATCCACACCCGCTAACAGCGCCTGATGCGGCGTCATAATACGACGCTGGTCGCCCGCATCACTGCCTTCAGGACGAATACCTGGCGTGACCAACTTAAAGGCCTGACCCAATTCTTGCTTGAATCGTACCGCTTCCTGTGCCGAGCAAACAACTCCGTCCAGCCCGCAATTTTGCGTCAAACGAGCCAGTCGTTCCGCATGCTCAGCCGGTGACAACGTCACGCCAAGATCGGCAAGGTCGCTGGCTTCCATACTGGTCAACACCGTCACCGCAATTAACAGCGGTGCGTCATTACCAAATGGAACTAAGGCTTCACGGGCCGCAGTCATCATACGTGCCCCACCCGAGGCATGAACGTTGACCATCCACACGCCAAGGTCCGCCGCAGCCGCCACGGCATGTGCTGTGGTATTGGGAATATCGTGGAATTTTAGATCCAGAAATACATCAAACCCTCGCTGTTGCAGGTCTCGCACCAGTTGAGGCCCGTAAAGTGTGAACATCTCTTTGCCCACTTTCAAACGGCAATCACGGGGATCAATTCTGTCGACAAAAGCTAACGCTTTATCGCGATTATTGTAATCCAGAGCGACAACGACAGGAGAATCAGTAACAGCACGGGAAGAAGATGAAGCAGTAAACGTCATAACCAGACCTTCCTGAAGAGGGGCACCTTGCGGCACGAAATGGGTAAACGGCGTGCATTCTACCTGTGGTCATAGAAAATTAACAGGTTCGATTACATTTCTGCGAGGCGATGTGGCACGGAGGTAATGCGTAGGTAGTGGTAATAACAAATAAGGATGTTGTAACTAAAGTGAGTGTTTTTTTAATTACAAGCCATCAAGACCGCGAATTGGCTTAATGGTTGACCATGAACGACAGGACGGGCAATGCCAGTACAGCGTGTAGGCGGTAAACCCACATTTCTGACAGCGATAGCGAGGCTTGCTGCGCACCTGCTCGCCAACCATATCCCGCAGCACCATCAGGCTCTCTTTGGCGCGCCCTTCTTCTGCTTCATTGAGGTGATAGTCCATCAGTTTGTGAAAGACGCGCATTGTGGGATGACGCTGCAACTGACGGGTGATATAGACCTGCGCCGTATCGCTACCCTCACGCGCTTCAAGGATATCCGCCAGCATCAACTCAGCGGCCGCACCGGTATTTTCCTCTACAGCGCGGCGTAAGAACTCCGCCCACTCGTCGTTTTTACCAAGTTGCTGGTAGCAACTCTGTAGCATGTCCAGCGTTTCGCTGACCAGCTCTTTGTCCTGGGAAATAACACGTTGCAGGCTTTCGACCGCCTTCGCATAGTCCCCTTTCATCATATACACGCGCCCCATCATGATGGAAACCCGTGCACTGTTTTTGTCAGCTGCCGCACCTTTTCTCAGCAACGTCATGGCGCGATCCATGTCGTCGCTACCTAGTTGCTGGAGGGCCAGTTCGCAGTAAAAGTGTGCGATCTCGATACGCTGTTTATCTTTGCCGAGCTTCACCAGGCGTTCCGCAACGTCAATAGCCTTTTGCCACTCACTGGTTGCCTGATAAATCTGCAACAGTTGCTGCAGCGCCCCTACGCGGAAATCGGTCTCATCAGTGAGCTGATTGAACATGTCTTCCGCGCGGTCATACAGACCTGCGGCCATGTAGTCGCGTCCCAGTTGCTGCACAGCCAGCAAACGCTGTTCGTAGGTCAGCGACGCACTTTCCATGAGAGTTTGATGTATACGGATAGCACGATCGACTTCACCGCGCGAGCGGAACAGGTTTCCGAGGGTGAGATGAGCCTCAACGGTGCCGGTATCCTCTTTCAACATATCGAGGAACAGATCCACCGCTTTATCTTGTTGGTTACTCAGGAGGAAGTTAACCCCGGCGACATAGTCTCGCGACAAACGGTTAGCTTCGTCCTGTTTTGTTTGTTGCGCACTTCTGCGACCCATATACCACCCATAGGCAGCGGCTACAGGTAAAAGCAGAAACAACAACTCCAGCATAAATAATTATTCCTTCACAACCGACGAATCGGCAGATACCGCAACGTCGGTCGCAGGCGTAAGCTGGTTTTCCAGTCGTTTAATTTTACGTTCGGCACGCGCAAGAGATACGCGGACCTTCAGCCAGAAAAGGCCACAAATTAGCCAACCAATGGCAAATCCCGCGGCAAACAACACGGCAAGCAGCGTAGAAATACGATACTCCCCTTGAGCCAGCAGGTAGTTAAACGTTACCTGTTGATCGTTTTGCGCACCTAATGTCACCGAAATAACAAAAATCGCCAACACCAGTAAGAAAATGAGTAAATATTTCACATTACTTCCCGTTATGTGGTTTGAGCGAATAAATCGTGTACAACTTACCGCGTTGAGCCCTTTAAATTACCATTTTCGCGACGAGTGCGAAACGGAAAAGCGCCTGACTCTCTATGATTTAAGGGCAAAACGCGAAAAATCAATCGCAGTCAGCTTTCTTGTTCACGCTGCGCGATTTCTTGTTGTTCCTGCACCGGCGGTGTTAAGGGTCCACAGACCCGCTGTGCAAGCCATGCCGCCAGCGTGACAAGTAACCACGATATCAACGTAGCTACCACTAAATCACGCGGCCAGTGCATGCCCAGCAGCAAGCGACTCCCCATCACGCCCGTAGCCCAAACCAACAAGAAAACAATTGTCAGCGTGCGTCTGCGCGGCCATAACAGCCCCACAGCCAGTAAAGCCCAGCTTGCAGCAAACATGGTATGTCCGGAGGGAAATGCGAAGCCCGTTTCTTTTTGCCAGTGCTGACGTAAAAAGGTCGGAATCTCCTGCTGTCCTGATAATTGTTCTTTTACTAAATGTCCGCGTTCTTTACGCTTTAAAGTGTAGAACTCATCGACAGGAACATGGTGCGTTTTTTCCAGCCAAACCACAAAGGGTCTGGGCTCCTGAACTCTTTCTTTTACCCAGGACTTTACCCCCTGGCCGATCAAAATTGCCCCGGCAAGGATCGCGAACAGCATCATCGCGGCTTTCAGACGAAATCGCAAACACCACAGAAACCACACACACAGGGAAACATGCGTAATAATTCCCCAGGGTTGGGTCACCGTCTCCGTTATCCAGTATAAGGATTTTAACCACCAGACATTGTGCCCTGGTTGCCAACTCCAGCCAGATATCCATACGGACATCGGCATGATCAGCAACAGTGCCGCGCCTACGGCAGTTCGCTTTGCGATAGAAAGCATTACATCTCCTTTCGTCGATAAGTCTCACAATCATAACCGAAAAAAGTGCGCGTCGGGGAAATTGACAATTTTGTGCCATTGCAAATGCGAAAGCACCGTCGCAATTAGGCGAACACCGCATGCTTATGGCAAAATAGTGCAATAGAGGATGCCAATAGGCGACGGCATGAAGAGTGCCGCGTAATCTGGAGAAATACATGCAGCTTAAACGTGTGGCAGAAGCCAAACTGCCAACCCCATGGGGTGATTTCCTGATGGTGGGATTTGAAGAACTGGCAACCGGGCACGATCATGTTGCGCTGGTTTTTGGCGATATTTCTGGTCAAACACCGGTCCTGGCACGCGTCCATTCCGAATGTCTGACCGGCGATGCGCTGTTTAGCCTGCGTTGCGATTGCGGTTTCCAACTGGAGGCTGCGCTCTCGCATATTGCTGAAGAAGGCCGTGGTATTCTGCTCTACCATCGTCAGGAAGGACGCAACATCGGTCTGCTGAATAAAATCCGCGCCTATGCATTGCAGGATCAAGGCTACGATACCGTTGAAGCCAACCACCAGTTAGGTTTTGCCGCCGACGAACGCGATTTCACCCTGTGCGCAGATATGTTTAAGCTACTGGGCGTAGATGCTGTACGACTGCTGACCAATAACCCGAAGAAAGTAGAAATTCTGACTGAAGCGGGCATTAATATTGTCGAGCGCGTACCGCTGATCGTAGGACGGAACCCGAAAAATGCGCATTATCTGGATACCAAAGCTGCCAAAATGGGCCATTTATTGAGCGAGTAACCACCCGATAATTGCACATGCGCCTGCCTCCATGAAAAGCCTGCTTACGCAGGCTTTTCACTTTTTACTTCAGCATATTACGAATCACATAGTGCAAAATACCGTCGTTCTGGTAGTAGGTTAACTCCGTGGCGGTATCGATGCGGCAGCGACACAAAATTACCTCTTTGCTGCCATCTGCGCGCACCATATTCACCGCAATTGTTGCGCCCGGTTGAATCTTTTGCAAATCAGTAATATCAATCACTTCTTCACCGGTGAGCCCCAACGTTTTACGCGTGACCCCTTGTGGGAACTCCAGCGGCAGGATCCCCATGCCAATCAGGTTGGATCGGTGAATACGTTCAAACGATTCCGCAATGACCACGCGAATACCCAGTAAACGAGGGCCTTTCGCCGCCCAATCGCGACTGGAGCCAGAACCGTACTCCTTACCGGCAATCACCGCCAGTGGTACGTTCTCCTGCTGATAACGCATGGCGGCATCGTAAATGGCCACCACCTCCGTCCCCGGTAAATGGCGAGTCATCCCCCCTTCAATACCTGGAACCATTTCATTGCGAATACGAATGTTGGCAAATGTACCGCGCATCATCACTTCATGGTTTCCACGTCGTGAACCATAGGAGTTAAAATCCCGACGTTCGACGCCGTGACTCTGCAGATAACGTCCTGCTGGACTGTCCGCCTTAATACTCCCTGCGGGAGAAATATGGTCGGTGGTCACCGAATCCCCCAGCATCGCCAGAATACGCGCACCATGAATATCCTGTACCGGGTCCGGCATAGCCTGCATGCCATCAAAGAACGGCGAAAGGCGAATATAGGTCGAATCGGACTGCCAGCCGTAGGTATCTGCACGATCAACATTGATCGCTTTCCATTCTGGCGTGCCTTCAAACACTTCCGCATACTCTTTGTGGAACATCTCCGTGGATACCTGTTCAACAGCGCGGGCAATTTCCCGTGCCGAAGGCCAAATATCTTTCAGATAAACGGGATCGCCTTTTTGGTCATGACCGAGCGGATCTTTGGTCAGGTTGATGTTCATATTGCCCGCAAGGGCATAGGCCACGACCAGCGGCGGAGACGCCAGCCAGTTCGTTTTTACCAACGGATGAATACGCCCTTCAAAGTTACGGTTACCGGAAAGTACCGCCCCCACCGTAAGGTCGCCTTTTTTAATCGCTGTTTCGATCGGATCGGGTAACGGGCCTGAGTTGCCGATACAGGTGGTACAGCCGTATCCAACCAGATTGAACCCCAGTTCATCGAGATACGGTGTCAGTCGAGCCTGTGCCAGATAGTCAGACACCACTTTTGAGCCAGGAGCCAGCGAGGCTTTTACCCACGGCTGACGTTTCAGACCGAGAGTGACCGCTTTTTTCGCCAGTAAACCCGCCGCCATCAATACACTCGGGTTTGAAGTATTGGTACAGGAGGTAATGGCCGCAATCACCACTGCACCATCCGGTAGCTGGTATTGATGACCGTTCAGAACATAGCCCACCGGCTGGCGGTCTTTGTGTGAACTGTTCAGCTCAAGTTCATTGCTTGCCGCAAATGCTTTCGGGACATCTCCCAGTGCAACCCGATCCTGCGGACGCTTCGGTCCGGCCAGGCTGGCTTCCACATCGGCCATGTTCAGTTCCAGCGAACTGGTAAACACCGGCGCATCGCCTGTATTACGCCACATCCCCTGCGCTTTGGCGTAGGACTCGACCAGTTCGACTTGCTCTTCGCTGCGGCCACTCAGGCGCATATATTCGAGTGTGACGCCATCAATAGGGAAGAAACCGCAGGTCGCGCCATATTCCGGCGCCATATTGGCGATGGTGGCACGATCGGCCAGAGGCAGCGTATCGAGGCCATCACCATAGAATTCAACAAATTTCCCGACCACGCCGTGCTTACGCAGCATCTGGGTTACGGTCAGGACCAGGTCGGTGGCGGTAATCCCCTCACGCAGTTTCCCGTCCAGTTTGAAACCCACGACATCCGGGATCAGCATCGAGACCGGCTGCCCCAGCATTGCGGCTTCCGCTTCAATCCCTCCCACGCCCCACCCCAGTACGCCGAGGCCGTTAATCATCGTAGTATGGGAGTCGGTACCGACCAGCGTATCCGGGTAAGCCACCCACTCGTCATTCTGCAATTCACTCCACACCGCTTTTCCCAGGTATTCGAGGTTAACCTGGTGACAGATCCCCGTCCCCGGCGGCACAACGCTAAAGCGACTGAACGCTTGCTGCCCCCATTTCAGAAACACATAGCGCTCGTGGTTGCGCTCCATTTCCAGGCGTACGTTCTCTTCGAAAGCATCATCGTCACCAAAACGATCCACCGTCACCGAGTGGTCAATAACCAGATCAACAGGGGAAAGTGGGTTCACTTTCGCCGTATCACCGCCAAGGCGTTTAACCGCTTCGCGCATGGCCGCCAGATCGACCACCGCCGGAACGCCGGTAAAATCCTGCATCAGCACACGAGCGGGTCGATACGCAATCTCGCGATCGGCATGGGCATTGTCCAGCCATCGCGCCAGAGAATGAATATCTTCTTCAGTAACTGAATCACCGTCCTGCCAGCGCAGCAGGTTTTCCAGCAAGACTTTTAGCGATTTGGGCAGACGGGTGATATCACCCAGTGATTTGGCGGCCAGAGGCAAACTGTAGTAATGGTAGGTTTTATCTTTAACCTGCAATGTGTCCTTACTGGCTTCGCGTAGGGTCGACGACATAGCTCCTCCTTTAATGACAGGGTGGGATCCCTGATTTTTCTCAGGGTTAGTATTAAAGATAACACAAACAAAATGTAACGCTTTGATAACAACTCAAATTGATAAAAGCGGAAGATATGAATGGCGGTAAAGAAGAATTAAGACATGAAGGTGGATGAGGCTCAATTGTGGTGCAATGAAGCACGCAACCAGTCATTCACTGTTTTATATGCGTGCCGATTGCGCTGGAATTACGTCATTAAAAATGGTGGTTAATCAGAATAAGTCTACAACGCGTGTTGATGATTATTTTTGTTCTTCGTCTTCATCGAAGAGATCGATAAAAGCCCGCTGTTGTGGGGAAAGTTGCCACTCGTCAGGAACATTCTTCCCAGATTCAGTGGTCGTCTCCTGCGCGTGCTCATTATTCTGCTGAGAAGCTGGAGACTTGGGCTGCTGTTGCTGGACGGACATCTCTAGCCCCACACGTTCCAAATCACCAGTGCAACCACAATCCAGAACAGGACTGAACCGAGAAAGACCGTGAACCATGCTTTACGTTTCAGCGCGGGATCCCGGCGTGCTGGCTGGTTTCCAGAAGGCATCGCTAACCTCATACTATCGAAATCACTTATCATATTGGCACCAAACGATTGGTACAATTAATCATCAGATAAGAGAAATCCTAAAGAAAATGGCGTGAAAAAGCCAGTTAATTTTCGAATTCTGATCCGTGAATAAATCAATTGTTTGATCCGATATAAATATTTGACAGGGTTTTGAGCAGCTTTTCTAATTTAAAACTACTTTAGCGAATATTCCCCTTAAATAATATGCGGTTAATATAATTAATTTCGACTCACCCACCGGTAACGCTTATCGTACAGCGCTACCGGCGATACCTGCCCCGTCATTATTTTTCCGGCAATTTAATATCTTTAAACATCGCTTCTATATCATCGTTAGAACGTAACGCGACCGCCGTGTCCACCACGTCGCGCGTCAGATGCGGCGCAAAACGCTGAATAAAATCATACATGTAGCTACGCAGGAACGTACTACGACGAAAACCAATTTTGGTGGTGCTATGGCTGAAGACATCATGCGCGTCAACGCGTACCAAATCCGGATCGGAAACAGGATCGACCGCCATGCTGGCAATCACGCCCACGCCCAGCCCGAGCCTTACGTAGGTTTTAATGACATCAGCATCGGTCGCGGTAAAGACAATACGTGGTTCCAGGCCCGCCCGGTTAAACGCGGTGTCCAGTTCTGAACGTCCGGTAAAGCCAAAGGTGTAGGTCACCAGCGGGTATTGCGCAAGTTCTTCAATCGACACGGAGGATTTGCCCGCCAGCGGGTGGTCCGGCGTGACGACGATCGAACGATTCCAGTGATAGCACGGCAGCATCACCAAATCGTCGTACAAGTGCAGCGCTTCGGTCGCAATGGCAAAATCTGCGTTACCTTTCGACACGGCTTCCGCAATTTGCGTCGGCGACCCTTGATGCATATGCAAAGAAACGCGAGGATAGCGCTCGATAAAGCCTTTAATCACGTTTGGCAGCGCATAGCGGGCCTGGGTGTGGGTGGTCGCAATATACAGCGAGCCTTTGTCCGGCCAGGTATGTTCACCGGCAACTGATTTAATGGCGTCCACTTTAGACAACACTTCGCGCGCAATACGAATGACTTCTTGCCCCGCCGGGGTAACCTGCGTCAGGTGCTTACCGCTACGGGCAAAAATCTGGATACCCAGTTCGTCTTCCAACATACGAACTTGCTTACTGATACCCGGCTGGGAGGTATAGAGCCCTTCAGCCGTTGAGGAGACATTAAGGTTGTGGTTAACCACCTCAACAATATAGCGAAGTTGCTGTAATTTCATGTTAGACCATCCAGATTAGCGGCATCAGACCATCGTTTATGAGCAGGCTGTATCGCGCTGCTAATACGATTTAATAATAAAAAGTTTGTTAACTATAACCACTATATCATTTTAATCTGAGCTGTATAGATACCGTCCCCTATAAAAAAGGGCCGCTTACGCGACCCTTTCAGGAGAAGTTCTGCTGACAGGCTGTTACTTCTTACCTTCGACCCATTTACCGTCAACGAAGAATGCGGACCAACCGGTCGCCTTACCGTCTTTCTCAGCAGCCACGTACTGCTGCTTGGTTTTACGGCTGAAACGCACCATCGATTTGTTGCCATCCGGATCGGTTTGCGGCGCATCCGCGAGGTAGCGCAGTTTTTCCGGTAAACGATCGCGGAAGCGGTACAACTCTTCCACTAACGGCGCGCGCGTCTCACGAGATTTCGGGAAGGTGTTCGCTGCCAGAAAAATACCTGCAGCGCCATCACGCAACACGAAATACGCGTCGGATTTTTCACACGGCAGTTCCGGCAGCGGGACCGGATCTTCCTTCGGTGGCGCAACTTCGCCGTTACGCAGGATCTTACGGGTGTTTTTACACTCGTCGTTAGTACACGCCATGTATTTACCGAAACGCCCCATTTTCAGATGCATTTCAGAACCGCATTTCTCGCACTCGACGATCGGACCGTCGTAACCCTTGATACGGAACTCGCCCTCTTCGATTTCGTAACCGTCGCAGGTTGGGTTGTTACCACACACATGCAGTTTACGTTTTGGATCGATGAGGTAGCTGTCCATCGCCGTGCCGCACTTCTGGCAACGGCGCTTCGCGCGTAACGCGTTGGTTTCCGCGTCGTCGCCTTCCAGCACGTTCAGCACTTCATTTTCCGGCACCAGGTTAATGGTGGTTTTGCAGCGCTCCTTCGGAGGCAGCGCGTAGCCGGAACAACCAAGGAATACACCGGTACTGGCCGTACGGATACCCATCTGACGACTACAGGTTGGACAGTCGATACTGGTCAGCACCATCTGGTTCGGACGCATACCGCCCTCTTCAGGATCTTTCTCGGCTTTTTCCAGTTGCTGAGTAAAATCACTGAAGAAGTTGTCGAGCACGCCCTTCCACTCGGCTTCATGCTTCGCCACCTGGTCGAGACTGTTTTCCATCTGCGCGGTGAAATCGTAGTTCATCAATTCGCGGAAGTTCTCTTCCAGACGATCGGTGACAATTTCGCCCATTTTTTCTGCGTAGAAACGACGGTTCTCAACACGGACATAGCCACGATCCTGAATCGTAGAGATGATCGACGCATAGGTAGATGGACGACCGATACCACGCTTTTCAAGTTCTTTAACCAGTGAGGCTTCGCTGAAGCGCGCAGGCGGTTTGGTAAAGTGCTGTGCTGGCGTCAGTTCGACCAATGTCAGCACATCGCCTTTATCCACTGCCGGTAAGATACGATCTTCATCGCCTTTACGCAGGGCTGGCATGACCTTCGTCCAGCCATCAAACCGCAGAATACGACCACGCGCTTTCAGGCGGTAATCACCCGCGCCAACGGTCAGTGTGGTGGAGTCATATTTAGCCGGCGTCATCTGACAGGCGACAAACTGACGCCAAATCAGCTGATACAGTTTTTGCGCATCAGCTTCCATATCTTTCAGCGATTCCGCCAGTACAGCGACGTCTGAAGGACGGATAGCTTCGTGCGCTTCCTGCGAGTTTTCTTTGCTGGCGTACTGATTCGCGCTCTCCGGCAAATACTTTTTACCAAAGTTTTCGCCGATGTAATCACGGACCATGGAAACCGCATCCTGACTCAGATTAGTTGAGTCAGTACGCATATAGGTGATGTAGCCCGCTTCATACAAGCGCTGCGCCATCATCATGGTTTTCTTCACGCCAAAGCCCAAACGGGTGCTGGCAGCCTGTTGCAGCGTTGAGGTGATGAACGGCGCGCCAGGTTTGCTGCTGGTCGGCTTATCTTCACGCTCCAGCACGCTGTAACGTGCTTTTTCCAGCAGGCTTACCGCCGCAAGCGTCTGTTCGCGGTTAACCGGACGGAATGGCTTATCGTTGTGATGCGTGACTTCGAGCGGCAGCGCGTCACCGGAAGGCGTCGTGGTGCTGGCATCTATTTCCCAAAATTCTTCCGGAACGAATGCCTTGATCTCACGTTCACGCTCAACCACCAGGCGCACGGCGACCGACTGTACGCGACCGGCAGACAGGCCACGAGCAATCTTTTTCCACAGCAGCGGCGACACCATATAGCCCACAACGCGGTCCATAAAGCGGCGCGCCTGTTGCGCATTTACACGGTCGATGTTCAGTTCGCCCGGTTTTTCAAACGCCTGCTGAATGGCATTTTTGGTAATTTCATTAAACACCACGCGACTGTAGCGGGTGTCGTCGCCCCCGATCACTTCCCGCAGGTGCCATGCAATGGCTTCCCCTTCGCGGTCAAGGTCGGTTGCGAGATAGATGTGGTCGGCTTTTTCAGCCAGTTGTTTCAGTTCAGAGACGACCTTCTCTTTACCGGGCAGCACTTCATAGTGCGCATCCCAGTCGTGCCACGGGTCAACCCCCATACGGTTGACGAGAGCGCCACGTTCATCCTTTTTGGGCTTTTTAGCCGTTTTGGTGGAGGTTGAGTCGGCGCTCTTTTTAGTTGCTGAGCCACTGGTCGGCAAATCACGGATATGACCGACGCTGGATTTCACCACGTAGTCATTACCCAGATACTTGTTGATCGTTTTGGCTTTTGCCGGGGACTCAACGATGACAAGAGCTTTACCCATATTCACCTTTACCTAATTTGATTCTTCCAGGAATGCGTCGCGCGTTGATTCACCTTCCACTGGCGACGAGACATCGATATGGTCTCTGCGTCGGCGGATATCAACCCTGGTACCGTTTACGGGTTCGTAATGTAACTCCCATGTAACTGAGTTAACAGGATTTTTTTCACGAATTCGCTAAAGCACGACGGAATATTGGTCGAATGTCAAGCAAATCTGTTGCCAGATTGACGAAAGCGTCACACTGTACCTGATAAAATGCGTTACGCAACTTTATTAGCATGCAAAAACAAATCTCGCCAGTCGAGACACTGATATAAGACCACCGTTTTAATCAGGGAATATTTGCCCATAAGGCGGGCTCGGCGTAGACTAATGTCCTTGTTTAAGGAGTAAATAATGCATAAAGATACTCAACCCATCGATCGCGAAACGCTGCTGATTGAAGCCAACAAAATCATTCGTGAGCATGAAGACACGCTGGCGGGGATTGTCGCCACCGGTGTGACGCAGCGCTATGGCGTGCTGGTTTTCAGCGGAGATTACTTTTTAGATGAGCAAGGGCTTCCTACGCCCAAAAGCACAGCGGTGTTTAATATGTTTAAACACCTGGCACATGTCCTTTCTGAAAAGTATCACCTGATCGATTAAAGCGGGAAATGACTTGCCGGATGGCAGCCGCGCCTTACTCGGTCTACGTTGATCCAAACCTGTAGGCCGGATAAGACGCGTTAGCATCGCCATCCGGCAATAAAGATGTTACATCAGCGGTTTTTGTCCACGCTGCCACCAGCGCAGCAGCAAGCGATCGGCGCTTTCCGCCGCGCTACCGGTGAAACGGTCCATCAGTTTTTTACGCTGTAGATAGCGTACGTTGAGCACTTCGCGCCCGTCCATCAAACTCAGGATCACCTCGTCGCTGGTATTGATCTCATCCACCAGCCCGTTTTCCAGCGCCTGTTGGCCGAACCAGTGTTCCCCGGTGGCAACCTGTTCAATGTCCAGAGTCGGACGCATACGGTGCACAAAATCTTTAAACAGGTGATGCGTTTCGTTCAAATCTTCGCGGAATTTCTGTCGTCCCTCTTCCGTGTTCTCACCAAGCAGCGTCAGCGTCCGTTTATACTGACCGGCAGTGTGCAGTTCGATATCAATGTCTTTGCCTTTCAGGAAACGGTTAAAGTTAGGGATCTGCGCCACCACGCCAATTGAGCCCACAATGGCAAACGGCGCCGAGACTATTTTGTCAGCCACGCAAGCCATCATATATCCACCGCTGGCGGCAACCTTATCGACCGTCACCGTTAGTGGGATCTGCTTATCGCGCAGACGCTGCAATTGCGATGCCGCCAACCCATAGCCGTGGACTACGCCTCCGGGACTTTCCAGACGAATAACCACCTGATCCTGCGGTTTTACTACTGCCAGCACCGCCGTTACCTCTTCACGCAGCGCACTGACTTCATGGGCATCCATACTACCTTTGAAATCAAGTACCCAGACGCGCGGTTTACCCGACAGTGTATTCTCCCCCAATTTTGCTTTGGCTTTGGCCGCCTTCGCTTCCAGCTTGTGCTTTTTTTTCTGCGCTTTATGCCAGAGTTTTTGTTGGTGGCTGTCCAGTAAAGACATCGCCAGGTCTTCTTTCATCTCTTTATATTGTTCACTGAGATTGATGACCCGTAGCTCACCACGCTGACGCTTGCGTTGTGTCGCATTGACGATCAGCATAACAATCACCGCAATCGCCACCACCACAGTGACGATTTTTGCCAAAAACAGCCCATATTCAGACAACAATTCCACGAATCCCACCTTGGTTAAACAACGCAACTTTTGCTCAGTGTACAACAGGCATGTTAGCCCGTCTTGCTTCATCCATCCGCATGGTAATCTGTAAAAAGCATGACAAAGTGTTCATTTTACGGTGTTATTACCTTTGGCTGATTGAAAAGTAGCAGGGTTTAAGGCATAAAACCGACAAGTTATAGAAAACGGGATGGCCAGAGCGTCGCCGAGGAGTAGCCGTGCATTACCAACCTAAACAAGATCTGTTACAGGACCGCATTATTCTGGTCACCGGAGCCAGCGATGGCATCGGTCGAGAAGCTGCGCTTACCTATGCCCGCTACGGCGCGACCGTTATTCTGCTTGGGCGCAATGAAGATAAACTCCGTCACGTTGCCCAGGCTGTTGCCGCAGAAAACGGCACGCCTGCACAGTGGTTTAGGCTGGATCTGCTAACCTGTACTTCCGCTGAGTGCCATGAACTGGCGCAGCGAATCGCCGCCCATTATCCACGTCTGGACGGCGTTTTGCATAATGCCGGACTACTGGGTGAAATCTGCCCAATGAGCGAACAAACTCCACAGGTCTGGCAGGAGGTGATGCAGGTGAACGTCAATGCCACCTTTATGCTGACTCAGGCGCTGCTTCCTTTGTTGCTTAAGTCTGATTCCGGATCGCTGGTCTTTACCTCGTCCAGCGTCGGTCGTCAGGGGCGCGCTAACTGGGGAGCCTATGCCACGTCTAAATTTGCTACCGAAGGCATGATGCAAGTGCTGGCAGACGAGTATCAGAACCGTCATTTACGCGTAAACTGTATTAATCCAGGCGGTACGCGCACCGGCATGCGAGCCAGCGCATTCCCAACAGAAGATCCGCAGAAATTAAAAACACCCGCCGACATTATGCCGCTGTACCTGTGGCTGATGGGCGACGACAGCCGGCGTAAAACCGGTATGACCTTCGACGCCCAGCCGGGCCGTAGACCAGGAATAGCCCAATGAGTGAAGAACGTTATCAGCAGCGTCAGCAACGTGTAAAGGACCGGGTTGACGCCCGCGTTGCCGCAGCAAAAGACGAGCGCGGTATCATCATCGTCTTTACCGGCAACGGTAAGGGGAAAACCACCGCCGCATTTGGTACCGCCACGCGCGCGGTCGGTCACGGTAAAAAAGTCGGCGTGGTGCAATTCATTAAAGGCACGTGGCCCAACGGCGAACGAAACTTACTGGAACCCCACGGTGTGGAGTTTCAAGTGATGGCAACGGGATTCACCTGGGAAACACAAAACCGAGATTCTGACACCGCTGCCTGTCTGGCTGTGTGGGAGCATGGTAAGCGGATGCTGGCCGATCCCACGTTGGATATGGTCGTTCTGGATGAATTAACGTACATGGTGGCGTATGACTATCTGCCGCTGGAAGAGGTGCTCAGTGCTTTAAGCGCTCGCCCGTCACACCAGACGGTGATTATTACCGGTCGCGGATGTCATCGCGATATTCTGGAATTAGCCGACACGGTCAGCGAGTTGCGCCCGGTCAAGCATGCGTTTGAAGCGGGCGTGAAAGCCCAAATAGGGATCGATTATTGAGTGTAGGCCGGATAAGGCATTTGCGCCGCATCCGGCTCCACGCTAACGCCTGATGGCGCTTTGCTTATCAGGCCTACTCATGATTAACCGTTGTTGCTGCGACCGCCCGGACGACGGCTACCGCCGACCTGGGTGTGACGTTTAACCGCACGGCGGATCTGGTTCGCTTTCATACGACGACGGTCTTTCTCAACGGCAACCTTCGAGCTGGTTTCCGGCTGCAGTTCCACCAGTTGACGCAGATAGTTTGTCTGGGCGAGGTCAAGCTCCGTCCAGCCACCACGCGGCAGGCCCTTCGGCAGCGGAATATCACCGTAACGTACGCGAATCAAACGGCTTACCTGCACACCAACAGCTTCCCACAGGCGACGTACTTCACGGTTGCGCCCTTCGGTCAGGGTGACGTTATACCACTGGTTAATGCCTTCGCCGCCGCTGAACTTGATGGTTTTAAATGCGGCCGGACCATCTTCCAGCTGCACGCCACGACTCAGGTCGCGCAGTTTCGTTTCATCCACCTGGCCAAACACACGCACCGCGTATTCACGCTCAACTTCACGGCTCGGGTGCATCAGACGGTTCGCCAGTTCACCATCGGTGGTGAACAGCAGTAAACCACAGGTATTCACGTCCAGACGACCCACGGCAATCCAGCGCGCATCGCGCAGCTTTGGCAGGCGGTCAAACACGGTCGGACGACCTTCCGGGTCGTTACGGGTACACAGTTCACCTTCCGGCTTGTAATACGCCAGAACGCGACAGATTTGTTCTGCAGATTCTTTTACCGAAATCAGATGACCGTCGATTCGTATTTTCAGACCCGGCGTCACATCAACGCGATCGCCAAGCGTGGCAATTTTGCCGTCAACGCTCACGCGACCTGCTGCAATGATGGTTTCAATTTCACGACGAGAGCCGTGGCCAGCACGCGCCAGCACTTTTTGTAACTTTTCGCTCATAGAGCTTCCTTTAGGTGTCGCCTTCACAGGCGTCGAACAGGAGAATCAACGGCGCCAGTTAGCGCCATTTTAAGGCCGCGTAGTATACCGAGTTGCGCCCTTATAAGAAAGGTTTAACGTCACCAACGCCTTCGCGCAACACTACCGGCGAATCATCGGTTAAATCAATAACCGTGGTGGGCTGCTGACCGAGATACCCGCCGTGGATAATCAAATCCACCTGCTTCTCCAGACGATCTTTGATTTCTTCGGGATCGGACTCAGTAAATTCGCTGCCCGGCAGCATCAGCGATGTAGAGAGCATAGGCTCGCCCAACGCTTCCAGCAACGCGAGCGCAATCGGATTGGACGGTACGCGCAGACCGATAGTTTTACGTTTTTCCTGCAGCAACCGGCGCGGCACTTCTTTCGTACCTTTCAGAATGAAGGTGTAGTTGCCCGGCGTATTGTTTTTAATTAAACGAAAAGCAACGTTGTCCACGAACGAATAGGTCGACAGTTCGGACAGGTCACGGCACATCAGCGTGAAGTTGTGTCCATCTGGCAGGTGACGGATACGGCAAATACGCTCCATCGCCCCTTTGTCTTCGATTTTGCAGCCCAGCGCGTAGCCGGAATCAGTGGGATAAACGATCACCCCACCTTTACGCACAATTTCAACGGCCTGATTGATCAGGCGTTGCTGTGGGTTATCAGGGTGGATATAAAAAAACTGACTCATACTTTCCTCTCTGTGATCTCGGGCTGTTCCCAAAGCTGCCAGACGCCTTCAACGCCTGCGGGCAACCAGAGCTTGCGACCCAATTCAATCCACGGGCATGGCTGATGAAAATCAGACCCTTGTGATGCCCACAGCTGATGCTGGCGCGCCAGGGTCGCCAGATGGGTACGCTCATTGGGAGACTGTTGACACTGCGCCACTTCCATCGCGTCACCGTGATGTTCGGCAAACCAGGCAACCAGTCTTTTCAGCCACTTAGCGCTAAGATCGTACCGACCAGGATGGGCCAGCACCGCCTTACCGCCAGAATGATGAATGACATCAATAGCTTGTTCTATTGTACACCACTGCGGCGGAACGTAACCGGTTTTCCCACGGGCAAGGTATTTTTTAAACACGTCTGCCATGGTCGTGGCTTTGCCGCTCTCGACCAGGAAACGCGCAAAATGGCCTCTCGTGACGGCCCCGCCGTCAGCCAGACGTAACGCGCCTTCCCACGCGCCCGGGATATGTGCTTTGTCCAGCCGCTCAGCAATCAGCTGCGCACGCTGCTGACGACGCGCGGTTTGTTCTGCCAGAAACGCACACATCATGGGGTGGTCAATATCAATATTCAGACCGACGATGTGGATTTCGTGGTTTTCCCAGACCGTGGAAATTTCAACGCCCGCTATCAACTTCAACGCTAAACCTGAACGTGAAATTTCTTCTCTTGCCGCCGGAATCGCTGCCGTAGTGTCATGATCGGTGATCGCCAGTGTTCCGACTCGCATCTCTACCGCACGGTGTACCAACGCTTCAGGCGTCAATCGTCCATCGGACGCCGTTGTATGACTGTGCAGGTCGTAAATCACTGCGTAATTCGTGTCGCTCAAGGCGGCTCCCGTTTCAATAAATGTTGTATCACGCTCATCATAGCGTTTTAACAAATTTACTGAAATCAGGTGTTGACTTTATTCCATTGAACTAGTTAACTAGTACGTAAGTTCACATGAAGAAAGAAGGTATCTGAGATGAAAGCAACATATGTCCTGCACGGTGGGTGGCGCACTTCCTGATTTCGGGCAGTGTCTTACGTCTGCAATATGCAACCAGATACCCGGCCCGCCAACTAAGCGGGCTTTTTTTTGAACAAAATTAATGAGAATAACGATGCAAACACAAAAACCGACACTCGAACTGCTGGCCTGTGACGCAGCCTACCGTAACAACCCGACCGAGCTGTTTCATCAGGTTTGTGGTGCGCGCCCGGCGACGTTGTTACTGGAATCCGCCGATATCGACAGCAAGGACGACCTGAAGAGCCTGCTGCTGGTCGACAGCGCGCTGCGTATTACCGCCTTAGGTGACACCGTCACTATTCAGGCATTGTCGGCGAATGGCGCCTCCCTGCTCCCGTTGCTGGATGCTGCCCTGCCCGCTGGCGTTGAAAACCAACAACAGCCGAATACCCGTCAGCTGCGCTTCCCGGCTGTCAGCCCACTGCTGGATGAAGATGCCCGCTTATGTTCCCTGTCGGTCTTTGACACGTTCCGTTTAATGCAGGAACTGGTTAACGTGCCAGAGCAGGAGCGTGAAGCTATGTTCTTCGGCGGTCTGTTTTCCTACGATCTGGTCGCCGGATTCGAAGATTTACCCCAGCTTGAAGCCGGCAACCGCTGCCCTGATTACTGCTTCTACCTGGCCGAAACCCTGATGGTCATTGACCACCAGAAAAAAAGCACCCGTATTCAGGCCAGCGTGTTCACGCCCTGCGAGGAAGAAAAACAGCGTCTGGCCCACCGACTGGCGCAGTTGAGCCAGCAGTTAACCGAACCCGCGCCGCTGCTGCCCGTTATCGAAGTACCAGAAATGCGCTGCGAGTGTAATCAGAGCGATGAAGAGTTCGGTACCGTCGTGCGCAGTTTGCAAAAAGCCATTCGTGCCGGTGAGATTTTCCAGGTGGTGCCTTCCCGCCGCTTTTCGCTGCCCTGCCCGTCACCACTTGCTGCCTATTATGTGCTGAAAAAGAGTAATCCCAGCCCGTACATGTTTTTCATGCAGGATAACGATTTCACGTTGTTCGGCGCCTCGCCGGAAAGTTCGCTGAAATACGATGCCACCAGCCGCCAGATTGAGATCTACCCGATCGCCGGGACCCGCCCGCGCGGTCGTCGTGCTGACGGCTCGCTGGATCGCGATCTCGACAGCCGTATTGAGCTGGAAATGCGCACAGACCATAAAGAACTTTCCGAACACCTGATGCTGGTGGACCTGGCGCGTAATGACCTGGCGCGTATCTGCACCCCGGGCAGTCGCTACGTGGCCGACCTGACCAAAGTTGACCGTTATTCCTTCGTGATGCACCTGGTTTCCCGCGTGGTCGGCGAACTTCGTCACGACCTTGACGTCCTGCATGCATACCGTGCCTGTATGAATATGGGCACGCTGAGCGGTGCGCCGAAAGTGCGCGCCATGCAGCTCATCGCCGAGGCTGAAGGTCGCCGCCGCGGTAGCTATGGCGGTGCGGTCGGTTACTTCACCGCCCACGGCGATCTGGACACCTGTATTGTGATTCGTTCTGCCCTGGTAGAAGACGGTATCGCCACCGTGCAGGCCGGTGCCGGGATTGTTCTGGATTCTGTACCGCAGTCTGAAGCCGATGAAACCCGTAATAAAGCGCGTGCGGTTCTGCGTGCTATCGCCACCGCGCACCATGCACAGGAGATTTTCTAATGGCTGATATTCTGCTGCTCGATAACATCGACTCTTTTACCTATAACCTGGCAGATCAGCTGCGTACCAACGGCCACAACGTAGTGATTTACCGCAACCATATCCCTGCACAGACTTTAATTGACCGCCTGGCGACCATGAAAAACCCGGTACTGATGCTCTCACCAGGTCCGGGGGCGCCAAGCGAAGCGGGCTGCATGCCGGAGTTATTAACTCGCCTGCGCGGCAAGTTGCCGATCATCGGGATTTGCCTTGGGCATCAGGCGATTGTCGAAGCCTACGGCGGGTATGTGGGTCAGGCGGGAGAAATCCTGCACGGTAAAGCCTCCAGCATCGAACACGACGGCCAGGAAATGTTCGCCGGTCTGGCTAATCCCCTGCCGGTGGCACGTTACCATTCACTGGTCGGCAGCAACGTCCCGGCGGGCTTAACCATTAACGCCCACTTCAACGGTATGGTGATGGCGGTTCGCCACGACACCGACCGCGTGTGCGGATTCCAGTTCCATCCGGAATCAATTCTCACCACTCAGGGCGCGCGTCTGCTGGAGCAAACGCTGGCCTGGGCGCAGCAGAAGCTTGAACAAACCAACACGCTGCAACCTATTCTCGAAAAACTGTATCAGGCCCAGACGCTGTCCCAGCAGGAGAGCCACCAATTGTTCTCTGCGGTTGTGCGCGGTGAACTGAAGCCGGAACAACTGGCTGCCGCACTGGTCAGCATGAAAGTGCGCGGTGAGCATCCGAATGAAATTGCCGGGGCGGCGACGGCCCTGCTGGAGAACGCCGCGCCTTTCCCGCGTCCGGACTATCTGTTTGCCGACATTGTCGGGACCGGCGGTGACGGCAGCAACAGCATCAACATTTCCACCGCCAGCGCGTTTGTCGCCGCGGCCTGTGGGTTAAAGGTGGCGAAGCACGGTAACCGTAGCGTCTCCAGTAAATCAGGATCATCCGATCTGCTGGCAGCCTTTGGCATCAACCTGGATATGAATGCCGATAAGTCGCGTCTGGCGCTTGACGAACTGGGCGTATGTTTCCTGTTTGCGCCGAAATATCACACCGGTTTTCGTCACGCCATGCCGGTTCGCCAGCAGCTCAAAACCCGCACGCTTTTTAACGTGCTCGGACCGCTGATTAACCCTGCGCATCCGCCACTGGCGCTGATCGGCGTCTACAGCCCGGAACTGGTACTGCCCATTGCCGAAACCCTGCGCGTGCTGGGATATCAGCGTGCAGCCGTGGTGCACAGCGGCGGAATGGATGAAGTTTCACTGCATGCACCGACCATTGTGGCCGAATTGCATGACGGTGAAATCAAGAGCTATCAGCTAACGGCAGACGACTTTGGCCTGACGCCATATCACCAGGAACAGCTGGCGGGCGGCACGCCGGAAGAAAACCGTGACATTCTCAGTCGCTTGTTACAAGGTAAAGGTGAAGCCGCGCACGAGGCCGCCGTGGCGGCGAATGTCGCCATGTTAATGCGCCTGCACGGCGAAGAAGATTTAAAAGCCAACGCACAAATCGTGATTAATGTCCTGCGTAGCGGTGCGGCCTATGACCGGGTCACCGCCCTGGCAGCAAGAGGGTAAATGATGCAAACCGTTTTAGCGAAAATTGTCGCAGACAAGGCGATTTGGGTAGAAGCCCGCAAACAACAACAACCGCTGGCCAGCTTTCAAAATGATGTTCAGCCCAGCTCGCGACACTTTTATGATGCGCTGCAAGGCGCGCGTACCGCGTTTATTCTGGAGTGCAAAAAAGCCTCTCCGTCAAAAGGCGTGATCCGTGATGACTTTGACCCGGCACACATTGCGGGTGTGTATAAACATTATGCCTCGGCGATTTCCGTGCTAACCGACGAGAAATATTTCCAGGGAAGCTTTGATTTCCTGCCCATCGTCAGCCGCATCGCACCGCAGCCGATTCTGTGTAAAGACTTTATTATCGATCCTTACCAGATTTACCTGGCCCGTCACTACCAGGCTGACGCCTGTTTACTGATGTTGTCCGTGCTGGATGACGAACAATATCGTCAGCTTGCCGCCGTGGCGCACAGCCTGAAAATGGGCGTACTGACCGAGGTCAGCAACGAAGAAGAGCTAGAACGTGCCATTGCGCTTGGCGCAAAAGTCGTGGGCATTAACAACCGCGACCTGCGCGACCTGTCGATTGACCTCAATCGCACCCGCCAACTGGCACCACGACTGGGCCACGGCGTGACCGTCATCAGCGAGTCCGGCATTAATACCTACGGCCAGGTGCGCGAACTCAGCCATTTCGCCAACGGTTTTCTGATTGGCTCCGCGCTGATGTCGCATCAGGACCTGCATGCCGCGGTGCGTCGCGTTTTGCTCGGCGAGAATAAAGTCTGCGGCCTGACGCGCGCGCAGGATGCCCACACGGCGTATGAATCCGGCGCAATTTATGGTGGCCTGATTTTTGTTCCTTCGTCACCACGTGCAGTCAGTGTTGATCAGGCGCGTGAGGTCATGACCGGTGCGCCGCTGCAGTACGTTGGCGTGTTTTGCGACAGCAATATCGATGACGTGTGCGCCACCGTCGGGCATTTGTCACTGACAGCCGTGCAGCTGCACGGGAACGAGGATCAGACCTATGTCGACACATTGCGCTCGGCATTACCGCAACAGGTGCAAATCTGGAAAGCACTAAGCGTGGGCGAGTCACTGCCAGCCCGCAGCTATCAGCGTGTTGATAAATACGTTTTCGACAATGGCCAGGGCGGCAGCGGACAGCGCTTTGACTGGTCCCTGTTGGGTGGACAATCACTGGATAACGTTTTACTGGCTGGCGGACTCGGTGCAGATAACTGCGTCGAAGCGGCTAAAACCGGCTGTGCCGGTCTCGATTTCAATTCTGGCGTAGAGTCACAGCCGGGCATCAAAGATGCGCGTCTGCTGGCCTCGGTCTTTCAAACACTGCGCGCATATTAAGGAAAAGGACATGACAACATTACTCAACCCCTATTTTGGTGAATTTGGCGGCATGTATGTGCCACAGATTCTGATGCCTGCCCTGTGCCAGCTGGAAGAAGCCTTCGTCAGCGCACAGAAAGATCCTGAGTTTCAGGCGCAGTTTACCGACCTGCTGAAAAACTATGCAGGCCGTCCTACTGCGCTGACCAAATGCCAAAACATTACTGCGGGCACTCGCACCACGCTGTATCTGAAGCGTGAAGACTTGCTGCACGGTGGTGCGCACAAGACCAACCAGGTGTTGGGTCAGGCGCTGCTGGCAAAACGTATGGGTAAAACGGAGATCATCGCTGAAACAGGAGCCGGTCAACACGGCGTAGCCTCCGCGCTCGCCTGTGCCTTGCTTGGCCTGAAGTGTCGCATCTATATGGGTGCGAAAGACATCGAACGTCAATCTCCTAACGTGTTCCGTATGCGGCTGATGGGCGCCGAGGTGATCCCGGTACACAGCGGCTCCGCCACACTGAAAGATGCCTGTAACGAAGCGCTGCGCGACTGGTCTGGCAGCTACGATACTGCGCACTATATGCTTGGTACAGCGGCGGGCCCGCATCCTTTCCCGACCATTGTACGTGAGTTCCAGCGCATGATCGGTGAAGAAACCAAAGCGCAGATCCTCGAAAAAGAAGGTCGTCTGCCAGATGCCGTTATCGCCTGCGTGGGTGGTGGGTCGAATGCTATCGGTATGTTTGCGGACTTTATTAATGACACCAGCGTCGGGCTGATTGGCGTTGAACCGGGCGGACATGGGATTGAATCCGGTGAACACGGCGCGCCGTTGAAGCATGGTCGCGTCGGGATTTACTTCGGCATGAAATCGCCGATGATGCAAACCGAAGAGGGACAAATCGAAGAGTCCTACTCGATTTCTGCCGGTCTGGATTTCCCGTCTGTCGGGCCACAGCATGCCTACCTGAACAGCATTGGCCGCGCCGATTACGTGTCAATTACCGATGACGAAGCGCTGGAAGCCTTCAAGACCCTGTGCCTGCATGAAGGGATCATTCCGGCCCTGGAATCATCACATGCCCTGGCGCACGCGTTGAAAATGATGCGCGAGGATCCGGAAAAAGAGCAGCTGCTGGTGGTTAACCTCTCCGGTCGCGGCGACAAAGACATCTTTACCGTACACGATATTCTGAAAGCACGAGGGGAAATCTGATGGAACGTTATGAAAACCTGTTTGCACAGCTGAAGGACCGCAAAGAAGGTGCATTTGTCCCCTTCGTCACCCTCGGCGACCCTTCTGTTGAACAGTCGCTGAAGATTATTGATACGTTGATCGAAGCCGGTGCCGACGCACTCGAACTCGGAATTCCCTTCTCCGACCCGTTGGCTGACGGCCCAACTATTCAGGACGCGACCTTACGTGCTTTTGCCGCTGGCGTCACGCCGTCGCAATGCTTCGAAATGCTCGCGCTGATCCGACAAAAACACCCGACTATTCCCATTGGTCTGCTGATGTATGCCAACCTGGTGTTCAGTAAGGGTATTGATGCGTTTTACGCACAGTGTGAAAAAGTCGGGGTGGATTCGGTATTAGTCGCCGATGTGCCGGTTGAAGAGTCCGCACCATTCAGGGCGGCAGCGCTGCGCCACAACGTGGCCCCCATTTTCATCTGCCCGCCTAACGCCAATGACGACCTGCTGCGCCAGATTGCGTCCCATGGGCGCGGTTATACCTATCTGTTGTCTCGTGCTGGCGTGACTGGCGCTGAAAATCGTGCCGCGTTGCCGCTGCATCATCTGGTCGAAAAGCTAAAACAGTACGATGCGCCGCCGTCGCTGCAAGGCTTTGGTATCTCTGCGCCTGAGCAGGTCACGGGAGCGATTGAAGCGGGGGCTGCCGGGGCGATTTCCGGCTCGGCGATTGTGAAAATCATTGAGAAAAACGTCGCCGCACCGGAACAAATGCTGGCAGAGCTAAAAGCCTTTGTCAGCGCGATGAAAGCCGCCACTCATCAGTAAGAAGCCACAACCGCCAGCGTAAATCTGGCGGTTTTACTCTTCTTTCGCCTGCTTCATTTTGTACATCGCGTTATCCGCGTTCTGAATAGCCACATCCAGTTCACCGTTCACTTCCGCAATTCCCCATGACACAGACAGCGGCACAGTGTGCCCCTCCACCACAAATACGTGATTATTAACCTGCCCACTAATACGCTCGGCAATGGCGATAGCGTCACTCGCCTGAGAGCGAAACAGTAGGATCATAAACTCATCCCCACCGGTCCGAATCACCAGGTCGTGGCTGGTTCGGGTATTAGACAGCATTCTGTTGGCGATGGTTTGCAGCGCACGATCCCCTGCCGCATGGCCCCAGGTGTCGTTGACTGCCTTGAACTTATTACAATCCAGTAGCACCACCGAACAATGGGATAAATCCCGGCGCTTAATAATGTCGAGGATGCGCCGGTTAAAGCACCCAGTCAGGGAATCGATATATACCTTGAGGTCACTTTCATTCAGCCACGACTTTAACGAAAAACTAATGATAATAAAGAAGAACGGCGCCAGTAGAATCACAATCCCGGCATGAGCATCACCCACCATAAAACGACCGAGCGATATCGAGTAGTGCAGCGCGTATTTATCTGACAACAACCTGACGTGGGCGTTGTTTATCGCGACACATTTACCGGCTAAACAAAGACTCTCGTTGTTGAGTAAATTCACCATCGCCACGTTGAGCCCAGGTGGAAGCTGGTAATCAAAGGCGTTTGCCAACGCTTCTTGCAGTTCAGATTTCGAATGATCATAGACCAGATAGGCCACAATATGATCGGAGATGTCATCACCTGACAGATCGTAAATATAGCTCACGACACTGTACGCCTTATCACCGGTGATTTTATCGGTATAAAAATTGGTCGAACTAAGGGCTTTATTTTTGACGTTCTTTTGCAGTAGTCGGGTATAAAAATCGACCGGCGGATAGAAAAAGTTGGCAATATTCAGCGCCATCTCAGAATCAGAAAAAGTAAAATTGCGCGAATCGGACGGGGTAAACCAGTAAAAATAACCCGCATCTTTGGCGATGATATAGCGATGTGCGTCGAAGGTGCCCGGATTGAGCTCATTCACCATTCCGCGGATAAACTCTGCGGCGGTAAACATACATAGAGCCTGTTGATTAGCCTGCTTAGCGATAATGGTTCCAGACGCCGAATGTACCCGCTTTCGGTCGGCGTTAATCCCCCATTCCCCCGCCTCGCGTGGAACAAAGCGCGACATATCGCCACATCGCCCGCCATTAATGGTGTGGTGATAGCGCTCACCGATGGCATCCGCGATCAGTTCATTGTCGTTAAAGATGTCCATGAGACGCGTCTGCAACCGATTAATGCCTTCACTCGCGGTGGCTGTACGCTGCTCGTAAATGATAAAAAGGAATAGTGACGTAAATATCAGTGTAATGACACCCGAGACCAGCAAAGCCTGCCTGTTTCTGAGCTTATCCTGCACAATCTTCACGAGTCCACCCTGATAGTTAACAGCATGACCAAATCAGTTACCTGAGCGCTAAGTTACAGATTTATACATGAAAAGCACACTTTTATTAACAAATTCGCAAACTAATCATCACCATCAATCGGATAGCCTGCCCGGCGAATGGCCTCTCGGCAATCACTTACCCCTGCGGCATAGCCGGCTTCAATTTCACAAACCGGACTGGCGCTACAAAAAGGGAGTTTTATCGGTACGGCAAGGCTTTTTTCCAGGCTCTCCACCCGGCCCATATACACCAGCAGCGCGCGCGCAGCATACAGGGTGAAATCTGCCATGTCATCGTTAGTTGATGATTCCAGAAGTGAAATTTTTTGCTGCAGCAGTTGGCGGGTCAACTCCATCGTGAATGCTCTCAAAGCAGGTTTGCTTAAAGAGTAGCATTTCATCGAAAGGTGAAAAGGCAGGAAGGGAAAATCAGGACACAAAAAGCTGGTCGAAGTACGACCAGCATTTCAGTTTTTGAATCAAGAGGTTAAAAACGATAACCCGCAGAGAACATAAACACCCACGGATCAAGGCGTACGCTGTCACGCTGCTGCGCGCCAGCCAGTTTGTAACTTGCAGTGGTGTCGATATCCATGTACCAGACCGACATGTTAATCAGCCAGTCACGGTTGATTAAGTAGTCCATCCCCACCTGCCCCGCCGCCCCCCAGGAGTCTTTCAGGCTCAGGTCAGATAATCCGGTTTTTTTACCGTTATCATTAAATCCTTCGTCGAAGAACGTGGTGTAGTTAACGCCGACGCCGACATAAGGGCGTAACTTGCTGCTGGAGTCACCGAAGTACCACTGCGCCATTAACGTTGGCGGTAAATGGTGAACGGTTGCGATATCACCGGTGGTTGCGGTGCCGATTTTATGACGAAACGGCGTTGCTGCCAGTAATTCAACACCGATATTGTCGGTCGCCATATAGGTGAATGTCAGCCCTAGTTGCGTGTTATTGCTGACGTCAAACCCACCCAAACTGCCCAGCGTACCGCCCGCGCCTTCCGTCGGTCTTACGGTTGCAGAACCTGCGCGAATAAAGAACTCTCCTGCTTCATGCGCAAATGCGTTCCCGGAAAGTAGAGTTGTTAATGCCAATGCTGCCACTGTTAATTTTTTCATGTCCGCTCCATCGTTATGGTTATAAAAGCGGAATGAATATACCTACAATGGAGTAATAAATGATCTAACACAGATCACATTGAGTCCTGTAATTTAACATTTATTGATCCAGATTAAGTTAGAACTTGCATTCAAAATCCTGGTTAACTTAATTCAGATCAATTTTGATATATTTCCATCATGTGAGCATTTTCCTCATCAATGGTATGCGGACGTAATGACGCCATGGTGTACACAGAACAAACAGCGTTGTTGCATAACGCTGAAGCCATAGCCAAAAATTACCGGCGCTTTACAAAGATATGCTTTTCCATACACCTCGCGATGCTGCCACTGTAGAGTTATCCAGGGTACAATTGCCCGCAAATGAACACCTGCAAAACTCAAGGAGAGTGCATGTCAATCACGGCGAAGTCCGTTTACCGTGACACGGGAAACTTTTTCCGTAATCAATTCATTACCATCTTGCTGGTATCGTTGTTGTGCGCGTTTATCACAGTGGTATTCGGGCATGCTTTTTCCCCCAGCGATGCGCAGATAGCGCAACTCAGTGAAGGGGATCAGATAACCAATAGCGTGGGACTGTTCGATCTGGTGCAGAACATGACGCCGGAACAGCAGCAAATCCTGTTACGCGCATCTGCGGCCTCGACGTTTTCTGGACTTATCGGTAATGCCATCCTCGCTGGCGGCATTATTCTGATGATTCAGTTAATTTCGGCAGGCCATCGGGTCAGCGCACTTCGGGCGATTGGCGCTAGTGCACCGGTATTACCTAAGCTGTTTATTCTGATTTTTCTGACTACCCTACTGGTGCAAATCGGTATTATGCTGGTCGTTGTACCCGGCATCCTGCTGGCCATTCTGCTGTCGCTTGCGCCAGTGATGATGGTTCAGGATAAGATGGGAGTCTTTGTGGCAATGCGCAACAGTATGCGTCTGTCGTGGTCTAATATGCGACTGGTTGCGCCCGCCGTGATCGGTTGGTTGTTGGCGAAAACGTCACTGTTGCTGTTAGCCCCCACGTTTGCAGTACTCACGCCGAACGTCGGCGCGGTAGTGGCGAATACGCTGAGCAATATGATTTCTGCCGTGCTGCTGATCTATTTGTTCCGCCTGTATATGCTGATTCGCCAATAAACCCTGAACGCATCCCGGCCTCACGGTCGATGCTTTTTTGATTACGGAATCGAAGAATGAAGCAGTTTCTTGATTTTTTACCGCTGGTTGTCTTTTTCGCTTTTTATAAGCTTTATGACATCTATGCGGCGACCTCGGCACTGATTGTCGCGACAGCCATTGTGTTGATTTACAGCTGGGTTCGCTATCGCAAGGTCGAGAAGATGGCGTTGATCACCTTTATTCTGGTGGCCGTATTTGGCGGTCTGACCATTTTCTTCCACAACGATGAATTCATTAAGTGGAAGGTAACCGTGATTTATGGACTGTTTGCGGGTGCCTTGCTGGTAAGCCAGTGGGTGATGAAAAAACCGCTGATTCAGCGCATGTTAGGCAAAGAATTGACACTACCGCAGCCGGTATGGTCGAAGCTAAACCTGGCGTGGGCCGTCTTTTTCCTCCTGTGTGGCCTGGCGAACATCTACATCGCGTTTTGGTTGCCGCAAAATATCTGGGTTAATTTCAAAGTATTCGGCTTAACTGCCCTGACGTTAATCTTCACGCTGCTGAGCGGGGTTTATATTTACCGCCATCTACCGCAGGAAGATAAATCATAATGACCATTCGCCAGATCGACAGATCTGGCGAATTTTTACCCGACCATGTTCTTCTCTCACCTTAACACCGCGTTGCGCGCCTTATCCCCTCTGTTCTCAGCCCACAAATTCTAGTAGCATCGCGCCTGTAATCTTTCTCTACAGTCGGTTCTACAATGACAACAACGAATAACACCCCTCAAGGTGAGCTGGTTTTACGTACTCTGGCCATGCCTGCCGATACCAATGCTAATGGTGATATTTTTGGCGGTTGGCTGATGTCACAAATGGATATCGGTGGCGCTATTCAGGCCAAAGAAATCGCGCATGGCCGTGTGGTCACGGTGCGAGTGGAAGGAATGAGTTTTTTACGCCCGGTTGCCGTCGGTGACGTGGTCTGTTGCTATGCCCGCTGCGTGAAGCGCGGCACCACGTCAATCAGCATTAATATTGAAGTCTGGGTTAAGAAAGTAGCATCGGAGCCAATTGGACAGCGCTACAAAGCCACCGAAGCGTTGTTTATCTACGTGGCTGTCGATAAAGACGGCAAACCCCGTCCGATCCCCGCATCATCCTGATTAGACGCGTTAACGTCGCTATCAGGCCATCACAGTGATAATTGCCGGATGGCGGCGTAGCGTCTCATCCGGCCAACATCTTACTCGATCTGTGCGGTACCGTTCAGGCGGAAGACAATGTTCACCACCAGTCCTGAGCCAGGTTTACCTGCCTCATAGCGCCATCTACGCATCGCATTCTTCACTTCACGTTCAAACATATTGGCAGGCTGTGCGGAAAGTACCTCCACATTCTCAACCCGGCCATCAGACGTCACGTCAAATTTTACTTTTACGCGACCTTCAATACGTAGCGCCTGCGCACGTGCAGGGTACTGTGGCTGATTACGACTCAGTGCACGCGGGCCTGCAGGCGCACTGACTGTCGGCTTGCTGGTGGCTGGTGCGGTACTGGTGGTCGACCGCGCTGGTGCGGTGTTTTCAACCGGCGCAGCTGGGCGCGATTCAACCGGTTTAACGTCACGCTTCGGCTGTTCCTGCACTTTCTTCACCGGTTTGGGTTTCGGTTTTGGCTTCGGCTTCGGTTTCTCGATGACGACCGGAGCCTCTTTTGGCGGCTCAGGAATCGGTTCGGGCTCCGGTTCAGGCTCCACGACGGGTTCCGGCGGCGGTTGAACGACCTGCGGCGGTTCGAGGTCAGCAGGCGCGACCATCGTGATAGAAATCGGCTGCGCGGGCGCAGGCAGTTCAATAACCTGATGTACCGAGGTATACAGCAGACCTGCCACTACAGCACCATGAATGCCGACGGAAAGGAACGTCGACCAGGGAAAGCGACGAGGTAAATCAAGGGTCATTGAAGTCATAATCGTTTCAGTTAAAAAACCAGGCCCTGATTTTAAATGCAAATAGCAATCATATTCAATAAGCCCATGACGGTAAGCGGCATTTAAAACGCGATTTTATGATAAAAACCCACTTCTGAAGTAGGGGCTTAACAAATCAGTTATCTTTCCGTTGCAGTTATAAGGCCTTTCCAATAACGTAATTAACGACTTTTACCGTTCAAGGAGCTCTATCCGTGCTGTACGTTATTTATGCTCAAGATATCGCCAATTCTCTCGAAAAACGTCTTTCCGTACGCCCAGCGCATCTGGCACGTCTGCAATTGCTCCATGACGAAGGTCGCCTGTTGACTGCAGGCCCTATGCCCGCCGTGGATAGCAACGACCCAGGCGCGGCCGGATTTACCGGCTCAACCGTCATTGCTGAATTTGAATCGTTAGAAGCAGCACAGGCGTGGGCTGAAGCCGACCCTTATGTGGCTGCGGGGGTTTATGCGCAAGTTTCAGTAAAACCATATAAGAAAGTATTTTAAGCAACAACGTTACGCCTACATTAATAAATCGGGTAACTATCTATCCGCTTATAATATTCAAAAGGGTGCATATGAATAGATAACAATCAATGCACCTTTATTATTGCAATTTTCAATACCCGCCATGGCGTGTACTACTTAGTGGTTAGAGAATTAAAGTATCTGGTAAATGTTATGCAGCGAATCGCTTTATATATAATGATGGCCTTTTCGACAGACGTATAATAGAGCAGAGAAATGCTGTCAATTCTCCATTAACTAACGGTTTCTCGTGATGATTTTATTATGGATTTCACTTCTGCAAAGTGATCTGCCATGCGAGTTAAAACATCAAACCAGTTTAAAATGATCAATTAAAACAATATGATACACCATATTGTCTATCTGGAAAATCCAACACCACTTCTGGATTGCATCACCAGAAGTGGCATTAACTCGTTGAGGGTTTAATATCCAGCAGCTTTATTAGCCGCATTTATTCGCTTAGTCCTGGCATCTTTTTGATTTTTATCTGTTGCCTGCATGATGCCACCAGCAGCATCAATCCAGTCAGTTGCCGTGCAGCCAGACAACATCATACTCAGCATCAGCGCCATTAAATACTTCATTTAAACTCCATTTATCAATTATCGTACAAAAATTATTGGTGAATATTTATAATAATTAGTCATTTCTGGCGCATTGTTACAAATACATCCGCCGTGAGCAATCAATAAATGAATAAGCGTGCCGATTGAATATCGCAGAATATGAACTGCCCGAGGGGAAAAAGATAGCGGGTTGTGCTGTGGTCATTGGGCACCACCAGCGGTGCCCTTTTTGATCAGATGCTGTGGATTGCAAACAGCAACGAGTTACGTTGATGGTTTAGAATGCACTTTCTGATGGTGTGGATGCGCATATTGCGGCGCGATTGTCCTTCAAGCCAACGCGCTTTACGGCGGCTAGCCTGACGCTGCATCCGCCAGCGCCCTACTTCCGTTCTACTACGCTTCATGTTAACTACTCTTACAGTCACAGTGCGGACATTATACCGCCTGACCGAATGCAGACCAGTAGTTTTCCCGTGTTTTTATTTGCCAGATGAATCCTGATGCGTAAACTCTTAACAATACGCTTTCAAAAGGATTTTTAAATTTATGACAACCTTCTACACCGTGGTGAGTTGGCTGGTCATTCTGGGATACTGGGTACTCATTGCTGGCGTAACATTACGCATTTTAATGAAGCGACGCGCAGTGCCCTCCGCAATGGCCTGGCTTTTGATCATCTATATTCTGCCATTGGTCGGGATCATTGCTTATCTGTCCTTTGGTGAACTCCATCTGGGCAAACGTCGTGCCGAGCGCGCCAGAGCAATGTGGCCTTCAACGGCCAAATGGTTGAACGATCTGAAAGCCTGTAAGCATATTTTTGCTCAGGAGAACAGCAGCGTCGCCTCTTCTCTTTTTAAGCTGTGCGAACGCCGTCAGGGCATTGGCGGCGTTAAAGGAAACCAACTCCAGTTACTCACCAGTTCCGATGACGTAATGCAGGCGTTGATCCGTGACATTCAACTGGCGCGGCACAATATTGAGATGGTGTTTTATATCTGGCAACCCGGCGGCATGGCCGATCAGGTTGCAGAATCCTTAATGGCCGCGGCGCGACGCGGTATTCACTGTCGTTTGATGCTGGACTCTGCAGGCAGCGTGGCGTTCTTCCGCAGTCCGTGGGCCGCAATGATGCGTAATGCAGGTATTGAAGTCGTCGAGGCGCTGAAGGTTAACTTGATGCGTGTCTTCTTACGCCGTATGGACCTGCGACAGCACCGTAAAATGATAATGATCGACAATTATATTGCTTACACCGGCAGTATGAACATGGTTGACCCGCGTTTCTTTAAGCAAGATGCCGGCGTCGGACAATGGGTTGATCTGATGGCGAGGATGGAAGGTCCGGTCGCCACCGCGATGGGGATTGTCTATTCCTGTGACTGGGAGATTGAGACCGGTAAGCGCATTTTACCTCCACCCCCTGATGCCAATATTATGCCATTTGAGCAGGCCAGCGGGCACACGATTCATACCATTGCCTCCGGCCCGGGTTTTCCTGATGATTTGATCCATCAAGCGTTACTGACCGCGGCATACTCTGCGCGTGAATATTTAATTATGACCACACCCTACTTCGTGCCCAGCGACGATCTGCTGCATGCTATCTGTACGGCGGCGCAGCGTGGGGTGGATGTGAGCATTATTCTCCCCCGTAAAAATGATTCCGTGCTGGTTGGCTGGGCAAGCCGGGCCTTTTTCACCGAGCTGCTGGCAGCTGGCGTTAAGATTTACCAATTTGAAGGGGGTTTGTTGCATACCAAGAGTGTGCTGGTCGATGGCGAGTTGAGTCTGGTCGGTACCGTAAACCTGGATATGCGCAGTCTGTGGCTGAATTTTGAAATCACACTGGTGATTGACGATGCCGGATTTGGTGCCGATCTCGCGGCAGTTCAGGACGATTATATCTCCCGTTCTCGCCTGCTTGATGCGCGGTTGTGGTTAAAAAGGCCACTCTGGCAACGGATCACCGAGCGACTGTTTTACTTCTTTAGCCCGTTGCTGTAAAACGTGCCCAAGAGACGGTAAACAGGTAGTCATTATGGATATGGATTTAAACAATCGCCTGACTGAAGACGAAACGCTTGAGCAGGCTTATGATATTTTTCTCGAACTGGCGACAGACAATCTCGACCCTGCTGACGTTCTGCTGTTCAATTTGCAGTTTGAAGAACGCGGCGGCGCAGAGTTATTTGACCCAGCGGAAGACTGGCAGGAGCATGTCGACTTTGACCTGAACCCTGACTTCTTTGCCGAAGTGGTCATTGGGCTGGCTGATTCAGAAGATGGCGAGATTAACGATATTTTCGCGCGCGTCCTGTTATGCCGCGAAAAAGATCACAAGCTCTGCCATATTCTCTGGCGCGAATAAGCCAAACAAAAAAGCTGCTCTCGCAGCTTTTTTTATTTAATCCGGAAGCTTACTGCCGCAACGGTTACAAAATTGCGCGCTGTGCTCGTGCTGATGCTGTTGGCACTGAGGGCATTGACGCTGATTCTGTCGATGCTGAAACGCGCTGCTCATATGTGTGGTAATCAACCCTGTAGGTATCGCAATCACGGAGTAACCGATCAGGATAAGTACCGACGCCACTATACGTCCCAACGGTGTGTGCGGCACAATATCCCCATACCCAACCGTCGTTACCGTCACGATTGCCCAGTACACCGACGCATTCAGCGTATCAAATCCGTACTTCGGCCCTTCGATAAGGTACATCAGCGCACCAAAAATGATCATCAAAATGGCGATAAATGAATAGAACAGGATCAACTGGTGGCGCGCGCTTTTTATCGCTCCCCAAAACACCATCAGCGAGGGCATAAAACGCAGCAATTTGAGGATCCGTAGCACTCGAATCGCCCGCATCGCTCGCCAGGCGAACACATAGTTCAGACTCATTTCTGGCCATAGCCACATCACATACAGCGGCAGAATGGTGGCCAAATCAATAATGCCCCAAAAACTAAACACATATTTTGCCGGATTGGCCCAGCAGCATAATCGCAGTAAGTATTCGGCGGTGAAGACCAGAGTAATAAAAATTTCCAGCCAGACAAAAGAACGCCATTCATCATACGTTAAATGATATTGCGTCCCGACGCCCGACTCGACGAAGATAACAATGACGCTAAGCAACGCAAACAGCGCGCACAGACCTTCAAAACGGCGGCCTGAGCGCGTGTTTAAATCGAATAATTTACGATAGACAGCGCGGCGGACAGAGGACACAAAACCAGACACATTCACCTCACCTATAAGAAGGGCTGACCTTTGTCAGCCCTCCCGATTATAGCGGGTCTACTTTCAGGCAGGAAACAGCGTGGCGGAAACTTCCTTCCAGAACAGGTCGCGTTTTTGCACATTCCGGTCCGGCAATCGGACAACGGGTACGGAACACGCAGCCAGACGGCGGATTGATTGGTGACGGTAATTCGCCTTCCAGTAGCTGGATGGTTTTGTTCCTCTCCTGGTCGGGATCGGGAATTGGTACTGCCGACATCAGTGCTTTGGTATAAGGATGCAGCGGATTATGGTACACCTCGTCATAGGTGCCCAGTTCCACTGCATGCCCCAGGTACATCACCAGCACACGGTCAGAGATATGCTTAACCACCGCCAGGTCATGGGCAATAAAGATTAACGATAATCCCATTTCTCGCTGTAGTTGTTGCAACAGGTTCACTACCTGCGCCTGAATCGACACATCCAGCGCGGAAACCGGTTCATCGCAAATAATCAATTTTGGCTCAAGGATCAGCGCGCGAGCAATCCCGATACGCTGACACTGCCCGCCCGAAAATTCATGCGGATAGCGGTTAATCAGATTCGGCAGCAACCCCACTTTCATCATCATCGTCTTCACACGGTCTCGCACTTCCTGCCCTGACAGGCTCGGATGATAAGTGCGCAGCGGTTCGGCGATAATTTCACCGATGGTCATACGTGGGTTTAATGAGGCCAGTGGGTCCTGGAAAATCATCTGAATATCGCTGCGTACCGCCCGCCACTCATCGGGTTTCATACCCAGCAAATCTTTACCCAGCCAGGCTACCTTGCCATCGGTGGCTTTCACCAGACCGATAATCGCACGGGCAAAAGTAGATTTACCACAGCCTGATTCACCCACCACGCCTAAGGTTTCGCCTTCATACAATCGCAGGGTCACGCCATCAACCGCCTTCAGCGTTTTTGAAGGTTGCCAGAACCACTGCTTGCCGTCTTTAATATCGAAATGGACTTTAAGGTCGGCAATTTCGAGCAGCACTTTTCGTTGTTCAGTTGCCGTTGTCATACCAGTTCCTCCACCGGTTTAAAGCAGGCGCGCAGACGGCCTGGGCTAAACTCTTCCAGCGGCGGAGCGCTGCTACAGATTTCCATGGCGTGCGGACAACGAGGCTGGAACGGACACCCTTTAGGCAAACGCAGCAGGTTTGGCGGGTTGCCAGGAATGGTCAGCATCTCTTCCCCTTCAGCATCGAGACGAGGCACCGCGTTGAGCAAACCGATGGAATACGGATGGACGGGCTTGTAAAAGACATCGCGCGCGCTGCCATATTCCATAGTACGCCCGGCATACATCACCAGGACCTTGTCACAAATCCCGGCAACCACCCCCAGATCGTGGGTGATCATAATAATCGCGGTATTAAATTCGCTCTTCAGTTCATTCAGCAGCGTCATAATTTGCGCCTGGACTGTGACATCGAGCGCGGTTGTCGGCTCATCGGCGATCAATAACTTTGGCCGACACAGCAGTGCCATAGCGATCATCACACGCTGGCGCATCCCGCCAGAAAACTCGTGTGGGTACATCTTCATACGCTTGCGCGCTTCCGGCATTTTGACCGCATCCAGCATTCTGACGGACTCTTCAAACGCTTCCGCCTTACTCATGCCTTTATGCAGCATCAGCACTTCCATTAACTGCTCTCCGACCCGCATATACGGGTTCAGGGAAGTCATAGGGTCCTGGAAGATCATCGAAATTTGTTCGGCACGCAGTTTATTCAACTCGCGTTCCGGTAAATTCAAAATTTCACGTCCGTTGAACGTCGCGGAACCGCCGATGCGACCATTGGCCGCCAACAGTCCCATCAGGGCAAACGCCGTTTGCGATTTCCCCGAACCAGATTCACCGACAATACCCAGTGTTTCTCCGGCACGCAGCGAAAAGTTCAGATCGTTTACCGCTGTGACATCACCATCGGGGGTGGCAAACGTCACGCGCAGATCTTTCACGTCCAGCAGTGCGTTAGCCTGTTGTTGCGCGAGCGGCGCGGTCGAGGTTTCAATTACGCTCATGGCTGCACTCCTTAACGGTCTTTCGGGTCGAGGGCATCACGCAGGCCATCGCCAATAAAGTTGAAACAGAACAACGTCACCACCAGGAAACCTGCCGGAAACAGCAGCAGCCACGGCGAGACTTCCATTGAGTTAGCGCCATCGCTTAACAACGCTCCCCAGCTACTTAATGGTTCTTGCGTCCCCAATCCCAGGAAGCTCAGGAAGGACTCGAACAGGATCATGCTTGGTACTAATAGTGATGCGTACACCACCACCACGCCCAGCACGTTCGGGACAATATGGCGGATAACAATGCGCACGGTCGAAACCCCACCCACCTGCGCAGCCTCAATAAACTCTTTGCGCTTCAGGCTCAGCGTCTGGCCACGCACGATACGTGCCATATCCAGCCAGGAGACCATACCGATCGCCACAAAAATCAGCAGAATGTTTTGCCCAAAGAAGGTCACCAGCAAAATGACGAAGAACATGAATGGGAAGGAGTTGAGGATTTCCAGCAGGCGCATCATGACAGAGTCAATTTTGCCGCCCAAATAACCTGACAGCGATCCGTACAACGTGCCGACAATCACCGCCACCAGCGCCGCGGCAATCCCGACCATCAGCGAAATACGTCCGCCAATTGCCACGCGTACCAGCAGGTCACGCCCCGAGGAATCAGTACCGAAGTAGTGCCCGGACTCACTGTCCGGCGCGCTGGACATCATTCCCCAGTCGGTGTCGAAATAGGTAAACTGCGACAGCATTGGCGCGAGGGTCACAAATAGCGCGATAACCACCAGCACCACCAGACTTGCTACCGCCGCGCGGTTATGCATAAAGCGTCGACGCGCATCCTGCCACAGGCTGCGACCTTCAACCTCCAGCTTTTCACTGAAATTCTCCAGCGTCTCGCTGTTTTTCTTACTTAACATCATAGATAGCGAGCTCCAGTATCAGTAACGGATTTTCGGGTCGATAACGGCATACAGCACATCGACAATCGCATTAAACACAATCGTTAACGCCCCGACCAGAATGGTCAGGCTCAATACCAATGAGTAGTCGCGGTTCAGCGCGCCGTTAACGAACAATTGACCAATACCCGGCAAACCATAGATAGTTTCAATCACCATCGACCCCGTAATAATGCCGACGAATGCCGGGCCCATATAGGACAACACCGGCAGCAGTGCGGGTTTTAACGCGTGACGAAAAATAATCCGCCGCATCGGCAAGCCTTTCGCCCGTGCGGTACGAATAAAGTTGGAGTGCAGCACTTCAATCATCGACCCGCGGGTGATACGGGCGATACTGGCGATATAAGCCAGCGACAACGCCACCATCGGCAAGATCATAAATTTCAGCGCCCCGCCGTTCCAGCCACCGCCGGGCAACCATTTCAGCGTTATTGCAAATATCATCACTAACAAGGGGGCCACCACAAAGCTGGGGATAACCACCCCGGTCATCGCCACCCCCATCACCGTGTAATCCCAGCGCGTATTTTGCTTCAACGCAGCAATAACTCCGGCACTGACGCCAACGAGTACCGCCAGGATAAAGGCAGCGGCACCCAGCTTCGCCGAAACCGGAAAGCTCGAGGCAACCAGATCGTTAACTGTATAGTCTTTATACTTAAAGGAAGGTCCAAAATCGCCATGCGCCAGTTGCTTCAGGTAGCTGAAATACTGCGTGGTGATAGGGTCATTAAGATGGTATTTCGCTTCAATATTCGCCAGTACTTCTGGCGGCAACGCGCGTTCACCGGTGAAAGGACTTCCCGGCGCAAGACGCATCATAAAGAATGAGATCGTAATAAGAATAAATAGCGTCGGAATCGCTTCCAGACAGCGACGTAATATAAATTTTAACATTGCCCGTACCTTCTGGCGTGTGCCTTTATACCTCTTTAAGCCATTTATGCGGCCAGAGAGGTATTTATAGTTCGAAGAAAAAGACACTGTGGGGCAACGATGGTCGCCCCACGTCTTGCCATTAATGCTTGATAATATACAAGTCTTTAACGTGGATATTATCCATCGGGTCTTTACCGGAGTATCCACCTACCCATGGTTTCACCAAACGGGCATTGACGTAGTAATACACCGGTACAATCGCAGAGTCTTTATCCAACTGCTGCTCAGCTTTCGAATAAAGCTCGCTGCGCTGCGCTTCGTCAGTCACTTTCAGCGTATCGGCAATCAGCTTATCAAATGCCGCGCTCTTATAGTGAACGGTGTTGTTGGAGCTGTCTGACAGCACCATGTTAAGGAAAGAGGTCGGTTCGTTGTAATCCGCACACCAGCCGGCACGAGAAACATCGTAGTTACCCTGATGACGGGTATCGAGGAAGGTCTTCCACTCCTGGTTTTCCAGCTTAACGTTGGCCCCCAGATTTTTCTTCCAGATAGAAGCGGCTGCAATAGCCAGCTTCTTGTGCAGATCGGAGGTGTTATACAACAGATCAAAGGTCAGCGGTTTTTCTGCAGTAAAGCCAGCTTCAGCCAACAGTTTTTTCGCTTCTTCGTTACGTTTTTCCTGTGACCACTTGAACCACTCTGGCTCAACCAGTTTTGCGCCATCGGTATACGGCGGAGTGAAGCTGTAAGCTGGCAGATCGCCCTGATTCTTCACTTTGTTGACGATAATGTCACGATCCAGCGCCATCTTCAGGGCAGTACGCACACGAACATCGTTGAACGGCGGTTTCTGGTTATTAATTTCGTAATAGTAGGTACACAGATACGGGTCAACGTGAACTTCGTTCGGGATCTCTTTTTTCAGTTTCTGGAATAACTCAATCGGCATGTTGTTGTAGGTCATGTCGATTTCGCCGCTGCGATAGCGGTTAACATCAGTCACTTCAGAAGAAATTGGCAGGTAGGTTACCTGGTTAATCACGGTTTTGGCGTTGTCCCAGTAGTTGGTATTACGCTCAAGCACAATGCGCTCGTTGACGACCCAATCTTTTAATTTATAGGAGCCGTTAGAAACAATGTTCGCAGGCTGGGTCCATTTATCACCAAATTTTTCCACAACCGCTTTAGGCACCGGGGAAACAGATGAGTGAACAAGCAGTTTGTAGAAATACGGAACCGGTTCGCTGAGTGTGACTTCAAAAGTATGGTCATCAATGGCTTTTACACCGAGATCGGTGATCGGTTTTTTACCGGCGATAATATCGTCAATATTAACGATATGCCCATACTGCAAATAGCTGGCATATGGAGAAGCGGTATTTGGATTTGCCAGGCGCTGCCAGCTATATACGAAATCTTGTGCAGTAACGGGGGAGCCGTCCGACCATTTTGCGTCTTTACGCAGATGGAACGTCCAGACTTTAAAATCTTTATTTTCCCATTTTTCAGCCACACCCGGTGATGGCTTGCCATCAACGTCGCTGATTAATAAACCTTCAAACAGATCGCGACTAATGTTGGATTCCGGTACGCCTTCGATTTTGTGTGGATCGAGAGACTGAACTTCCGAGCCATTATTACGCACCAGCGTCTGCTTTTCAGCCAGTTGAACTCCCGCGGGTACTTCTGCCGCCGTGGCAACATTCCCAGCGATTAGCGCAGATAGAATCCCCGCCGCTACTAAACTTTTTTTAGTGATGTTAGTCATTGTGTTGTACTCCCTCATTATTATGGCTGGTTTTTTAACCAGACTGTTAATCCTGTACGGATCCCTGTACGGCACCGGAGATTTTCTGCCGTCAGGTGGTTTATTGTTTACTGCTTGCTATCACCGACTTTATTTATTTTGGCGATTCGTACGACCGCCTTGCGTCGATTATCTACGTGCCTCCCCTGCCGGACACACGTGGTTACTCTGTTGATGGAAGAAAAATGGAAACAATTCTCATCAACGTTAAATCTTCTGCAAAATACCTGGCCGGAAAGTATCAAATGCGTTTCTTAACCGCCAATACATTTTACAGATTTGTTAAGCAATTCTCTTTTATCGAAAAAAAATTGCACAAAAATGGGTATCAAAATGAGATATTTTTATAATAAATCCATGATAAACAATCTATTGCATCATTATCAGGATTGGCAACCCTGTCCGGTACCAATCTGTCGTGAATGTGCACATAAATTTAACAATTGGTTATTAATTAGCACATTCATCTAAAATAGATGCTGAAATAACTAATAACATTTCGATAATCCTTCAGCAAGCCCCAGAGTATGATGTTAGCAAAATAACAGAGGGCACTCTGTCTAGCGGTGCAGATTAAAAAATAATTATCTTTTAAATCAATGCATAATGGAGGAGTTGACGATCGGCTTCTTTTACAATTTCAACGCTGATTTTCAACTTTAGTGAGAAGTTTTACTGATAATGAAAAGAACGGAGTTGGTGGTCAACTCCGTTAGTAGCGAACGGTCCCGTCAGGCAAGCAAGCCAGGGAAAATGGATTTAATACCGGTAACGATAAATTCGATCCCTAACGCCATGAGCAGTAAGCCCATAATGCGCGTAATGACGTTGATGCCCGTTTGCCCCAGCAAGCGTACCAGCCAGGGCGCCATGCGAAACAGCCCCCAACAGCACAGAGCAAACAGGGCAATCGCCACAAAGAAACCGAACAGGTTTAATGCGCTGTGGTAGCGAGTTCCCCAAACGATGGTTGAACTTATCGCACCCGGTCCCGCCATCAACGGCAATGCCAGCGGGACAACACCGACACTCTCACGGATGGCGGTCTCTGATTTTTCCTGTTTATTTTGTTTATCTTCACCGAGTTTTCCGCTGATCATCGACATCGCGATGGTCACTACCAGAATCCCACCAGCAATTCTGAACGAATCAATCGAGATACCGAAGAGTTGCAGGATCCCATCCCCGAGGAACAACGAGGTCCATAGGATGATCGCCACCGACAGGTTTGCCGTCAGGTTGGTCTTGTTACGCGCAGTTGCGGTTTGGTAGCTGGTCATGCTGATAAAGACAGGGATGATCCCTACGGGGTTAACCAACGCAAATAACCCAATGAAAAATTTAAAATAGAGTGGAAAATCAAATAGCGTTTGGATCACGGTTAGCTCCGAAGCGTTAGCCGGATAAAATGAGTCATAAAAAATGTTAAAAACCGCGCTGACGATACGCCTTTTGACAGCATTCTTCACCTTCTATCTGCGTATATCTCTGTAAACGTGCTACCAATACTCAGTGTTATTAATATGTATTAAATATGCTAATGTTAACCTCATTCACCACATCCATTTATTAACATTTGCCGACAACCGCTAAAAGAGCATGCTGAAAGGTGTCAGCTTTGCGTAAACTTGATCCAGATCACGCAATTACTACTCAGAAGTGAGTAACCTTGCTTACGCCACCTGGAGGAAACGCGTTAGAGTTAGATGACGCTACCGTATAAGCTCTTTTAGTAAATCAATGCAAGGTGAACGTTAATTAACCGTTTGATTTTCAAAACGTTACACAAATTTTCGTCGATCTGTCTATACTCTCGTAGCGAGCAGATGATTTACTAAAAAAGTTTAACATTATCAGGAGAGCATTATGGCTGTTACTAATGTCGCTGAACTTAACGCACTTGTAGAGCGCGTAAAAAAAGCCCAGCGTGAATATGCCAGTTTCACTCAAGAACAGGTTGACAAAATCTTCCGTGCCGCCGCTCTGGCTGCCGCAGACGCTCGAATTCCTCTCGCGAAAATGGCCGTTGCCGAATCCGGCATGGGTATCGTCGAAGATAAAGTGATTAAAAACCACTTCGCATCTGAATATATCTACAACGCTTATAAAGATGAAAAAACCTGTGGAGTTCTGGCTGAAGACCATACTTTCGGGACCATCACCATCGCTGAACCGATTGGTATCATCTGCGGTATCGTGCCGACCACTAACCCAACGTCTACCGCAATCTTCAAATCACTGATCAGCCTGAAGACGCGTAACGCCATTATCTTCTCTCCGCATCCGCGTGCTAAAGATGCAACCAACAAAGCAGCAGACATCGTTCTGCAGGCTGCTATCGCTGCTGGTGCACCAAAAGACCTGATTGGCTGGATCGATCAACCTTCCGTTGAACTGTCTAACGCCCTGATGCACCACCCGGACATTAACCTGATCCTTGCGACCGGTGGTCCAGGCATGGTTAAAGCTGCATACAGCTCCGGTAAACCGGCAATCGGCGTAGGCGCAGGTAACACCCCTGTTGTTATCGACGAAACGGCTGATATCAAACGTGCGGTAGCATCAGTACTGATGTCCAAAACCTTCGACAACGGCGTAATCTGTGCTTCTGAACAGTCCGTTGTAGTTGTTGACTCCGTCTATGATGCCGTTCGCGAACGTTTCGCCAGCCACGGCGCCTACATGCTGCAAGGTAAAGAGCTGAAGGCTGTTCAGGACATTATCCTGAAAAATGGCGCACTGAACGCGGCTATCGTAGGTCAACCGGCATACAAAATCGCTGAGCTGGCCGGTTTCTCCGTGCCAACTAACACCAAGATTCTGATTGGTGAAGTTAAAGTTGTTGACGAGAGCGAACCGTTTGCTCACGAAAAACTGTCTCCGACGCTGGCAATGTACCGTGCAAAAGACTTCGAAGACGCTGTTGTTAAAGCTGAAAAGCTGGTTGCAATGGGCGGTATCGGTCACACGTCTTGCCTGTACACTGACCAGGATAACCAGCCAGAACGCGTTGCTCACTTCGGTCAGATGATGAAAACTGCGCGTATTCTGATCAACACCCCGGCTTCTCAGGGTGGTATCGGCGACCTGTACAACTTTAAGCTTGCACCTTCCCTGACTCTGGGTTGTGGTTCCTGGGGTGGTAACTCCATCTCTGAAAACGTTGGTCCTAAGCACCTGATCAACAAGAAAACCGTTGCTAAGCGAGCTGAAAACATGTTGTGGCACAAACTTCCGAAATCTATCTACTTCCGCCGTGGCTCACTGCCAATCGCGCTGGATGAAGTGATTACCGATGGTCACAAACGTGCGTTGATCGTGACCGACCGCTTCCTGTTCAACAACGGCTATGCTGATCAGATCACTTCCGTTCTGAAAGCTGCTGGCGTTGAAACTGAAGTGTTCTTTGAAGTTGAAGCTGACCCGACGCTGAGCGTTGTGCGCAAAGGTGCTGAGCTGGCTAACTCCTTCAAACCAGACGTGATCATCGCGCTGGGCGGCGGTTCCCCGATGGACGCTGCGAAAATCATGTGGGTCATGTACGAACATCCAGAAACCCACTTCGAAGAACTGGCACTGCGCTTTATGGACATCCGTAAACGTATCTATAAGTTCCCGAAAATGGGTGTAAAAGCGAAAATGATCGCCGTCACCACCACTTCTGGTACCGGTTCTGAAGTCACTCCGTTTGCGGTTGTTACCGACGACGCGACCGGTCAGAAATATCCGCTGGCAGACTACGCGCTGACCCCGGACATGGCAATTGTTGACGCCAACCTGGTGATGGATATGCCGAAGTCACTGTGTGCTTTCGGTGGTCTGGATGCCGTCACTCACGCCCTGGAAGCTTACGTTTCCGTACTGGCTTCTGAGTTCTCTGACGGTCAAGCTCTGCAAGCACTGAAACTGCTGAAAGAAAACCTGCCAGCGTCCTACCACGAAGGTTCTAAGAACCCGGTAGCACGTGAGCGTGTACACAGTGCAGCGACTATCGCCGGTATCGCGTTTGCTAACGCCTTCCTCGGTGTATGTCACTCCATGGCGCACAAACTGGGTTCACAGTTCCACATTCCTCACGGTCTGGCGAACGCCCTGCTGATCAGCAACGTTATTCGTTATAACGCGAACGACAACCCGACTAAACAGACTGCCTTCAGCCAGTACGACCGTCCGCAAGCACGTCGTCGCTACGCTGAAATCGCAGATCATCTGGGTCTGAGCGCACCGGGCGACCGTACCGCAGCGAAAATCCAGAAACTGCTGGCATGGCTGGATGAAATCAAAGCTGAACTGGGTATTCCTAAGTCCATCCGTGAAGCGGGCGTTCAGGAAGCTGACTTCCTGGCTCACGTTGACAAACTGTCTGAAGATGCGTTTGACGACCAGTGCACCGGCGCTAACCCGCGCTACCCACTGATCTCTGAACTGAAACAGATCCTGCTGGATACCTTCTACGGTCGTGAATACAGCGAAGGTGAAACTGCCGCTAAGACTGAAGCAGTTGCAGCGCCTAAAGCTGAGAAAAAAGCGAAGAAATCCGCTTAATTCAAACGCCTGACTTTTAGCATTACCCTAAACGGTCCCTTCACGGGACCGTTTTTTTTTGTGCACAGAAAACCCCCAGCCAGGCCCTGTCTCTTGATCAGGAGATCTGATCAAGAGACAGGGCTATGCCGACGGATATTTATTCGTCTGCGTGTTGCAGCTTCATCGGGCAAATACTCATGCAGGCCATTGCGGCGAATAGCCATGCCAGTAGGGTATTGAGAGACGTGTGGGTAAAGCGCCTGAAGAGGTGACTGTAGGGTAGCGCTCACTGCGAATGCAGCAAGCCTACCCTGCGTGTTATCAGCGCCCAGAAAAGCGCAGGTTAATCGTGGCTGTGTCTTTCCTGAATAGCCGTCAGAGAGCCCTCAGACTGCGCTTCTTTATAGTGCTTGCGGCATACTGATACATAGCGCTCATTCCCGCCGATAACCACCTGCTCGCCCTCGTTATAAGGTCGTCCAGCCTGATCAAGACGTAATACCATGCTAGCCTTGCGCCCACAGAAGCAAATGGTCTTTAATTCGACCAGCTTATCTGACCAGGCAAGCAAGTATTCGCTGCCACCAAATAATTCACCGCGAAAATCGGTGCGTAACCCGTAACATAAAACCGGAATATCCAGCTGATCGACAACCTCGGATAATTCATAAACCTGTTGGCGCGTCAAAAACTGCGACTCGTCGACCAGCACACAATGTATTCTTTGTTGCGCATTCTCCGCGCGAATTTCTTCGAACAATGATGAATTTTGGTTAAACAGTTTTGCTGGTGACGACAGACCTATACGTGAACTTACTTTTCCTGCCCCAAACCGATCGTCAATTTCCGCTGTATATACAACGGCACGCATGCCACGTTCCTGGTAATTGTATGAAGATTGCAGCAAAGCGGTCGACTTCCCCGCATTCATAGCAGAATAGTAAAAATATAGCTGTGCCATTGACCGTCGGCCCTCACCTGGGTAAATAAATATGCGCGGATTGTATCATAATTCACAAACATGTCTGCGCGACGTTGTCATCCACACTCGTATAAAACATCGCGTCAACATCACTCATCGACACCCTAAATATGACGTACTACAGGAAGACTTAGAGAACATACTTAAGTTCAGGGCGAAGACCAATGAACAGCGCCAATGCTCGAACAATCCGATTTATGACGGTATATACACATTCTTTCACAAATAGTGCCCTTGAAATTCATCAACAATGCTTATCATCACAGTTCAATAAAGAAACCCTGCGGTTATTGTTATTGAATCCCACTGAGGTGTCCTCGTAATAGCGAATTTCCGTAAGCAAAACTAATACAAAAGGTTGAAATTACTGCAAACAGATACAATTGCAACACCGTAAAATGTGACCTAAATCTTGAAATTTCACTCCTGAACGATGAGTATCCACCGTACCAATAAGCCTTTTTTATGCCCTACATCGTAGAAAATTTAACGGTGAAGAATTAATGCAGGTACTAAATAAAGCGCAATTTTGAATTCCTTACATTCCTGGCTATTGCACATCTGAATTTATCGCTCTATTATTAGCTCAACAAACCCCACCCAATATAAGTTTGAGATTACTACAATGAGCGAAGCACTTAAAATTCTGAACAACATCCGTACTCTTCGTGCGCAGGCGAGAGAATGCACTCTGGAAACGCTTGAAGAAATGCTGGAAAAATTAGAAGTTGTCGTTAGCGAGCGTCGCGAAGAAGAAAGCGCTGCCGCTGCTGAAGTTGAAGAGCGCACGCGTAAACTGCAACAATATCGTGAAATGCTGATTGCTGACGGTATTGACCCGAACGAACTGCTGAATAGCATGGCTGCGGTTAAAACCGGTGCTAAAGCTAAGCGCGCAGCACGTCCGGCTAAATATAGCTATGTTGATGAAAACGGCGAAACGAAAACCTGGACCGGCCAGGGTCGTACACCAGCTGTGATCAAAAAAGCGATGGAAGAACAAGGTAAACAGCTGGACGATTTCCTGATCAAGGATTAATCCACAATTAGTTTGCTTCAAATCCCGCCCACTGGCGGGATTTTTTTTACCTGTACTTCGCACAACCCTACCCAATATAGGTATAAAAAAACGGCGCCAGATAAACAGCGCCGTTGTGTGCAGATTAATAACGAGATGTTACTTTTTAATACCCATTTCGTCTTCAAGCCAGGCTTTAAATTCTGCGCCAAGGGTATTATGACGAATACCATATTCGACGAACGCCTGCATATAACCCAGCTTATTACCACAATCATGGCTTTTGCCCTTCATGTGATACGCTTCAACCGTTTCTTTTTCAATCAACATATCGATTGCATCGGTCAGCTGAATTTCGTCACCCGCGCCCGGAGGCGTTTTTGCCAGCAGAGGCCAGATATCTGCGCTCAGAACATAACGACCTACAACAGCAAGATTAGATGGCGCGACGTCGGCTTTCGGCTTTTCAACAACACCAACCATCGGTACGCTTTCACCCGGCGCTAATTCAACACCCTTACAATCCACAACACCGTAAGCGGTCACATCTTCTACAGGTTCCACCATAATTTGGCTGCTGCCCGTTTCATCAAAGCGACTAATCATTTCAGCGAGGTTATCGCGGGATAAATCAGATTCGTATTCGTCCAGAATAACATCCGGCAGGATGACCGCTACGGGTTCATCACCAACAACCGGGTGCGCGCACAATACAGCGTGTCCCAGACCTTTTGCCAGCCCCTGGCGTACCTGCATAATTGTCACATGCGGAGGGCAAATAGATTGCACTTCTTCCAGCAGCTGGCGCTTAACACGTTTTTCCAGCATAGCTTCAAGTTCAAAGCTGGTATCAAAGTGGTTTTCAATAGAATTTTTAGACGAGTGAGTCACAAGGACAATTTCAGTGATACCCGCAGCAATACATTCGTTGACGACGTATTGAATTAATGGTTTATCAACCAGCGGTAACATCTCTTTAGGAATTGCCTTGGTCGCCGGTAACATCCTGGTTCCTAATCCCGCTACAGGGATAACGGCTTTTTTGACTTTCGAATTAAGGGCAGCCATTTAAAACTCTCCTGGACTGTTCATGTATTGAACGTGTTCATCAATCTGTATCGCATCCGAGTATATCAGTACCGCGACAAGCTTCAGGTCTGAAAAGGACGCGCGTCATTATAATTAAGATAAATACGAATAAATCTGGCGCTGATAGTAGCACTCCAAAAGACAGGGATGTGAAGCAATTTCGTCCCCTGCCTCTCAATTGTTCATTCCGCAGACAACATCAGGCGCAGGCGACCTCCAGCCCCCCAAATTTGGCACTGCCAGGACTCGCAGCGGTGGCTTAGCTGGTTAAGGTATGTGTTCCCCAATGTTCCCAACGGGACGCCATTGCTGATTTGCACATTGTGGCTGCCGGTATTTAAGGTCGCGTTCAGACCAGCAGAGACCAGGACCAGGTTTTTTAATCCGCTATGGTAGTACCCTACCAGCAGCGGGAACTGTCCAGGAAGATTGGCTTGTCGTAGCAGATGGTTAACCTGTTTCAGGAGTGCGCCGAGCTCCGGCAACCGTTGATTCTGATGTGCCAGTTGCTCTTGTAGCAGCCCATTAAACAGCGCCCGCAGCAACAGCGCCGCCAGCACACCATTATCCCCTGCCCGCGTCACATCAAGACAATAGAAGGCAAGATCATTTTCTGACAGCGGCGCAATATCGAGTACCAGACCCGGTTGATCGGCCGCAACCAGTTGGCGGTAGTTAATGCGACAATGCGAAATAACCTGTTGAACCGGCGGCTGCAACTCTTGCAGCAGTTTTGCCGCAGCGGCGGGGTCGCCAACCATGGCATCCCAGTCACGAAATAACCGCTCCTCTTCTTCAACGCGAGAGTTAAACATGTTGGGATAGAGGCACGCAAAAACCGTTTCTCGCAGCCGGTTGAGGTCTTTCACCGGCTTCAACAGTACGTCATCAACGCCGAGGCGAAGCGCTTTGGCAATATCGGACATATTTTCTGTCGCGGAGATAACTAAGATTGGTGTCCGATCGCCACGGTTACGCAGGTATTCAACCAGTTTGAGACCGTTCATTCTCGGCATCGCAAGGTCGCAGATCATCAGATCGGGTGTAAAGCGCCCCAATAATTCCAGCGCATCAAGCCCATCGCTCGCTACAGCTGTTGTCGCTCCCAAAGAGGAAAACCAAGAATCCAGAAGTGAGCGAAATACAGGCTCATCTTCAACAATAAGAATCTGTTTTCCGACCAATGGCTGCGTCATATTCTCCCCCCTGACTGGCTTTAATCAATAGTGGCATGCTATTGCTACTCACGCCTGTCAGAATTGACTTAAGTGTTGATAAAAAATGCGTTAGACGTTGGTCTTCACCAGTGGCAGCAACTCATCCATTTTTTTCTCTACCGCAAGCTGCCCGGCAGCGATCGCCGCGCCGGCACGGTGAAAGTCCAGCGTGGATATTTGCGGACAAAATGGTTGAATCAGAATGTCTGGCGGGTCGCCGGCCATACGATTACGTTTAAGCCGGTTTTCCAACACCTGAATAGAGGTGGTCATAATCTCCATCGCCGTCGGCGCAGTGACGGTTCGTCGGGCGGTAATGTTGCTCAGCCGCTCTTTCAGACGCGCATGCCAGGAAAGCTCATCATCGCTCGACTCAGTATCATTGCTGACGTTAAAGGAAAGCAGATCTTGTTGCATGAGGTGGGCATCATGTTGCAGGTCAACTGCAATGACGATGTCGGCGCCCAGCGCGCGCGTCAGCGAGACCGGCACAGGGTTAACCACCGCGCCATCAACCAGCCAGTAGCCATTATGCGCAACGGGTGACATCAGACCAGGGATACTGCAGGAAGCCCGGACAGCAAGGTGTAAATCACCTTCGGTAAACCACAGCTCGCGACCTGTGCTCAGATTCGTGGCAACGGTAGCAAAGCGACGTTGGCATTGTTCGATTGACGCCACAGGCATGACATTACGGTATTGATTAAACACGCGTTCACCGCGCAGCAATCCGCCTCTGCGCCAGGAGAGATCCATCAGACGTAATACATCCCAATAGCTGAACGAGCAGACCCATTGTTCGAGGGCAGGTAATTTATTGCAGGCATAGGCGGCACCAACCAACGAGCCGATAGAACACCCTGCAACTATATCAATATCAATGCCCATGTGTTTCAGGGCCTTAATCACACCAATATGCGACCAGCCGCGCGCCGCGCCGGAACCTAGCGCCAGCCCAATTTTTATTTTTCTCATTGTACCTACAGACTTCCCCTGGCTTGCAGACGTAGCAACATCACTACGGCTCAGTTAACATAGTGCCACCGTGGCGTTTTTACGCCGTATTTTTATTCCAGGGAGTATTTTGTGTCTCAGCTTTGTCCCTGTGGTAGCGCTGTCGAGTATAGCCTATGTTGCTACCGTTATGTGTCTGGCGCGCAAGTAGCACCTACGCCGTCACACCTCATGCGTTCTCGCTACTGTGCTTTTGTGATGAAAGACGCAGATTACCTGATTAAGACCTGGCATCCCGACTGTCATGCTGCTGCGTTTCGCGATGATATTAGCGCGGGATTTGCCAACACCGAATGGCTCGGACTTACCGTTTTTGAACAGACGACGTCGGAAACAGAAAATACCGGCTATGTCAGCTTTGTGGCACGTTTTTCCGAACAGGGGAAAACAGGGGCCATTATCGAGCGCTCTCGTTTTTTAAAAGAAAACGGCCAGTGGTATTATATTGATGGTACGCGCCCACAAATTGGCCGTAACGATCCCTGCCCTTGCGGGTCAGGTAAAAAATTTAAAAAGTGCTGCGGCTAACCCACGCCCGACAGCATCTATTACGCAAACATTTTCAACAGGAATACCCCGGCAATGCATTCACAACAACGTAAAGTTCTACGCACTATCTGCCCCGACCAAAAAGGTTTGATCGCACGCATCACCAATATTTGCTACAAGCATGAACTGAACATCGTGCAAAACAACGAGTTTGTTGACCACCGTACCGGGCGCTTTTTTATGCGTACGGAACTGGAAGGCATTTTTAATGATGTCACGTTGCTGACCGATCTGGACAGCGCCCTGCCTGAAGGATCCATTCGCGAACTTACGCCAGCAGGCCGTCGCCGTATCGTTATTTTAGTCACCAAGGAAGCGCATTGTCTGGGTGATTTGTTAATGAAAGCCAATTATGGCGGGCTCGATGTTGAAATTGCGGCGGTTATCGGCAACCACGACACGCTGCGCTCGCTGGTTGAACGTTTTGATATTCCTTTTGAGCTGGTCAGCCACGAAGGATTAACACGCGAAGAGCACGACCAAAAAATGGCCGATGCTATTGATGCCCACCAGCCGGATTATGTGGTACTGGCGAAATATATGCGTGTCTTGACCCCAGAATTTGTTTCACGCTTCCCGAATAAGATTATTAATATTCACCACTCGTTCCTGCCTGCCTTTATTGGTGCACGTCCGTACCACCAGGCTTATGAGCGTGGCGTTAAGATAATCGGTGCGACGGCTCACTATGTGAATGATAACCTCGACGAAGGTCCAATCATCATGCAGGACGTGATTCACGTGGATCACACCTATACCGCAGAAGATATGATGCGAGCAGGCCGCGACGTAGAAAAGAATGTTTTAAGCCGTGCGCTGTATCAGGTTCTGGCCCAGCGAGTCTTTGTTTACGGTAACCGAACGATTATTCTGTAATCACCAATAATATGAATTGATTAGCTTTACTGCGTTACGGATGAAAAACACGCAAACGATCTACGTTAAGCAAAGGAATGCTTTACAGCGGCGCGTCATTTGATATGATGCGCCCCGCTTCCCAAGGAAGCAGGCCAGTAAAAGCATTGCCCCGTGGTGGGGTTCCCGAGCGATCATAAGGGAGTTGACTGCAAATCTGCCGTCATCGACTTCAAGGTTCGACTCGAGCGATAGTGAGAGAACGTTGCCGCAGGCAACGGCCCGAAGGGTGAGGAGCTTTAGCTCCGAATAATCCTTCCCACTATAGAATGCGAGCAGCATAATGAATTTACCCCGTGGTGGGGTTCCCGAGCGGCCAAAGGGAGCAGACTGTAAATCTGCCGTCATCGACTTCGAAGGTTCGAATCCTTCCCCCACCACCATTCATTCTGGTAAGTTCTCAATAATAAGTATACCCCTGGTGGGGTTCCCGAGCGGCCAAAGGGAGCAGACTGTAAATCTGCCGTCATCGACTTCGAAGGTTCGAATCCTTCCCCCACCACCATCTTCTCCTGTAACACCTCAGTTCAATCAATCTTCATCTTGGTTATCTTATCAATACTTCTTCCTGGTGGTATTTTTCGCCGCCTCTGACTGTTCAATTTTTCGCCTAATGAGATCAATGGCGGCATATGTCTCGTCAAGTTGAGCTGGCGTAAGCGTTTCCTTGAGTCGGTCTCTTTCGGCTATGAGCGCTAAACATTCATCCTCAGATTTTCTCGTATACAGACTGGCCCTGTCATACCAGATATAAGCCAGCTTATTATCTTTAGGTACACCCTGTCGCCCATGGGAATAAATTTCCCCAAGCGCTAATTGTGCCGGAGCAAACCCCTGCTCTGCCGCTTTAAGGTACCACTTCAGCGCATTCTGGCTATTTTTAGACACGCCTTTTCCCGTACTGTATGCCACGCCAAGCTGATATTGCGCTTGTGCAAAATCATGTTTTGCCGCTTTCCGATACCATGCGATAGCCTGTCTGTCGCTTTGCACGACGCCGCGGCCAAAGGCAGACATGATGCCAAGATGCGTTTGCGCAGCAGGCAGTCCCTGCCGCGCGGCTTTGCGATACCACGTCAGCGCCTGTTGGTCGTCCTGAGAAACGCCCTCGCCCTGCATAAACATCACGCCGATCGCATCCTGTGCCTCGGCCAATCCCTGCGCTGCAGCTTTGCGATACCACTCCAGCGCCAGGTTGTGATCTTTCGATAAGTGATAACCGTTGTAATACCATACGCCAAAATTATACTGCACCTTTGCCATCACGCGTTTCGCTGTTTTTCGATACCACGTCTGAGAGTAAACCTGGTCAGCGGGATGCGCTTTATCATAGAGCGCATTCAGCGGAATGTGTCCTGTCGTATAGCTGCCTGGTATACCTTCATTAAGCCAGTAAACTGCCTGACGATAATCCTGAGGCACGCCTTCACCATAAAAATAAGCGACGCCAAGATAAAGTTGCGCGGGGTCGTACATATTTTCCGCCGCTTTATGCATCCAGCTTGCCGTTTGTTGATAATCCTGATGAACGCCCTGTCCATGGGCATACATCACGCCAATCTTGTATTGGGCGCTTGAACCAGAGCCTCGATGACGAGTAACACCCGCGTCGTTGGTTGGCGATGCGGCTTTGCGATACCACTCCAGCGCTAGCGGGATATTGTAGGGAAGACCATCACCGTACAAATAGGCATCGCCTAATATTTCTTGCGTAGAACTATCCCCCAACTCTGCCGCCTTGCGATACCACTTCAGCGCTTGCTGTTTATCAAGAGGAAAGTTTTTACCATAATTGTAATGATAGCCAATGACGAAATAGGAAAAATCAGATCCTTGTTTACCCGCTTTCTCCAGCCATTTTATGGCTAGTCTATAATCAGGCCTAACATAGCGACCATCCGCATACCAGTCTCCAAGCGAGAACTGCGCACTTTCATCTCCTTGCTCCGCTTTTTGCTCTAATTCCTGAACGTACTGGCATTCTTCCGAGTCGGGAGGATAGCGCTCCTCACAGACAGCAGCATGAACCATTTTTGGAATTAATATATTTAATATTATTATCTTGAAAATTAATGAAAAACGCATACAACAATCCCTATTGTCGTTTATGGCGTTATTCTATGCTGCATCATCTTTTTTCTGCATACAAAAAACTCGACAGGGGCGGAAAAAACCAGAAATAGAGAGTACGGATTCAGATGTCAGGCATCGCAGACCAGCGGTAAACCGGTTCGGGGCCGAATAAGGCATTTACGCTGCCGTTCGGCAAACAGCCATAAAAAAACCCCGCCGAAGCAGGGTTTACAATGATGTAGAGAGTCGATTAGTGACGCGCGCGAACAATCTGGTACTTGCGGGTCAAATACTCGACCGGCACGCTCCAGATGTGCACCAGACGCGAGAACGGGAACAGCAGGAACAGCGTCATACCGAGCACCAGGTGCATACGGAAGATAAACGCTACGCCATCCAGGTACTGGGACGCGCCGCTGTGAAAGGTCACCACGGACTGTGCCCAGTTCACCAGCTTCATCATCTCGCTTCCGTCCATATGCTGGGCGGAGAACGGAATAGTCAGCAGGCCCAGCGCACACTGGATAACCAGAATGGACAGCACCAGAATATCCGCACCAGTTGTGGTGGCACGCACGCGTGGACTGAACAGACGGCGTTTAAGCAGCAATACACCACCGACCAGACACATCACGCCAGACGCACCGCCCGCAAACATTGCCATCTTCTGTTTCACTTCCAGCGGCAGCCACGCTTCGTACATCCAGTGCGGCGTTAACATACCCAGGAAGTGGCCGGCGAAAATACCCAATATCCCGATATGGAACAGGTTTGACGCCATGTTCATCCCTTTACGATCCAGCATCTGGCTGGATGCTGCACGCCAGGTGTACTGCCCGTAGTCATAGCGCAGCCAGCTGCCAATCAGGAAGACAGAACCCGCAATGTACGGATAAATGTCAAAGAAGAACGTATTCAGGAAGTGCATTATTGCTGTCCTCCGGTGGTGATATTCAGATACTGCGGCGCAACGGCCCCGGCAAAACGACGCTGGTGAGCGGAAATCTCAGATTCGCCGCAACCCTGATCAGCAAAGAATTTCACCTGCTCTTCTTCCCAGACCGCGTCCAGCGCCTGCGGGGTATCATCGCGAACTTCATCCGCAATTTTCTCCGCCACTTTGTCGCTGTCGATAGCGGCATTCGCCAGTTTCAACAGCAGGTCGAACAGCACGGCGTAGCGACTTTCACGCTGTTGCAGACGCGCACTGAGCAGGGCCAGAATCGGGGCGATATCCTGCAAACCGCCAAGCGCCTCCTCCTTCGGCAACTGCGCCAGATATTCCAGGTACAGCGGCAGATGGTCCGGCAATTCGCGGCTGTCAAGCTGTAAACCGTGCTGCTCGTACTGTGCCATCAGATCAACCATCGCCTGGCCGCGATCGCGGGATTCACCATGCACATGTTCAAATAGCAGCAGCGAGGTTGCGCGGCCACGGTCGAACAGTTCACTGTAGCTGGACTGCGCATCCAGCATGTCTTGCGCAGTTAAATCGCGCAGGAAGACGCCCAGAGTCTGGGCATCCTCTTTGTTCAGGTTTTCAGATGACGCGAGTGCATCGAAAAGTTCCTGCTGATGCTGCCACAGGGCAGCATCCGGGTACTCGAGCAGACGCGAAACAATGACAAGTTCAATCATTGGTGCGGCTCCGTTTTGCTGGTCACATCGACAGCATCGATGCGGCGGCTATTGAACAGATTGAATTTGGTGTCTGAACCATGGCAACCGTCACCGAAGGTAAAGCCACAACTGTTTTTCTCCGGGAACGCTTCACGCGCCAGCTCACGATGGCTGCTCGGCACCACGAAACGATCTTCGTAGTTTGCAATGGCCAGGTAGCGATACATTTCCTGTGCCTGTGCTTCAGTCAGTCCAACTTCTTCCAGCGCACGGGTGTCCACTTTACCGTCAACGGTTTCCGCACGTTTAAAGTGACGCATTGCCAGCATGCGTTTCAGCGCCAGTACCACTGGCTGGGTATCCCCTGCGGTCAGCAGGTTCGCCAGGTACTGAACCGGAATACGCAGGCTTTCCACGTCCGGCAGAATACCGTTGCTACCCAGTTCACCTGCATCAGCCGCAGACTGAATCGGTGACAAAGGCGGAACATACCAAACCATTGGCAGCGTGCGGTATTCCGGGTGCAGAGGCAGCGCCAGCTTCCAGTCCATCGCCATTTTGTACACCGGAGACTGCTGGGCCGCGTCGATCACGCTCAGCGGGATACCGTCTTTCAGTGCCTGCTCAATGACCGCCGGGTCGTTCGGATCGAGGAACACGTCCAGCTGACGCTGGTACAGATCTTTCTCGTTCTCGGTACTTGCCGCGCTTTCAATGGCGTCAGCGTCATACAGCAGTACGCCGAGGTAACGGATACGACCGACGCAGGTTTCGGAGCACACGGTCGGCTGACCGGCTTCGATACGCGGATAGCAGAAGACACACTTCTCTGACTTACCGCTCTTCCAGTTGAAGTAGATTTTCTTGTACGGGCAACCGGTAATACACATACGCCAGCCGCGGCATTTGTCCTGGTCGATCAGCACGATGCCATCTTCTTCACGCTTGTAGATGGCACCGCTTGGGCAGGTCGCCACGCACGCCGGGTTAAGACAGTGCTCACACAGACGCGGCAAATACATCATGAAGGTATTTTCGAACTGGCCGTACATCGCCTTCTGCATGTTCTCAAAGTTTTTGTCTTTCGACAGCTTCTCGAACTCACCGCCCAGGTCGTCTTCCCAGTTCGGACCCTTGGTTATCTTGTCCATACGCTTGCCGGTGATCAGCGAGCGTGGACGTGCAATCGGCTGCGCTTTGCTGTCAGCCGGTGCGTTGTGCAGCGTCTGGTAATCGAAGTCAAACGGCTCGTAGTAATCATCGATACCCGGCAGATGCGGGTTAGCGAAGATTTTACCCAGCAGCAGCGCTTTGTTACCCATGCGCGGCACCAGCTTACCGTTGATCTTGCGGATCCAACCGCCCTTCCATTTTTCCTGGTTTTCCCAGTCGGTCGGGAAACCGGTACCCGGCTTAGTTTCAACGTTGTTGAACCAGGCGTACTCGGTCCCTTCGCGGCTGGTCCAGACGTTTTTGCAGGTTACTGAACAGGTGTGGCAACCGATGCACTTATCGAGATTCAGCACCATGCCGACTTGTGAACGAATTTTCATTTTACGCTCTCCTGTACCTGGTCATTGCCTTCGCCATCCAACCAGTCAATGTTCTTCATCTTACGGACCACCACGAATTCATCACGGTTTGACCCTACGGTGCCGTAGTAGTTAAAGCCGTAGGCCAGGTGGGCATAACCACCAATCATGTGCGTCGGTTTCGGCGTAATACGGGTCACCGAGTTATGGATCCCACCGCGTTGCTCGGTAATTTCCGACCCAGGAATATTCACAATACGTTCCTGGGCGTGATACATCATGGTCATCCCGGCCGGGACACGCTGGCTCACAACCGCACGGGCAGTGAGCGCCCCGTTGCTGTTAAAGACTTCGATCCAGTCGTTATCTTCGATACCCAGATCTTTCGCATCGGCTTCACTCATCCACACGATCGGACCGCCGCGACCTAACGTCAGCATCAGCAGGTTGTCGCTGTAGGTGGAGTGGATACCCCACTTCTGGTGTGGCGTCAGGAAGTTGAGCGCTTTTTCCGGATTACCGTTGGATTTCTCGCCCATCACCTCTTTCACCGAACGGGTGTCGATTGGCGGACGATAAACCAGCAGGCTTTCACCAAAGTCGCGCATCCACTGATGATCCTGATACAGCTGCTGACGACCGGTCAGCGTACGCCATGGGATCAGCTCGTGAACGTTGGTGTAACCGGCGTTGTAAGAAACATGTTCATCTTCCAGGCCAGACCAGGTCGGGCTGGAGATAATTTTGCGCGGCTGGGCCTGAATATCGCGGAAGCGAATTTTCTCGTCTTCTTTATTCAGCGCCAGATGCGTATGGTCACGGCCGGTAAATTCACTCAGCGCAGCCCAGGCTTTCACCGCCACCTGACCGTTGGTTTCCGGTGCCAGGGTGAGGATCATCTCCGCAGCATCAATCGCCGTATTCAGCATCGGCTGGCCTTTAGCCGGGCCTTCGGCCTTGGTGTAGTTGAGCTTACGCAGCAGGTCCATTTCGCTCTGGGTGTTCCAGGCAATCCCTTTCCCGCCGTTACCGACTTTATCCATCAGTGGGCCGATGGAGGTAAAGCGTTCGTAGGTTGCCGGGTAATCACGTTCAACGGTCATGATGTGCGGAGCAGTAACGCCTGGGATCAGGTCGCATTCGCCTTTTTTCCAGTCCTTCACGTCCAGCGGCTGCGCCAGTTCAGCAGCGGAATCATGCTGGATAGGCAGCGTCACCACGTCGGTTTCTTTACCGAGGTGACCGACGCAGACTTCAGAGAATTTCTTGGCGATGGCTTTGTAAATCTCCCAGTCGCTTTTCGATTCCCAGGCCGGATCAACAGCGGCAGACAGCGGATGAATAAACGGATGCATGTCCGACGTATTCATGTCGTCTTTTTCATACCAGGTGGCAGTCGGCAGCACGATGTCGGAATACAGACAGGTGCTCGACAGGCGGAAGTCCAGCGTCACCACCAGATCCAGCTTGCCATCAAGACCGTTGTCCTGCCATTCCACTTCTTCTGGCTTCACACCGCCCTGTTTGCCCAGATCCATCCCCTGAATACCGTGTTCAGTACCCAGCAGATACTTCAGCATGTACTCATGACCTTTACCGGACGAGCCCAGCAGGTTAGAACGCCAGATGAACAGGTTACGCGGATGGTTTTTACCGTTTTCAGGTTGTTCTGCCGCAAAGCGAATAGAACCCTCTTTCAACGATTTCACGGTGTAATCCACCGGAGTCATCCCGGCTTTCTCCGCCTCACGGGCAATGTACAGCGGGTTGGTGCCCAACTGCGGCGCAGATGGCAACCAGCCCATACGTTCAGCGCGCACGTTAAAGTCGATCAAATGGCCGCTATAGCGGGACTTGTCCGCCATCGGCGACAGCAGTTCCTGCGCAGTCACCGTCTCATAACGCCACTGACTGGAGTGGTTATAGAAGTAGGAGGTGCTGTTCATGTGACGTGCCGGACGCTGCCAGTCAAGGCCAAATGCCAGCGGCTGCCAGCCGGTCTGCGGACGCAGTTTTTCCTGACCCACATAGTGTGCCCAACCGCCGCCGCTCTGACCAACGCAGCCGCAGAACACCAGCATGTTGATCAGCCCGCGATAGTTCATATCGAGGTGATACCAGTGGTTCAAACCGGCACCGACGATAATCATTGAACGACCATGCGTTTTGTCGGCGTTATCGGCAAATTCACGGGCGATGCGCACGATTTGAGCGCGTGATACACCGGTAATTTTTTCTGCCCATGCCGGGGTATATGCTTTGATGTCATCGTAGCTGGTGGCGCAGTTTTCATCGTTCAGGCCGCGTTCCAGACCGTAGTTGGCCATGGTCAGGTCATAAACAGTGGTCACCAGCGCGGTAGAACCGTCCGCCAGTTGCAGGCGTTTTACCGGCAGTTTGTGCAACAGAACGTTTTCCAGTTCGACTTTATTGAAGTGCTCGGTGCCTTCGCCGCCAAAGTACGGGAAGCCGACTTCGGCGATGTCATCCTGGCTACCCAGCAGGCTGAGCTGCAGTTCGGTTTCTTTACCGGACGTGCCGTCACGCTGCTCAAGGTTCCACTTACCTTTTTCGCCCCAACGGAAACCAATCGAACCGTTTGGCGCGACCATCTCGCCGTCGGTATTGACGGCAACGGTTTTCCACTCTGGGTTATTTTCCTGGCCCAAAGAATCGACCAGATCGGCGGCGCGCAGCATACGACCCGCCGCATAGTATCCGTCACGCTCTTCGAGCATCACCAACATCGGGAAGTCGGTGTAGCGACGCACATAGTCGGTGAAGTACTGGCTTGGGTTATCGAGGTGGAACTCACGCAGCATGACGTGGCCCATTGCCAGCGCCATCGCGGCATCGGTGCCCTGCTTCGGTGCCAGCCACAGATCGCACAGTTTGGCGATTTCGGCGTAGTCCGGAGTGATCGCGACCGTTTTGGTCCCTTTGTAGCGAACTTCAGTGAAGAAGTGAGCATCCGGGGTACGGGTCTGCGGAACGTTGGAACCCCAGGCAATGATGTAGCTTGAGTTGTACCAATCAGCGGATTCAGGAACGTCGGTCTGCTCACCCCAGGTCTGCGGAGACGCAGGCGGCAGGTCACAGTACCAGTCGTAGAAGCTCAGGCAGGTACCGCCAATCAGGGACAGGTAACGTGCGCCGGAGGCGTAGGAAACCATCGACATCGCCGGGATCGGCGAGAAGCCTGCCACGCGGTCAGGGCCGTAGGTTTTGACGGTGTAAACGTTAGAAGCGGCAATCAGCTCATTCACTTCCTGCCAGGAAGAACGGACAAAACCACCACGACCGCGCGCTTGCTTGAAGCTTTTTGCTTTATCGGCGTCTTCGATGATGGAGGCCCATGCGTCTACCGGATCGCTGTGCAGTCTTTTCGCTTCACGCCACATTTTCATCAGACGTTTGCGCATCAGCGGGTATTTCAGGCGGTTAGCGCTGTAGAGATACCAGGAGTAGCTCGCACCGCGCGGGCAGCCGCGTGGTTCGTGGTTTGGCAGGTCTGGACGGGTGCGTGGGTAGTCGGTTTGCTGGGTTTCCCAGGTCACCAGACCATTTTTCACGTAGATTTTCCAGCTGCATGAGCCGGTGCAGTTTACCCCATGAGTTGATCGCACGACTTTGTCATGCTGCCAACGCTGGCGGTATCCATCCTCCCAGTCCCGGTTGGTATTGAGAAGCTGGCCGTGCCCATCGGCAAAGGTTTCGCCCTTCTGCTTGAAGTAGCGAAACCGGTCCAGGAATTTACTCATCGGTTGTCTCCTGTAGGAGCCTGACGGCTCTCTGATAAATCGACATTGCTTGATTGCCTGCGAAGGTAACGCTATGAAAGCGCGTAGGAATTGATAACGATCAAGGCTGGCAGGGATGGGTAAGAGAGGTTAAATTTTATATACCCCCTAAGTAGGATGCCGTTAAAATCAACAACAAATTGATTTTAAAGGATATTTTTAAAAACACCCATCATGCAAATGTTAAATTCTTTATAAGTGGGTATTAAGGGGTATCCCCCCTGGCAAGCCTATTACGCGCGCCATTCTGACAAACGGTTTATCCCTGCAAATATTTAAGTATGTTGTAACTAATATCAGATAAAAAAAAGCGCGGTCTAACACCGCGCAATGGATAATCAACCTACACTTCATCTTTCAAACTGCGTCTGCGTTGGCTGTGCTCATTCTCCCCAGCCGCTGTACTTGAGTAAGCTGCCGGGGATTTATCACTTGCCGCCTTGATGCCGTTAGAATGACTTTGTGTATACTACTTTTTTATTTTTTAGAATGACGTCCGTATACCACCCAGGTGATGACCACGCAGGCGACATAGAAGATCAGGAACACTTTCATCGCATCCACCGGCGAACCGGTTAATGCCAGCGACGTACCAAACGCTTTAGGAATAAAGAAGCCGCCAATCGCGCCGATGGCTGAGATAAAGCCCAGTGCCGCCGCCGTGTCGGTTGCCGCTTCACGCATCGCTTTCTCTTCGGTTCCACCTTCAGCTTTCACTCGGTCCATCGTCAGCTTACGGAAGATAACGGAGATCATCTGGAAGGTAGAACCACTACCCAGCCCGGCCGTCAGGAACAGCGCCAGGAACACCGCAAAGAAGGCGATAAAGTTGCCGCCCTCGCCGTTTGTTGGCAGCGTCAGGAACAGCAAGGCGCTGAAAATGGCCATCAGGACAAAGTTCACCAACGTCACGCGCGTCCCGCCCAGTCGGTCTGAAATTGCCCCACCGGCAGAACGGGCCAGGGCGCCAATCAGTGGACCAAAGAAAGCGTAATGCAGGATCTGGACTTCAGGAAACTGTGTTTTAGACAGCATCGCGAAACCGGCAGAGAACCCGATGAAGGAGCCGAAGGTCGCCAGATACAGCAGGCTCATAATCCACAGATGTCCACGTTTGAGCACCGGCAACTGCTCTTTCAGTGACGCTTTAGACGTCGCCAGTTCGTTCATACCAAACCACGCTGCCAGCGTCAGCACCGCCAGGAACGGTACCCAAATCCACGCGGCGTTAGCCAGATACAGCTGCGTGCCATCCGGTTGTTCAACGCCTTGGCTACCAAATGCCGCGAAGATGGACAAGGATACCACCAGCGGCGCAACCAGCTGCATCACGCTGACGCCCATGTTACCCAAACCACCGTTCAGACCCAGCGCACCGCCCTGTTTCTGTTTCGGGAAGAAAAAGCTGATGTTCGCCATGCTGGAAGCAAAGTTTGCTCCGGCAAAACCGCACAGCAAAGAGATGATAATAAAGGTGCTAAACGGCGTGGTGGTATCCTGCACCGCAAAACCTAACCACACGCAAGGAATAATCAGGATACCGGTGCTGAATGCCGTCCAACGGCGTCCGCCAAACAGGGGAACCATAAAGGAGTACGGAACACGCAGCAGCGCACCGGAGACTGACGGTAACGCTGTCAGCATGAACAGCTGCTCAGTGGTGAAGTCGAAACCGACCTTCGGTAAATTTACCGCCACGGCGCTAAATAACATCCATACACAAAACGCCAGCAGCAGACAAGGGACGGAAATCCACAGGTTGCGGCTGGCAATACGATGACCTTTTTGCTGCCAGAAGACGGGATCTTCCGGCCGCCATTCTGTAATTACAGATCCAGATGCCCTTTCCGGGGCAGATGAGTGACTCATAGACACCTCTGATACTTGTTTCGATGCCTGCAACATTAGGGTTTACAGCGGGGGGTAAGTTGATATAAATCAAAGGAAAAGGTGTCATTATTATTGCTTAAAATTTATCATTACCCCAAATGAGTACACAACATCGGTAAAAAAGGTCTGGTTTTTCACGCTTCTGTCGCGCCCTACTCCCCTCAGTCAGGAATCTCTCCCACCCATGGCAATTAAGGGGTAGCCCGTTTGAGGTATGGGTATACTCCAGTCTATAGCTGAGAATAACGCCACTGCCTGCAGCAGAATCGTCATTCAATAAGGATTTCGGTGCAACGAAATCCTGAAGGAAGAAGTCACCATGTTCAAACGTTGTCTCTCTCCGCTTACGCTGGTCAACCAGGTGGCGCTGATTGTTTTACTGTCCACCGCACTCGGCGTGGCGGGTATGGCCGTTTCCGGCTGGCTGGTTCAGGGCGTACAGGGCAGCGCGCATGCAATCAATAAAGCCGGCTCCCTGCGTATGCAGAGCTACCGTCTGCTGGCGGCAGTTCCGCTGGATGCCAATGACCAGCCCCTGCTGGAAGAGATGGAAAGAACGGCCTTCAGCCCGGAACTAACGCGCGCCGCTAAGCGTGATGGACAACAGGCACAGCTGAAGGCGTTACAAGATTACTGGCATACCGAACTGGCACCAGGGTTATCACATGCACAAAACGCGGATGCCGTTGCCGAGGACGTTACGCAGTTTGTGGCGGGACTGGATAAGCTGGTGACCGCCTTTGATCACACCACGGAATTGCGTATTGAACGCGTGGTGATGCTGCACCGCCTGATGGCCGTGTTTATGGCTCTGCTGCTGGTCTTTACCATTATCTGGTTGCGCGTCCGTCTGCTGGAGCCGTGGAAACAGCTGCTATCGATGGCGCGAGCCGTTAGCCAGCGTGATTTTACCCAACGCGCACGCATCAGCGGGCGTAATGAAATGGCGGCCCTGGGCTCGGCGCTGAACAATATGTCAGAAGAGCTGGCCGAAAGTTACGCGGTACTGGAACAGCGGGTGCAAGAGAAAACAGCCGGTCTGGAACATAAAAACCAGATCCTCTCTTTCCTGTGGCAAGCTAACCGCCGCCTGCACTCTCAGGTACCGCTGTGTGAACGTCTTTCCCCGGTGCTCAACGGACTACAAAATTTAACGCTGTTGCATGATATCGAACTGCGGGTGTACGACCTGGAAGATGAAGATAATCACCAGGAGTTTACTTGTCAGTCCAACGTCAGCTGTGATGAAAAAGGGTGTCATCTATGCCCACGCGGTACGCTGCCCGCCATTGAAGGCGGTATCACACTGAAATGGCGACTGACCGATGCGCATACTCAGTATGGTATTCTGCTGGCCACGTTGCCGCACGGACGTCATCTTAGCCACGACCAGCAGCAACTGGTTGATACCCTGGTTGAGCAACTGACCGCGACGCTGGCGCTGGACAGGCACCAGGAGCGACAGCAGCAGTTGATTGTGATGGAAGAGCGTGCCACCATTGCACGTGAACTGCATGATTCTATTGCACAATCACTTTCCTGTATGAAGATGCAGGTCAGCTGTTTGCAGATGCAAGGCGAGACGCTGCCGGAAAACTGCCGCGATCTGCTGGGTCAAATTCGTAACGAATTGAACACGTCCTGGGTGCAGTTGCGTGAGCTGTTAACCACCTTCCGTTTACAGTTAACGGAGCCTGGATTGCGCCCGGCGCTGGAAGCCAGCTGCCAGGAATACAGCGCCCGATTTGGTTTTACGGTGAAGCTGGATTACCAGCTGCCACCGCGTCTGGTGCCCTCGCACCAGGCTATTCACCTGTTGCAAATTGCCCGTGAAGCCCTGAGTAATGCCCTGAAACACTCTCACGCCGATAACGTTGTGGTGACGGTGGTGCAAAATGGCAAGCAGGTCAAACTGACAGTGCAAGATAACGGCTGCGGCGTACCGGAAAACGCCGAACGCAGTAACCACTACGGCATGATTATTATGCGCGATCGTGCGCAGAGCTTGCGCGGCGATTGCCGTGTACGCCGTCGCGAGACTGGCGGTACTGAAGTTGCTGTCACTTTTATTCCCGAAACAAACTTCACAGAAGTCCAAGGAGATACCCATGAGTAATCTGGAACCGGCAACCATCCTGTTGATCGACGATCATCCGATGTTGCGAACCGGTGTAAAACAGCTTGTCAGCATGGCGCCCGATATTACCGTGGTCGGCGAAGCCAGTAATGGCGAGCAGGGTATCGAGCTGGCTGAATCTCTTGACCCTGATCTGATCCTGTTGGATCTCAATATGCCCGGTATGAACGGTCTGGAAACGCTCGATAAGCTGCGCGAAAAATCCCTGTCCGGCCGCATCGTAGTATTCAGCGTCTCCAATCATGAAGAAGACGTGGTCACCGCCCTGAAACGCGGCGCGGATGGTTATTTGTTGAAAGACATGGAACCGGAAGATTTGCTGAAGGCATTACAGCAAGCAGCCGCCGGTGAAATGGTGCTCAGCGAAGCCTTAACACCCGTACTGGCCGCCAGCCTGCGTGCTAATCGTGCCACCTCAGACCGCGATGTCACCCAGCTCACGCCGCGCGAACGCGATATCCTGAAACTGATTGCCCAGGGCCTGCCTAACAAGATGATTGCCCGCCGTCTGGACATCACCGAAAGTACGGTCAAAGTCCACGTGAAGCATATGCTGAAGAAAATGAAGCTCAAATCACGCGTAGAAGCCGCGGTATGGGTGCATCAGGAACGCATTTTCTAATTTTGTATGCTGCTTATCGTCAACGAGGATCATTTTCCGACACCGCGCTAAACGGTTCGGTCAGTGATAGCGTGATCTCATTGGAAGAGACACGCTGACCCTGTTCGTCTTCCACCACCACCGACAGCCGCCAGCGGTTTGTTGCCCCGTCACTGCTGTCCCACTTTGGCATAATAATCGTCCAGCCTTCTGCACTCCGGGTGGTAGTTCCCGCCGTCAAACTCAGCGCTTGCGTATCCCCCTGCCACGTCAGGTGGCGAATACCGTGCAGACTGCGCACCTCCAGCTTCAGCGCCACCGACTCGCCAGGCGTGAGATCCCACGGCGGAGTTGCCAGAAACACAGCCAGGGTTTTGCGCTGGCGATATTCCATCGTCGGCAGATTGTTACGCTGTGGTAAGTCATAACGACTCCCGCGCAGGGACTGACTGTCTGCCACTTCGCTGACCATCAACTGTTTTTTTAACGGCACGCCAAAGCGATAGTTAAGCTTTACACCGACGCTGTTCTGGCTGACCCCGCTTTCACCCTGCTTATGCTGCGCGGTCACCGTCACCAGCGGCACCGGCGTGTAGCTCAGCCCCAGCTTGACCGCCACCGGGTTGTGGTAGCCGGTTCCGGAATGAAACAGATCGACCTGGTCGCCAAAGTATTGCTCCACGCTAACGCTGGTATTGAGATGTTCATAAAACGGGACCCGCATCAGTGCAGTAAGGTCGTATCCCCGCGCCATGCGCTGCACCTGCGTCGCAGAACGTTCCTGCCAGGACGAGAACGGCTGATAATAATTGGCGGATAAGCGCAGATACTCGCCCCACGCTTCGGCACCCACGCCACCGCGCGGCAGGTTTTCATCCAGCAGAGTGTCATAAAAGGTGTTGTAACCTAACAACCAGCCGTTGCGTACCCAGCGCTGCCCGATGCCCAGATTACTGACCAGCCCCTCATCTTGCTGAGTTATCCCCATCTGGCTCCAGGTCAGGTAGCGTTGATTATCCTGCCAGGGAATAAACCAGCTTCCCCGGCTGCCGGTAAAGCTACCCTCGTTATCCACCTGTAGCCCAACGCTGGCATTGCCCCAGGGAGAAAGCAACGACTCCAGCTGTTGATTCACCTGCTCGCTGACCGTGTCACGCACCTGGCCAAACGCAAACTGCTTCGCCTGCTCACCGGTATCAAGACCATTATCGGTCATGCTGGCTTCGCCAAACGCTTTGACCATTTCGGCAAAATGCTTTTCACCGGCCCGGGACTCCGCCGCCATGCCAAGATCGGGCAAGCCATCATGATTGTTGTCAAACGGGTTGGCGGCCTGCTGGATAAACGAAGACTGCGCGCTGGCAGTACCGCCTGCCAGCGGCAAGAGTAGGAGGAAACTACGTGTACAACTGAAAAAACGGCTCAAATCGTCGGTGGCTTTTACATCATTAAAGTCAGGTCTCTCGACCGTTAACCATACCTTTCAGGCCGGCAATTTGCAGCCTTTTCTCAAATTTTCAGGAATATCCTTACTCTTTAAGCGTTAGCGTTTGTTTCAGTAAAGCACGCAACTCCGGGATGCACGACCCGCAGTTGCTGCCGCAGCGCAGCTTTTGCCCCAGAGTCTGAACCGAATGGCAACCGTCGGTGATCGCCCGGACGATCGCCGTTTCGCCTACGCTGAAACAGCTGCACACTATCGCCCCCTCGTCAGGCGCTATACCTGCGGGTTTGCCGCTCAGCAGCGCATGACGTATTTCAGCATTGTCTGGCGCTCGCGCAAACGCGGCGAGAATAGTGACGGTGTCAATCTCAGGCTGCGTCGCCGCCGACCAGAATCCCAGCATCAGTTGCCCTTCCCGCCAGGCCAGAATATTCAGCCCCTGGCCCCAGTGCGCCTGCTGGATTTGCCAGCCTTGTGCCATGCAGTACTGGCATAGCCAGCTGGCGAATTCCCTGTCACCCGCCAAGGTATAGCGAAAAACCGTATCCGCCGCTTTGCGCCACCAATGGACAAAACCGGGCAGTGTTAATTGATGGCGGCTAAACATCTCCCCCTGCCATTGCGGCTGCCAGGGCATGATACGCACCGCCGTCTGTTTACTTTCTGGCTGTCCGGAATGGGGATCGCACACCGGTGCGACCAGCGCGTTTACCCGGCCCTGACGGGCAAAGCTGTTGTTCCAGTGCATTGAGGTAAACGCGCTGCCCGCCCGCTGACCTGGCTGGATTGCCACCCTGCCCACCATCAGCCCGCGCGGGGAACTGATACGACACAGCGCTCCCCCGGTCAGTTGAAATCGTACGGCGTCCTCGGGTGACACCTCGACCAGCGGTTCGCTGATGTGCTGCATCAGGCGTGAAACGGTGCCGGTGCGGGTCATGGTGTGCCACTGGTCACGGATACGCCCGCTGTTTAACACCAGCGGATAAAGCGCATCGCAGGCGGTGGTCATCCCCTGCGGTGTAACCGGCACCAGCCGCAAACGCTGGTTAGCGTGCCAGCCCTGCCAGAGGTTTAGCGGCGCTACGCGTCGACTGACCGGCCAGCGAACCGGGGTCATGTCTTCCCACTGCGCGTGCGTCATATCGGCCAGGGCACCAATATCAAAGGCGCGCTCGCCGTTATTTTCAAAACCGGAAAGCGCCGCATGTTCACAGAAGACCTCCCACGCGCTTTGCCAGCTAAACGCCCCGGCATACCCCAGCTGTTTAGCCATCTGGGCGATAATCCACCAGTCCGCACGTGCCTCACCGGGGGAGGACAAAAAGGCGCGCTGGCGAGAAATGCGCCGCTCTGAATTGGTCACCGTGCCATTCTTCTCTCCCCAGGCCTGCGCCGGAAAGCGAATGTGGGCATAGCGACTGGTATCAGTATCGGCCACTACCTCGGAGACAATGACCAGCGGGCAGGCTGCCAGCGCCTGACACACGGCATGGCTGTCCGGGAGCGATACTGCCGGGTTAGTCCCCATGATCCACACCGCTTTGATCTGGCCGCTGCCAATAGCCTCGAACAGCTCGACCGCCATCAACCCCGGCGTTTGCGCCAGCCGCTCAGCGCCCCAGAAACGGGCCACGCGCGACAGGTCCTGCGGGTCAAAACTCATCTGTGCCGCCAGCTGCGTCGCCAGCCCGCCCACCTCGCGACCGCCCATCGCGTTTGGCTGTCCGGTCAGCGAAAATGGCCCGCACCCGGCGCGGGCGTATTTGCCGCTGGCCAGGTGGACGTTGATGATCGCATTGCATTTATCGCTGCCGCTGGCGGACTGGTTAATGCCCATGGTGTACAGCGTGACGGCCTTTGGCGCATGCATAAACGTGTCATAAAACGCGGTGACTTCCGCCACCTCCAGCCCGCAAAACTGCGCCACCCGCGCCACGTCCCAGTCACGCGCGATAGCCAGCGTTTCCGTTTCCCCGTCAAAATCGCCCAGCGCTGCACCGTCGGTGGCTATTCGGTTGAGTAAACCCACGAACAGCCCACCGTCGCTGCCGGGCAGCAGCGGCAAATGCAGATCCGCAATATCACAGGTGGCAGTACGCCGGGGATCGATAACCACCACCTTCAACAATGGATTGGTTTGTCGCGCCTGCACCAGCCGCTGGTACAGCACTGGATGCGTCCACGCAGCATTCGATCCCACCAGCACCACCAGATCGCTACACTCGATATCTTCATAGCTGCAGGGCACCACGTCGGCACCCAGCGCCCGCTTATAACCGGTCACCGCCGACGACATGCAAAGCCGCGAGTTGGTATCGATATTGGCCGCACCGATAAAACCTTTCATCAGCTTGTTGGCCGCGTAGTAATCTTCCGTCAGTAGCTGACCGGAAGCGTAAAAGGCCACCGCCTGCGAGCCGTGCTGGGCGATAATGCTGCGCAGACGCGTACCTGCGGTTTCCAGCGCCTGCGACCAACTGACCTTCGCCCCGTCAACCGTCGGCTGTAACAATCTGCCGCTCAGCCCGGTAGTTTCCGCCAGCGCCGCGCCTTTGACGCACAGGCGGCCAAAGTTTGCCGGATGGTCAGGATCGCCCCGGACGCTAACGCCTTTTTCGCTCACCTGGGCGATCACCCCGCAGCCGACGCCGCAGTAGGGACATGTGGTACGTATCTCACTCATGAAGCCTCCGCGCGCAGAATCAATGCCTGATTGCCCACCCACACTTTTCCATCCACCACTTTCACTGGCCAGGCGCGTACCGCCTGCTCGCCGCTGTCAACCTGGCGACCATCGCGCAGGCGAATGCGCTGTTTATACAGCGGCGAGATAACAACAGGCTCACCGGCCACATCCCCCAAAATGCCGCGCGAAAGTACCTGAGCTTCACTGCCGGGTTCACGATTATCCAGCGCATAAATCGACTGACCAAAACGGAAGAGCGCGATTTGCAGGTCACCCAGTAGGGCACCAATCCCTGCCTGTTCCGGGATCGCCTCAAGCGGGCAGATAGCCTGCCAGGGTTTCACCGGCAATGTCTCACGAGCATGATGTACAAGGGGGGCCAACTGCGGCTGGTCGCGCAAGGTTTGACGCGCGATGGCGTCATCCGGGGCATCGCTGTTGACGTAAGAGCGAAACAGCGCCAGACGTTGCGGACTGCTGAGCGTGGTTTGCCACTCGCACTGGTAGCTTTCCACTACCCGCGCCATATCTTGTTCCAGTTCGCTGGCAATACCTAAGCTGTCGTCCATGATCACCTCGCGCAGGTAATCAATACCGCCTTCGAGATTGTCCATCCAGGTACTGGTGCGCTGCAGGCGGTCCGCAGTGCGGATGTAGAACATCAGGAAACGATCGATGGTCTGAATCAGCGTGGCGTCATCCAGATCGCTGGCAAACAGATCGGCATGGCGCGGCTTCATGCCGCCGTTGCCGCACAAATACAGGTTCCAGCCTTTATCCGTGGCAATGATGCCGACATCTTTCCCCTGGGCTTCGGCACACTCGCGGGTACAGCCGGAAACCGCCATTTTGATTTTGTGCGGCGCGCGCAGACCCTTGTAGCGGTTCTCCAGCGTGACTGCCAGTCCGGTTGAGTCCTGAACACCGTAGCGACACCAGGTTGAGCCGACGCAGGACTTCACCGTACGCAGCGACTTCCCGTAAGCGTGCCCGGTCTCGAACCCCGCCTCGACCAGCTCGCGCCAGATATCGGGCAACTGTTCAAGCCGCGCACCGAAGAGATCAACCCGCTGCCCGCCGGTAATTTTGCTGTACAACTGGTAGCGTTTAGCAATCTGACCAATGGCAATCAGACCATCCGGCGTCACTTCCCCCGCTGGCATGCGCGGAACCACCGAATACGATCCGTCTTTTTGAATATTGGCAAAATAGCGATCGTTCGTATCCTGCAACGGCAGATGCGCAGGTTTAAGCAGATACTCATTCCAACAGGAGGCCAGCACCGACCCCACCAGCGGTTTACAAATTTCACAGCCGTGCCCGTGTCCATAGCGGGCAATCAACTGTTCGAAGGTGTGAATATGATTCACCCGCACCAGGTGATAGATTTCCTGACGCGACCAGGGAAAGTGTTCACAGATATCCTTTTTGATCTCCACGCCCTGCGCGGCCAGCTGATGCTCCATCACCTGTTTGACCAGTGCGCTGCACCCGCCGCAGCCGGTTGCCGCTTTGGTACACTGTTTTATTGCACCGATATCCGTCGCCCCGGCGCTGACCGCCCGGCAGATATCGGCCTTGCTGACGTTATGACAAGAGCAAATTTGTGCAGTGTCAGGGAGTGCCGCCACCCCAGGCGCTTTCGGTGCGCCGCCCGCCACAGCAGGCAGGATCAGCGATTCCGGCTGCGCGGGCAGCGCCAGCCCGTTCAACATCATTTGCAGTAGCGTGGCGTAATCGCTGGCATCGCCCACCAACACGCCGCCCAGCAGCGTTTTGCCATCGGCGCTGACGACGATTTTCTTGTAGATTTGCTGCGGGCCGTGGGTCCACTGATAGCTTTGCGCCCCCGGCGTGCGCGCCTGCGCATCACCAAATGACGCCACATCAACGCCGAGCAGCTTGAGCTTAGTGCTCATGTCCGCCCCGCCAAAACTTGCCTCTTCCCCGGCCAGCCGCGCGGCGGCAACGCGCGCCATCTGATAGCCCGGCGCCACCAGTCCAAATATCCGCCCTTCCCACAGCGCGCACTCGCCAATGGCGTAAATGGCGTCATCTGACGTGCGGCAGTGGCTATCAATGCTTATTCCACCGCGATCGCCGAGGTGTAAGCCACTGCGGCGAGCCAGCGTATCCTGCGGGCGAATACCGGCGGAGAACACCACCAGATCGGTCTCCAGCCGCTCTCCGTCGGCAAAATGCAGCACCAGGCCGTCTGGCGTACGCTCAATTTCGCGGGTGGATTTTGCGGTATGCACCCCCACGCCCAACGCCTCAATTTTTTCGCGCAGCATAGCGGCGCCGGCATTATCCAGTTGCACCGCCATCAGGTTCGCGGCGAATTCAACGACATGGGTTTCCAGCCCAAGCTGGCGCAGCGCATTGGCCGCCTCCAGCCCAAGCAGCCCACCGCCAATCACCACCCCACGCCGGGCATTTTTTGCTTTTTCCGCAATGGCATCGAGATCGTCGAGCGTACGGTAAACAAAACAATCCGCGGAATCACCGCCTTTTACCGGCGGCACAAACGGGTACGATCCGGTGGCCAGCACCAGCGCATCCCAGTGGGTTTCATGGCCACTGGCAGTACGGATAACCCGTGCTTCACGGTCTATTTCCGTCACGCACTGCGCAAGTCGCAGCTCGATACCGTGACGCGCAAAGAAGTCCTCGTCCACCAGTGACAGAGACTGCGCGCTGCGCCCGGCGAAGTACTCGGAAAGATGTACCCGATCATAGGCGGCATAACGTTCTTCGCCGAACACCACGATGTGATACTGCATATGCAGGTTGCGGCTTACGCATTGCTCAAGAAAATGGTGGCCAACCATACCGTGTCCCACAACAGCCAGCGTCGGTTTTGTCATCGTCATCAGTCCTGCAGCCGGTGGCTGCGTATCAAAGCGGTCAAACAGCCAGGCGGAATTTGCCGTCGCGCGTGCGTCCAGCAAATCGGTGAGCGGCGCAGCGCTGCGGCAATTGCCCATTAACAGCACGCCATGGAGTTTTCCGTCGCGAATCAGCAGACGGCGGTAGTGTCCGCTGAGCGGATCCCAGCTACTCAACGCGGTATCCGTGGGTTCGGCGTCCGTTACCCCCGCGCTGAACAGTTCGATTCCCGTCACCTTCAGGCGCGTGCCGCGATCCTGCCAACGAAATCCCTCGCCGTTCTGGCCTGCCAGGCGTGCAGCCAGCACCTCGGCCTGCTGCAGGCACGGTGCCACCAGCCCCCAGGTCTGGCCGTTAATTTCACAACACTCGCCCACCGCGCTGATGCCTGCGACGGTGGTACGCAGTTGTGCGTCCACCACGATCCCCCGCTGGCAGCTCACACCGCTCTGCTGCGCCAGGTGGATATTGGGTTTGACGCCGGTCGCCATCACCACCCGCTGCGCGGCCAACTGCTCACCATCCAGCAATGTGACGCGCTCTCCCTCAATACACGTAATCCCGGAATTGAGTACGCAGCGAATACCGCGCGCTGTCAGCTGGGCCTGCAACAGATCGCTGGCCTGCCGATCCAGCTGGTGTTCCATCAGCCGTTCGGCGCGATGAATTAACGTGACGTTGTCACAGTCTAGCCGTAGCGCTGCCGCCGCCTCCACGCCGAGTACGCCGCCGCCAAGCACCACCACCGGGCCCGGTCGTTGCAAGATGGCCTCCACATCCGCCATCGTGCGAAACGCGTGCACATGTGCCTGCTCACCGCCGGGAATTGGCGGAATAAACGGCACCGAGCCGGTGGCAAAAACCAGCTCATCCCACTCAAGGATGCGCCTGGTGGTCGTCACCCGGCGGCACGCAGCATCAACGGCCAGCACGCGTTCCCCGCTCAGCACCGTCACGCCGTGGTCGGTATACCACTGGCGCGGATGAAGCAGCGTGTGGGCAAACGTCTTCTCCCCACCCAGCACCGGAGATAGCTGGATGCGGTTATAGGCCAGCTGCGGTTCCTCACCGATAAGCGTGATCGCGATGTCGCTGCGCTTGAACGCCAGCAGCGCCTCGGTCAGGCGCGTCGCCGCCATGCCGTGCCCCACAATGACCAGTCGTTGCGCCATATCGCCCCCTTACGCCGCCTTCGGCTGTTTCTCATACAGGAAGTGGAGGATGCGTTGCCGCAGGTGGTGATAACGGCTGTCATCCGCCAACTGGACGCGGTTACGCGGGCGCGGCAGATTTACCGCCAGAATCTCGCCCACCGTGGCCGCCGGGCCGTTGGTCATCATCATCACCCGATCAGAGAGCAGCACCGCCTCATCGACGTCATGGGTGATCAGCACAATGGTGGTGTTCAGCGATTGCTGGATCTGCATCACCGTGTCCTGCAAATGTGCCCTGGTGAGTGCATCCAGCGCGCCAAACGGTTCATCCATCAGCAGCACTTTGGGTTTCATGGCCAGCGCACGGGCAATGCCCACTCGCTGCTTCATGCCGCCGGAAACCTCGCCTGGATGTTTGTGCATCGCGTGGCCCATCTGCACCCGTTCAAGATTGTGCGCAATCCACTCGCGCCGCTCGGCCTTGTTCATGGTGCGGCGAAAGACCTGATCGACCGCCAGCGCCACGTTGTCAAAGCAGCTCAGCCACGGCAGCAATGAATGATTCTGGAATACAACCGCCCGCTCCGGCCCCGGCCCGGCAATTTCGCGGTTATCGCAAAGCAGGCCGCCTTCAGTGGGTAACGTGATGCCAGCGATCAAATTCAGCAGCGTCGATTTCCCGCAGCCGGAATGACCAATCAGGCTGACCGTTTCACCTTCATGGATATCAAACGAGACGTTTTGCAGCGCCAGAAACTCGCCGCTGGCGGTGGAAAAACGTTGGCTCACTGCCTGTACCTGAATAATGGGTTTCATGCGGTTTCCTTATTTTTCCTGCCAGCTAAAACGACGGGCGACCCGCATCAGCCCCTGCTCAAGCAGCAGGCCCACGACGCCGATAATGACAATGGCGATAAGAATGTTTTCGACGTTGAGGTTGTTCCACTCATTCCAAATCCAAAAGCCGATACCCAGTCCACCGGTGAGCATTTCGGCGGCCACAATCACCAGCCAGGCAATACCGATAGACAGCCGCATGCCGGTGAGGATCGCAGGCAGCACGGCAGGAAAAAGGATGCGGCGCATCACCGTCCACTCGGAGAGCTGCAGCACGCGGGCGACGTTGAGATAATCATCAGGAATTCTGCGCACCCCTTCGGCGGTGTTGATCACCATCGGCCAGATGGAGCAGATAAAAATGGTCCAGCTGGAGGCCGGTTCCGCCTTTTGAAACAGCAGCAACCCAATCGGTAGCCAGGCCAGCGGGCTGACCGGGCGCAGCAGCGCGACCAGCGGTGAAAACATGTGTGAGGCGAAGGTAAATCGGCCAATCAGAAATCCGAGCGGGATGCCGACTAGCGCCGCGAGGCCAAAACCAATGGCCACCCGCTGCAATGACGCCAGCACGTTCCAGCCGATGCCCATATCGTTCGGCCCATTGTTATAGAACGGGTCAGCAAACAGCGTCAGCGCCGAGTCCAGCGTGCTGAGCGGCGTCGGAAATCCCTGGCTGTTGATCGCCGCCAGTTGCCAGCACACCACCAGCAGGCCCATCCCCAGCAGCGCGGGCACGGCTCGCCTGACCCACGCGTGCAGCCACAAAGAGCCCGGCGTTTTGCGTTTTCTCACAGTCACGGCTGACAGCGTGATCACCTCCCCCACAGCCGGTTCAGAGGTTTTTAGTTGCGTGTTTTGTTTCATCTCAGGCTCCTTTACGGTGGAGGGTAAATCGGTTGGCATACGCTTCCGGGTCGCGACCGTCCCACACGGCACCGTCCATCAGCGTGCTGGTACGCAATAGCTGCGCAGGCGGGGTTATGCCGCCAACGGCCGTCGCTGCGTCGCGCCAGATATCAATACGGTTGACCCTGGCCGCAATATCCGCATAGTCCGGCGCCTGCTTAAGCAGCCCCCAACGACGGAACTGCGTCAGGAACCACATGCCGTCCGAGTGCCACGGGAAGCTGACTTCTCCGTCACGAAAGAATTGGATCGGGTGCGCGTCCTGCCAGCGATGACCAGCACCGTTGTCGTATTCGCCCAGCATGCGCCCGGTCAGGTACTGTGCTTTGGTATTGAGCCAGGCGCGCCCGGCAAGGATTTGCGCCGTTTCACGTTTGTTGGCCTCGCTGGCGTCAATCCAGCGTGACGCCTCAAGTACGGCGCTGACCAGCGCCCGGGCGGTGTGCGGATGCTTCTCCACCCATTCCCGGCGCGTGCCGAGCACTTTTTCCGGATGATCGGGCCAGATTGCCTGCGAGGTAGCGGCGGTAAATCCGATGCGGTCGTTAATGGCCCGCGCATTCCACGGCTCGCCGACGCAGAAACCGCTCATATTGCCGATGCGCATGTTCATCACCATTTGCGGCGGCGGCACCACCACGGTACGGATATCGGTAAACGGATTGATGTCGGCGCTGGCCAGCCAGTAATAGAGCCACATGGCGTGCGTGCCGGTAGGAAAGGTATGCGCGAAGGTGTAGGTTCCTGGCGCCTGCCCGGCAATCAGCTTTTTCAGCGACGGCGCGTCGGTGATCCCCTGCTCCTGCAGCGCAGCAGACAGCGTGATGGCCTGGCCGTTTTGGTTCAGCGTCATCAGATTTGCCATCGCCTGCGGTTTGCTGGCGATGCCCAACTCCAGCCCGTACAAGAGTCCATACAGAACGTGGGCGGCGTCCAGTTCGCCGGAAACCAGTTTGTCACGTACCGCCGCCCAACTGGCCTCTTTGCTGGGCACCAGCGTAATGCCGTACTTTTTATCAAAGCCTTTCAACGCGGCAATCACCAACGGCGCGCAGTCAGTGAGGGGAATGAAGCCCACTCTGACCGTGGTCATTTCTGGCGCGTCAGACCCTGCAGCCCACACCGATGGCATCAGGCCGGAAATCAGGGATGCCCCCCCGATGGCGGCGCTGGCCTGCAGGAATCGCCGCCGCGTTAGCAAAACTGTTCTGTCACCCATACATGCTCCCCATAACAAAAAAAAAGCGCCCGGCAATGCCGAAGCATTGCAGGACGCCTTTATCCTCAAAGCAGACAAACCGCCGTTGGTCTGTTGCTAAACTGTCTGTAGAGATGAATGCAATTCGGATGCCAGAATTTCGCTGGCGCGCTGAGCGGCTTTTACCTCCCGGTGACGTTATTTTGCACCCGAATATGGCAGAGGCTGCTCGTCTGTTGTGCAGCCGCTATCCCTGAATAAGTGATTTCACGGTCAACAACGCACGGGCGATATCCACCATCCGCTGATTTTTATCCATCGCCATTTTGCGCAGCCGTTGCCAGGCCTGTTCCTCACTCATATTGTGATGATTCATCAGTACACTTTTCGCCTTATCAATCACCTTCCGCTCTTCTAACGTATCCTGTAGCGACGCCAGTTGGCCGCTCATCTGCTCGAGCTGGCGTGCCTGCTGGCGAACCAGCAGCAGAAGCTGTTTGTCGCGACGCAGGCAGAGGTTGTCATCGGCGCTATCATCAAGCCAGTTATCGAGCGGCAGCGCGTTGGCGTCTTCCGCCAGACGCCGCTCAACGGCCTGCATCAGCTCGCCGATCAGCCTCTCCTCCACGTCGCGTAAACGTTCCAGCCGCTGGGTCTGCAACGTAAACCAGCGCAGCGTGCTTTCGCCGTTATCGGCCTGCGGGTGTCGCGTGCAAACCTGTCGACGCAACTGTTCAATCGTGCCAGAGGCTTCACACTGCTGGCGAAAATGCTGCACCAGCGCCGGTGAGGCCAGTGAGCTAAAGGCTTCAAAGCACGGCTGCTGTCCGTCGATCCGATCCACCAGCGCCTGGCGCATAGGCGGCTCAAATTCGCCAAGCGTAAAGCCAATCGCGCCCAATGCCCGCTCTTGCCCCACCAGCTCTTTGCCCTGCATAAAGCTGTACAGGGCCACCATCCCGCGGGCAACGTAGGGGTCATCAATACTGTCATTAAGTTGCGGGACAATACCGAGCACATGCCGCAGCGCACGGTTGTACTGCGCCATGGCCTGTTGCGCATCTAACGCCTGCCCGCTGACCGCTTCACGCAATGCGGGCAACTGCGCCAGGCACCAGACGGTACCGGCGATGCGATGGCATAGCGTGCTGCTGGCCTGCGGCATAAGCTGCGTAAACAGCGCGTGCAGTTGTCGACATTCCTCATCCACCAGTGCGCGGCTGGCACGGACCTCCGGACCGTAAAGTGACCCACGGGAGCACAACCAAATGTTGGATGCACCGCGTTCGCACTGTAGCATATGCACCAGATGGCTAATGCGCGTCACTAGTTGGCTTGACTGCGCCAACTGGCGAAGCTGGGTATTCTCAAGCTGGCGTGCGTGATGAAACCATTGCGTGGCACCGGGGTCTTGCGCATGTGTCATCATCTCTGCTCTCACGGATAACGGGTTTTCCCAAAGAGCTAGCAATATCCATGCCCCCCTGACAACAGGAGTCAAAATGCAAAAGATAGTGATCGTCGCGAACGGTGCGGCCTATGGAAGCGAATCGTTATTTAACAGTCTGCGTCTGGCCATTGCCCTGCGCGAACAGGATGACAGCCTCGACCTGCGACTTTTTTTGATGTCGGACGCAGTAACGGCGGGAATACGCGGGCAGAAGCCGACGGAAGGCTACAATATTCAGCAAATGCTGGAGATCCTGACCGCACAAAACGTGCCGGTGAAGCTGTGCAAAACCTGCACCGATGGTCGTGGCATTACCACGCTGCCGTTAATTGACGGCGTTGAAGTCGGGACATTGGTGGAATTAGCCCAGTGGACGCTGGCAGCAGATAAGGTGTTAACCTTCTGATAGACGGCTTTTCAGGCAAGCACACTGAAAGAGCCGGATATTTCCAGATTTAATCTGTCAGGGGCGCGGTTTCTCTAAACGTAAGCACGCCCTTTCAACGCTTTTCAGGGATTTTGTCATTTTTGTTTAATCGTTATGCCATTTTTTGATCAAAATCAGCATCCCGTCCCTCCCCCTTTGGTGTTATGCCATGAGTGAAATGTGAACAACATCACGCAGCACTTTCGACAGAAAGTACGTTGTTTTCAAGAACGGGGTGAAAAATGGCATTAGTGAAGGCAAGTTTGAAATTGTTTGGTGGAGATACGGTGGTAGTGCGCTGCTCTGAGCGCTGTCACATTCATCTGATGAGCGAGAAAAATCACGTCAAAGACACGCAGACTGACATTTTAAGCGTGCAGGATCGGGATAACGCATGGCTGACCGTGCCGTATACCGGCACGTGGAATGTTCTGATCGACAGCCACAGCCAGTCGCTGGAGCATTCCATCAGTTATATCGCAGCCTGATAGTTAGCTGCCCGAAAGCACTTTCGCTTCTCGGGCAGTTCTCCGGCTCAGGCAAATCCTGGTCGCATGACCCCTTCCGGTAACACCTCGCCCAGCAGTCGTTTGACCGTGACGATCAGTTCGCTCAGACAGTCATCCTGCATCCCTAACCGGGACAGTTCTTGTTCCAGCGAGAACAGATACTGCGCGTTGGTCCCAAGTGGCCCACTGGCGGCGGCAATCAGCGGCGCGATCACCTGCGCGCGCGTATCGGACTCAAACAACGGATGCCGCGGATCCATAATAAAGACCAACGCATTGACCGTCCGCCCGTCATCAAGCGTGAGCTGACACCAGGTCGGAAGATAGCAGCCGGTGATCATTTCGCGTTTCCACAGCAGCGACAATTCTTGCTCCAGCGAGGCATCCGGCAAGCGGTAGGCCACACCGGTGGTACGTCCCCCTTCTTTCAGCGCCAGCATCCGTCCAGGCTGACACGCCGTGCCTCGTCCTGCCGTCAGGCGCAGACAAAATGCCCGATGCCAGCCGACTAACGTGCCGGTACACGATTCTTCAAACTCTAAGGCCGGGTTCCACATCAACGATCCATAACCAAAGATCCACACCGGTCCATCATCTGGTCGGCAAGCGAGCGTGGCGGCCAGTGAGGCTGCACGTTGTTCCGCTGACCAGAGTAGTGATTCTTCAATAGCACCAAATGCCGTCTTACAGTCGGCATTCAATAAAAAATCACGCGTTAACACCTTACACCTCCGCCACTGCAACATCCCTGCGACAACTTTTTGACGCCTTCCGGGCTTTTTTGCTGCTCATTTTGAAACCAATATCAGGACAATAGGCAATTCACTGACCGCTTGCAAGGCTACAAAGACTCAACGGCACTTTATATCCTGTACTTATGTTTCGCTCAGTACCGACATTTTCCCTATTACCAGTGTCAATATTTGTGTTCAATTAAAACTAACACATTGTTATTTAAATGCTCTCTAAACAAGATAAGGAATTTTACTCACTTTGAGGCAAGAAACAGGCCACGCCGTAAAATTACGTAAAAACAGATCGGAAATACCGAGATATCTGTTATTTTTCACATTCTTTAATACATTTATAATTATAAATACCTGCAGAGATGGAGAGTAACGTAAATGACACATGCACATGAGGCGGTAAAAACCCGCCACAAGGAGACCTCGCTCGTCTTCCCGATTGTGGCGCTGGTAGTGCTGTTTTTATGGGGGAGCAGCCAGTCACTACCAGTGGTTATCGGCATTAATGCGCTTGCTCTGGTGGGCATATTAAGCAGCGCATTTAGCGTTGTTCGTCACGCAGACGTATTAGCCCACCGACTCGGCGAACCCTATGGCTCCCTGATCCTCAGTCTGTCAGTGGTTATTCTTGAAGTTAGCTTAATTTCTGCATTAATGGCAACGGGTGACGCCGCGCCGACCCTGATGCGTGATACGCTCTATTCGATCATTATGATTGTCACCGGGGGTCTGGTCGGTTTTTCATTACTGTTAGGCGGGCGTAAATTCGCCACCCAGTATATGAACCTGTTTGGTATTAAACAGTATTTGATCGCCCTGTTCCCACTGGCCATTATTGTGCTGGTGTTCCCGATGGCATTGCCGGGCGCGAATTTCACCACCGCGCAGGCGCTGCTGGTGGCGTTAATTTCTGCCGCGATGTACGGCGTATTTCTTCTGATTCAGACCAAAACCCACCAGAGCCTGTTTATTTACGAACATGAAGACGAGGGTGACGACGACGATCCGCATCACGGCAAACCATCAGCGCATAGCAATATGTGGCATGCGGCTTGGCTAATCATCCATTTAATTGCGGTTATCGCGGTCACCAAAATGAACGCTAACCCGCTGGAGACACTGTTAACGGAACTGAACGCGCCGGTTGCGTTCACCGGTTTCCTCGTCGCATTGCTGATCCTCTCCCCTGAAGGGCTGGGGGCGCTGAAAGCGGTGCTGAGCAATCAGGTACAGCGGGCGATGAATTTGTTCTTCGGCTCCGTGCTCGCCACCATTTCGCTGACGGTTCCGGTTGTGACGCTGATTGCGTGGGCGACGGGCAACGATCTGGTGTTTGGCTTAGGTTCGCCAGAGATGATTGTGATGGTCTCTTCGTTGGTACTGTGTCATATCTCCTTCTCGACCGGGCGCACGAACGTGCTTAACGGTGCGGCCCATCTGGCACTGTTTATCGCCTATCTGATGACGATCTTTGCCTGATTCGCTTTTCTGTCCAAATTAGCGGCCCTTTGCAGGGCCGTTTTCTTTCGCATCCTTTATTGCGGCGGGTAGACCTGTTGCCCATCGACAAACGTTAACAGTGATTCCGTTTGGTGCAGTTTATCTGCCGCAATCGCCAGAATATCCTGATTAATCACGGCAAAATCGGCCAGCTTACCCGCACGCAAGCTTCCCCGCTGCTGTTCAGCAAAAGCCAGCCAGGCGGCGTTTAACGTATACATTTTTAATGCGTCTTCCCGGCTTAACCGGCGATTTTCATGGCGTAGCGTGCCATCAAGCGCTTTGCCCGTCACATGATATTCAATGGCATGCCACACGCCTGCAACGCCAATTCGCGTCGCATCAGTACCTCCCGCAACAACAATCCCTTGCGCCAGCGCGGGTTGAATGGGGGATGACAGCGCCGCCACTTCTTTACCGTTAGCGCGTTCAATCGCGGGAGTTTCAAAATACGGCCCCATTTGAACAGAATAGGCCAAACCAAGTGCTTTCATCCGGGCGAGAGTCTCTGGCGTGCCGGTATTTAAATGGGCAATTGACCAACGCAACGACGCGATATCATGCGATTTCGCAACGTCACTAATGAGGTCTAAAATCGCCTCTGCGCTATCATCGGTATAGGCATGTATTTCAACGGGAACGCCTTCCTGCGCCGCCAGTTGTAACACTTTAAACTGCTCTTGTTTCGCATTCGAAGACGCGCTAAATCCCGATGACATCCGCACGCCATCATTCATTGCCATAACTAAGCTTTCACCAAAACCTAAAAAGGCGATTTTCCCGTCATCATGGATTGCCGGGCGAAAAGCCAGGCGCTGTTTAAACCACTCCGTCTCATTACCTGGCGGCGCCGATAAACGATAGCCCACGCGCATTCTGAGAGGGTGTTGTTGCTGGAATTTAAAAAAATCACGATAAGCCTGCTCTTGCCCCGCGGAAGGATCGATAAACCCGACCACACCCCGTTGATTTAAATAGCGGATAAAGGCGTTGAGATTCTCTTTAACATCGCTGTCCTGGCTAATTTGAGCAAAAAGCTGATTAAAACTGCCGATAGTTCCACGCAGTTTCCCGGTTGCTGCCCCGTGGTCATTACGTTCTATTTCTATTCCGGCAGGAATATCTGGCTTGGCGGTATTCAGTTTCAGGGTATCAATCGCGGATTGATTTAACAGCGCATAATCATAAAGACTCTGGATATAAGCCGGGTTCTCAGGTACCGCCTGATTCAACTCCTGAAAGGTTGGATCGCGCTTTTCAGCAAATTGCTCGGGGATCCATGAGCCGACAACGGCCACCCATTGTGCGGCCTTTTTCTGTGCTGCCGATTGCGACAGTTTATTCAACGCATCAGGTAAATTTTTGGCATCAAACCAGTAGGTTTCGAATAAAAACGTTCGTCCTCCCCGGATGCCATGCAGGTGCGCATCAATTAACCCGGGGATAACCGTTTTCCCCGCCAGATTAATTTCTTTTGTATTCTGGCCTGACCATTTTTTTATCTCCTCGTTATTGCCGACGGCAACAATATGTTGCCCTTTCACCGCCAACGCATGGGCGTTTGGTTGTTGGTCATCCAACGTAATCAGCTGTCCGTTATACAAAATGACATCAGCCTTCTCCTGCGAATGTGCCAGAAAGGATGCCCCAATCAGCAATGTAATCAGCGTAACATTGCGGATAACAGGCGGCGGCGTGCTAAAGAAAAAACCCATCTTACCTATCATGTTTCTCTACTCCTTGTGTGGCGATAGTCAGGAAAATCGGTGTATCAGCGCTAAACTGGCAATTTGCGCACTGGATAGCAGGCGTTCAAGCGAGTGTCCGCAACGTGCCTTACCCGACAGACCTAGCATCGTTGTACAAATGAAATCCGTCAGGCCTGGTGCCTCTTCAGGGTGCCGCTGTGCGATAAAGTCATGAATCTTATTTTCTGCTACGGAATAGAAAGCACGGGCGGCATTACGCGCCAGTGGATCGTTGCTATGCGTTCCTTCCAGAACCAAACAGCCAGGTGCGTCTGGATCGGCAGCATAACGGCGTGCCGCTTCTTCAAGCAGAGACGCAAGGCACTCCGCAACCGGTCTGTCACAGCGCAGAATATCGTCAAATGGAATAGCATCGTTTTGTACGTAGCGGCTAAGGACGCGCTGGTACAGACCGAGTTTATTGCCAAAAGCTGCATAGAAGCTGGGTGGCTTGATGTTCAGCGCCTGAGTGACATCCGCCACGCTAACGGTGTCATAACCTTGGGCATGAAATAACCGCTGCACTTTGGCCACGGCCAGCTCTGGATCAAAATTACGCGGTCGACCCGGCGCGCGGAAGCATTTTGTAGTGCTCATTACAAATCCATTGACAGAAAACCATGCGGACATTATATATCGATCACTACATAATTGTTCAAGGAATCTCTGATGTCTTCGTTTAATGGTAAGTCAGTGCTGGTGCTTGGCGGCAGCCGTGGAATTGGTGCCGCTATCGTGCGTCGTTTTGCCGCAGATGGCGCAACCGTTAGCTTCACTTATTCAGGTTCCCCTGACGCCGCTAAAGCACTGGCCGAAGAGACAGGTACCCGTACAGCGCAAACCGATAGCGCCGATCGCGACGCCGTCATCGCGCGGGTGCGAGAAAGCGGTCCATTGGATGTACTGGTGGTCAACGCAGGGATTATTCTGTTCGGCGACGCGCTTGATCAGGACCCTGATGCGGTTGAACGCCTTTTCCATATTAATATCCACGCCCCCTATTACGCTGCAGTGGAAGCGGCACGACAGATGCCTGACGGCGGGCGAATCATTATTATTGGTTCAGTGAACGGCGACCGTATGCCAATTGCCGGAATGGCCTCTTACGCGCTGAGTAAGTCAGCGTTACAGGGGATGGCAAGAGGACTGGCTCGAGATTTCGGCCCGCGCGGTATTACGGTAAACGTTGTCCAACCCGGTCCCATTGATACCGATGCCAACCCGGCAGAAGGCCCATTGAAAGATCTGATGCACGGCTTTATGGCGCTAAAACGACACGGACGACCAGAGGAAGTAGCCGGCATGGTTGCCTGGCTGGCAGGCCCGGAAGCGGGATTTGTAACGGGGGCAATGCACACGATTGACGGTGCATTTGGCGCCTGACGACAAGAGTCAAAAAGGCCGGAGAGAATTCTCCGGCCCGCACAGCTATCTTAGTTCTCGGTGTCCAGCTCGTCGAAGCTTTTCACCAGGTCGTCAATCGCTTTGATCTGAGTGAGGAACTGTTCCAGCTTCGCCAGCGGCAGCGCGGAAGGACCGTCACATTTCGCATTGGCCGGATCCGGGTGTGCTTCAATGAACAGACCCGCCAGACCTACCGCCATACCGGCACGCGCCAGTTCAGTCACCTGCGCACGACGACCGCCGCTTGCAGCACCGAACGGGTCACGGCACTGCAGCGCGTGGGTAACGTCAAAAATAACCGGTGAGTTACCGGAAACTTTCTTCATCACGCCAAAGCCCAGCATATCCACAACCAGGTTGTCGTAACCGAAGTTTGCGCCACGGTCGCACAGAATAACCTTGTCGTTGCCGCCTTCATGGAATTTATCCACGATATTACCCATTTGACCCGGGCTTACGAACTGCGGTTTTTTGACGTTGATAACGGCGCCGGTTTTCGCCATCGCTTCAACCAGATCGGTCTGGCGGGCGAGGAAGGCCGGAAGCTGAATCACGTCCACAACGTCAGCCACAGGCTGCGCCTGGCTGGCTTCATGCACATCGGTGATCACTTTTACGCCAAAGGTTTGCTTCAGTTCCTGGAAGATTTTCATCCCTTCTTCAAGGCCCGGACCACGATAAGAGTGGATGGAAGAACGGTTGGCTTTATCAAAGGAGGCTTTGAACACGTAAGGGATACCCAGTTTTTGAGTAACGGTTACGTAGTGCTCACAAATGCGCATCGCCAGATCGCGGGATTCCAGCACGTTCATGCCGCCAAACAGCACGAATGGCAGGTCATTTGCCACGTTGATGTCGCCAATGCTAACCACTTTTTGTTTCATAGGATCGCCTTAAACGGTAGGTAAAGTGTCATTAATCAATGCAATACAATTTGCTTGTGCGAAATAGTGTTTATCTGCGCACGGATCATTTCGCTGATCGGGTCTTCCGGACACTGCTCAACGAAATAACTTAAATCGGTTAACGCAACATGTTCACATTCCAGCTGCGCGTAGATCAATCCGCGATCGCGTATTTCATACGGATCTTCAGGATTAAACTGCAACAAAGCTTCGCTGGCGCGCAGTGCCAGTTCCATTTGCCGTTCTTCCATCAGCGATGATTTCAGCGTGTCGAGCAGTTTGCGGATCACTTCCGCGTTATCCGCCTCATCGAGATCTTCGTTAAACAATTCCGCTACCGGGCTGATATTGCCCTTTAGCCACACTTCCAGCGTGTGCTCATTTAACGTTTCGCCATTGAACGGGTTAATCAACCACATTTCGCCTTCCAGTGATTCAATGCGCAGGATTAACTGCGTCGGGAATATCACCGGCACCAGCGGCAGATCCAGCCGATTGGCCAGCCACAACAAGATGGCGCCAAGCGACACCGCGCTGCCCTGACGATTTTTCAGGACCTGGTCGAGCCAAAGTGCATCAGAAAGACGATAGACGCCGCGGGTATCCGTAAACCCCCAGTCGCCGTAAAAAAGTGCCAGCAATTTTTCCAGTTGCTCATCCTGAGACAGGAGCTGGCTAATTTCTTCATGCGCGAGGCTGGCCAGACGTTCCAGTTCGTCGTAGACAGATTGCGTAGGGAAATCCAGGCGGATAGACTCCGATGCCAGGATCATCCCATCGCACAATGGCGCTTTATTAAATTCGAAATCAGCTAACGACCTCATGATTACCCCAGTAACGGTATTTTTGTGGTGGCGAGTTTAATGATGATGTACAGCACCACCAGCGCCAGCGGAAAGGCGATTAAACGCGCCTGCTGGCTGCGCGCCCGACGATAATCGAGCGCAATAAAACCCAAAACGATGTAAATAATAACCCCAAACAGCTTTTCAGTCAGCCATGTCCCCTGTTCGGTGAATGGCAGGATGTGCGTTTTAGCGATCAACGCCACGCCGCTGAGTAACAAAACGGTATCAATGACCGGTGGGACAACCCGCGTCCAGCGCGCTGACGCAAGACGTGCGTGGCTGTAACGCCACCAAAAACGCAGCGTGAGCAGCCCCACGGAAAGTGCAATGCTAATAAGATGAACGCCGAGTAACAAGCTGAAGGTGGTCATGCGGCGATGCGTCCGAGTGTAATGCGCTCGTTGCCGCCATAATCGCGACAGGTTTCGACCGCCAGGTATCCGCCGCGCATAAACGCGTCACGCACCGCCTGCCCCTGCTGCCAGCCGTGTTCCAGCAGCAAATAACCGCCAGGGGTTAACATGTGTCTCGACTGTTCGATGATATGCACGATATCCGCCAGACCACTCGCGCCCGCCACCAGCGCGGTCAGCGGCTCAAAGCGTACATCGCCTTGCGCCAGATGCGGGTCCTGCTCATCAATGTACGGTGGATTACTGACGATCATGTCGAACTGCTGCCCCTGCAAAGCGCTGAACCAGTCACTTTGCAGCACCCGCACATTGTTGATGCCCAAATGCTGCGTATTGCGGGTCGCCAGCGCCACTGCGTCCGGCATCCGGTCAACCGCCGTCACATCGCAGTCCGGGCGCTCGGAGGCCAGCGCCAGCGCAATAGCGCCCGTGCCGGTCCCCAAATCAACAATACGACACGAAGAGGCAGGCAGGCGCGCCAGCGCCTGCTCGACTAAGCATTCGGTGTCCGGACGTGGGATAAGCGTGGCAGGAGAAACGAACAGCGGCAGCGACCAGAACTCGCGAACGCCGGTTAAGTGCGCCACAGGCTCTCCCCGTTGACGGCGCGCCAACAGCACGCTCAGCTGTTCCTGCTGTGCGGCTGTTAATACCGTTTCACCAAATGCCAGAATAAAGGTACGCCCTTTGCCGGTAACGGTCTCGAGTAAGATCTCGGCGTCGCGACGCGGGCTTTCGCTGTTCTGTAATTGGCCTATTGCTTCACGCAGCCAGTGCTGATAATCCATTAATCCTGCTCGGACAACGCCGCCAGCTGGTCGGCCTGGTATTCCTGGACAATCGGCTCAATGAGCATATCCAGTTTTCCTTCCATCGCTTCGTCCAGACGGTAGAGCGTCAGGTTGATGCGGTGATCGGTCACGCGACCCTGCGGGAAGTTATAAGTACGGTTACGATCGCTGCGATCGCCGCTACCTAACAGGTTACGACGCTCAGAGGCTTCCGCCTGCTGGCGTCGCGCCACTTCAGCGGCACGAATACGTGATCCCAGCACCGACATCGCTTTGGCTTTGTTTTTGTGCTGTGAACGTTCGTCCTGACATTCAACCACAATACCGGTCGGTAAGTGGGTAATACGAATAGCCGAGTCGGTGGTGTTAACGTGCTGACCACCGGCCCCCGATGAACGGAAGGTATCAATGCGCAGGTCAGCCGGATTGATGTCTGGCAGTTCCGCTTCCGGCAGCTCAGGCATCACCGCGACCGTACAAGCAGAGGTATGGATACGCCCCTGAGATTCGGTGGCAGGAACGCGCTGTACGCGATGACCACCAGACTCGAACTTCAGTCGACCATACACGCCATCGCCGCTCACTTTGGCAATAATTTCTTTATAGCCGCCGTGTTCACCTTCGTTGGCGCTCATGATCTCCACGCGCCAGCGGCGGGATTCAGCGTAGCGGCTGTACATACGGAACAGATCGCCTGCAAACAGCGCGGCTTCATCGCCGCCGGTTCCGGCACGCACTTCAAGAAACGCATTACGTTCGTCATCCGGATCTTTCGGCAGCAGCAGCACCTGCAGATGCTGTTCCAGCTGTTCACATTTTTCTTTTGCTTCGCGCAGTTCATCCTGCGCCATCTCACGCATTTCAGGATCGTCGAGCATCATCTGTGCCGTTTCGATATCGTCCTGAACCTGTTGCCAGTCCGTGAAACAACGGGAAACATCGCTTAACTGGGCATATTCGCGCGACAGCGCACGAAAACGATCCTGGTCTGCGATGGTTCCCGCATCGCCGAGCAGCGCCTGAACTTCTTCATGGCGTTCATGCAGGGCTTCCAGTTTGGCAACGATAGAAGGCTTCATAGGCGTAAATGCACCCTGTAAAAAATAAGATTGGTGTGCTGCTACTCCAGCCCGAGGCTGTTGCGCAGAATATTCAGGCGTTCACTATCCCCGTCACGGGCAGCCTGTTGAAGTGATTTGGTTGGTGCATGGATCAGGCGGTTAGTCAGTTTCCAGGCCAGATCCTGCATAATGGCTTGCGCGTCACCGCCCTGTTGAAGAGCAGCCAACGCTTTGGCGGTCAGTTCATCACGCACTTGTTCTGACTGACTGCGATATTCGCGGATGGTGTCACTCGCGCTTTGGGCGCGGAGCCAGGCCATAAATTCGCTGGTTTCCTGCTCGACGATCGTTTCGGCTTCCACCGCCGCCGCTTTACGCTGCGCCAGGTTATGCGAAATAATGCTTTGCAGGTCGTCAACGCTGTACAAATAAGCGTTCGACAGTTTGCCGACCTCCGGTTCAACATCGCGCGGTACGGCGATATCAACCAGCAGCATCGGCTGATTGCGGCGGTTTTTCAGCGCGCGCTCCACCATCCCTTTACCGATAATCGGCAGCGGGCTGGCGGTAGAACTGATAATGATATCGGCGTCCTGTAAACGTGCGTCGATATCACTCAATGAAATCACCTCAGCGCCGACTTCGTCTGCCAGCACCTGCGCACGTTCACGCGTACGGTTGGCGATTATCATCTTCTTCACTTTGTGTTCGCGTAGATGACGCGCCACCAGTTCGATGGTCTCACCTGCGCCAACCAGCAGCACGGTTACCGTGGAAAGTGATTCAAAGATTTGTCGCGCCAGCGTACAGGCCGCAAAGGCAACGGACACGGCGCTGGCGCCGATGTCGGTTTCGGTGCGAACACGTTTGGCGACGGAGAACGATTTCTGGAACATGCGTTCCAGCGCACTGGCGTTCAGGTGGCCTTTTTGCGAATCCGCAAAGGCTTTTTTCACCTGACCGAGAATTTGTGGCTCGCCGAGTACCAGCGAATCCAGGCCACTGGCAACCCGCATCAGATGGCTGACGGCGTCGTTGTCCTGATGCCAGTAAAGGCTGCTGCGCAGTTCTTCTTCATTCAGATTGTGGTATTCGCACAGCCAACGGATCAGCGCTTCTTGCAGGTTATCCTGCTCTTCGACGCTGAGATACAGCTCCGTGCGGTTACACGTCGACAGCACTACCCCGCCTTGCACCATTGGCTGCGCAAGCAGGCTGTCCAGCGCCTGATCGAGCGTATCCGGCGAAAACGTTACGCGTTCTCGCAGCGATACAGGTGCCGTTTTATGGTTAATACCAAGCGCTAAAAGGGTCATGTGTGCGGGAATAGTACCAGCGTTGATAAGGTTAGACTGCGGGCATCATACAGGATGCGTGCGGCCAATAAAAGAGACTGCCCCCTTTTGGAGTAATAGCTTAGTGCACAAATTTTAGTGATTTAAGATAACGTGAACGTAGACGAGGTTAAACGGCGGCGCTAGCATTAAGAACTATAACTGCAACGTATCTCAAGGATTTGTCATCATTATGACCCTGCCTGATTTTCGCCTGATCCGCCTGCTGCCGCTGGCAAGCCTGGTCCTCACCGCCTGTACACTCAATGCGCCGCAAGGTCCTGGCAAAAGCCCGGACTCCCCGCAGTGGCGTCAGCACCAGCAGGAAGTGCGTGCGCTGCACCAGTATCAGACGCGCGGCGCGTTTGCCTACATTTCCGATCAGCAGAAGGTTTATGCCCGCTTCTTCTGGCAGCAAACCGGTCAGGATAACTATCGTCTGCTGCTGACCAATCCGCTGGGCAGTACTGAACTGGAACTGAAAGCCCAGCCTGGCAACGTCGAGCTTGTCGATAATAAAGGCAAGCATTACACCGCCGATGACGCCGAAGAGATGATTGGCAAACTGACCGGCATGCCGATTCCTCTCAATAGCCTGCGTCAATGGATCCTCGGTCTGCCGGGCGATGCCACCGACTACAAACTCGACGAGCAGTACCGTCTGAGTGAAGTCAACTACAGCCAGAACGGTAAGCGCTGGAAAGTGGTGTACAGCGCCTACGACAGCAAAACGCAGCCGGCGATGCCCGCTAACATGGAACTGTCCGACGGCGACCAGCGCATTAAGCTGAAAATGGATAACTGGATCGTGAAATGATGACCCACTGGCCCTCTCCGGCAAAACTGAATCTGTTTTTATACATCACCGGACAGCGTGCGGATGGTTATCACACGCTGCAGACGCTGTTTCAGTTTCTCGATTACGGCGATGATATCAGCATTGAGGTGCGCGATGACGGCGACATTCATCTACTCACCCCGGTTGCAGGCGTAGAGCATGAAGATAACCTGATCGTGCGCGCCGCGCGTTTGCTGATGAAAACTGCCGCAGAAAGTGGGCGTTTGCCCGCCGGGAGCGGCGCGGCCATCAGCATTAATAAGCGTCTGCCCATGGGCGGGGGTCTGGGCGGCGGATCCTCGAATGCCGCCACCGTTCTGGTGGCGCTGAACCACCTCTGGCTGTGCGGACTGTCTGTCGATGAACTGGCAACCATTGGGTTAACGCTGGGTGCCGACGTGCCGGTATTTGTACGCGGACACGCGGCCTTCGCCGAGGGGGTGGGAGAAATTCTCACGCCGGTCAATCCACCGGAAAAATGGTACCTGGTTGCTCACCCCGGCGTCAGTATTCCTACGCCGGTGATTTTTAAAGACCCGGAACTCCCGCGCAACACGCCAAAAAGGTCAATAGAAACGTTACTAAAATGTGAATTCGGCAATGATTGCGAGGTTATCGCAAGAAAACGTTTTCGCGAGGTTGATGCGGTGCTTTCCTGGCTGTTAGAATATGCGCCGTCGCGCCTGACTGGTACAGGGGCCTGTGTCTTTGCTGAATTTGATACAGAGTCTCGTGCTCGCCAGGTGCTTGAGCAAGCCCCGGAATGGCTCGAAGGCTTTGTGGCGAAAGGTGTCAACCTCTCCCCATTGCACAGAGCGCTACTCTAAATCATTCGGGTTTCAGGAAGATGGCGAAATGACGAATCGCCAGGAACATACAAAAGTATGTAACTGGTGCGAATTATTGATGCCAGCGCACATGAAACATGAATGATGACGAGTAAGCCGGGCAAGCTGAGTTGCGGTGACAACGTCACCCCGTTCCAGACGTTGCATCGCGCTCTTTAATACACCGCCTGGAGAGGATACTGCCTGGCCCGCACAGTTTTCGGCAGATTCTTTCCACCAATGGACGCATGCCTGAGGTTCTTCTCGTGCCTGATATGAAGCTTTTTGCTGGTAACGCCACCCCGGAACTAGCACAACGTATTGCCAACCGCCTGTACACTTCACTCGGCGACGCCGCTGTAGGTCGCTTTAGCGACGGCGAAGTCAGCGTACAAATTAATGAAAATGTACGCGGTGGTGATATTTTCATCATCCAGTCCACTTGTGCCCCTACTAACGACAACCTGATGGAATTGGTCGTTATGGTCGATGCTCTGCGCCGTGCTTCCGCAGGCCGTATCACCGCCGTTATTCCTTACTTCGGCTATGCACGCCAGGATCGTCGCGTACGTTCCGCTCGTGTACCGATTACCGCAAAAGTCGTCGCTGACTTCCTGTCAAGCGTTGGCGTTGACCGCGTCCTCACCGTTGACCTGCATGCTGAACAGATCCAGGGCTTCTTTGACGTACCGGTTGATAACGTATTCGGTAGCCCAATTCTGTTAGAAGACATGCTGCAGCTGAACCTGGACAACCCGATTGTGGTTTCTCCGGACATCGGTGGCGTCGTGCGTGCCCGCGCTATCGCTAAGCTGCTGAACGATACCGATATGGCTATCATCGACAAACGTCGCCCGCGTGCGAACGTTTCTCAGGTGATGCACATTATTGGTGACGTTGCAGGTCGTGACTGCGTCCTGGTTGATGACATGATCGATACCGGCGGTACGCTGTGCAAAGCAGCAGAAGCGCTGAAAGAACGTGGTGCCAAACGCGTATTTGCCTACGCAACTCACCCGATCTTCTCAGGCAATGCGGCAAACAACCTGCGCAACTCGGTGATTGATGAAGTCGTGGTTTGTGACACCATTCCACTGACCGACGAAATCAAAGCACTGCCGAACGTGCGTACGTTGACCCTGTCGGGTATGCTGGCCGAAGCGATTCGTCGTATCAGCAACGAAGAATCCATCTCTGCTATGTTCGAGCATTAATCGAGCCCGGCTCAAAAACCCGCTGCGGCGGGTTTTTTTATCCGTTTTATTTATTTGTATGATTTATGCCAACTTCAACTATCATTTTCTAGATAGATGATGCGCTCATGGATGAAACATTATTGTGAACAGACTATTTTCCTCACATGTGATGCCTTTCCGCGCCCTCATCGACGCTTGTTGGAAAGAAAAATATACCGCCTCGCGCTTTACCCGCGATCTGATCGCAGGAATAACCGTGGGGATTATTGCTATCCCGCTGGCAATGGCGTTGGCAATTGGCAGCGGCGTTGCGCCACAGTACGGCCTGTATACCTCAGCCGTTGCCGGGATTGTTATCGCCCTTACCGGTGGTTCACGTTTTAGCGTCTCCGGTCCTACCGCCGCCTTCGTGGTGATTTTGTATCCGGTGTCGCAGCAGTTCGGGCTGGCAGGCCTGCTGGTTGCCACGCTGATGTCCGGGATCTTCCTGATCCTTTTCGGCCTCGCCCGCTTTGGCCGATTGATCGAATATATTCCGGTCTCCGTTACCTTAGGCTTTACCTCAGGTATCGGTATCACCATCGGTACCATGCAGATTAAAGATTTTCTCGGTCTGCAGATGGCACACGTCCCGGAACACTACCTGCAAAAAGTGGGTGCGTTGTTCATGGCCCTGCCGACCATTAACCTTGGTGATGCCGCCATTGGCGTGGTCACGCTGGGGATCCTGATTTTCTGGCCGCGCCTGGGGATCCGCCTGCCTGGTCATCTTCCGGCGCTGCTGGCCGGTTGTGCGGTGATGGGCATCGTTAACCTGACGGGTGGCCATGTCGCGACCATCGGGTCTCAGTTCCACTACATTCTGGCGGATGGCTCGCAGGGCAACGGTATCCCGCAACTGCTGCCACAGCTGGTGTTGCCGTGGGATATGCCAGGGTCGGACTTTACGCTGAGCTGGAGCTCATTGCGGGCGCTGTTACCCGCAGCCTTCTCGATGGCAATGCTGGGCGCCATTGAATCCCTGCTGTGCGCCGTGGTGCTCGACGGGATGACCGGCACCAAGCACAAAGCCAACAGCGAACTGGTGGGCCAAGGTCTGGGGAATATCGTTGCGCCATTCTTTGGCGGCATCACCGCTACCGCCGCAATTGCCCGCTCTGCGGCTAACGTTCGCGCCGGGGCCACCTCGCCCATTTCTGCAGTGATCCACGCGATTCTGGTGATCCTCGCCCTGCTGGTGTTAGCTCCTTGGCTCTCCTGGCTGCCGCTTTCCGCCATGGCCGCCCTGCTGCTGATGGTAGCGTGGAACATGAGTGAAGCCCATAAAGTGGTGGATCTGCTGCGTCACGCACCGAAAGACGACATCATCGTGATGCTGATGTGTATGTCGCTGACCGTACTGTTTGATATGGTGATCGCCATCAGCGTCGGTATCGTCCTTGCCTCGCTACTGTTTATGCGCCGCATTGCGCGCATGACACGCCTGGCACCGGTTAACGTAGATGTACCGGACGATGTGCTGGTGCTGCGCGTGATTGGCCCGCTGTTCTTTGCCGCCGCCGAGGGATTGTTTACCGATCTTGAAACGCGCATTGCTGGCAAGCGTATCGTGGTACTGAAGTGGGACGCCGTCCCGGTACTGGATGCCGGTGGTCTGGACGCCTTCCAGCGTTTTGTTAAACGACTGCCGGAAGGCTGTGAATTACGTATCAGTAATCTGGAGTTCCAACCGCTGCGCACCATGGCACGAGCGGGTATTCAGCCCATCCCTGGTCGTCTGGCGTTCTTCCCGAACCGTGACGCCGCGCTGGCCGATATTTAACGTTTAGCGATGACCGGCAGGCTTTGCTTGTCGGTCACTCTTCACTTCTGCAATCCCCTCTGAGTTGCTATTATCATTTCCCCTACTTCTGATAATACCCACAACAATGAACCCTAATGCTACGTATACCTTTCGCGAAATTACCGAGTCGGATATTCCCGCCGTTCAATCATTTATTATTCGTCATTTAAATCTCTATTTTCAGGCTAACAGGCCCACCCCACGGCCTGACGAAGACATATTAGATTTGCGTGCAAACTACCTGCAACAACCACGGAATCTATTGCTCGGCGCGTGGGATGAACACCAGCAACTTATCGCCACGCTGGCAGTATGTCAGTACGATGACAGAATAACAGCGTTGCACGGACGCTATGATTTAACCACCACCGCAGAAATTTGCCGCTGTTACGTGGAACAGGAACACCGCCGTCGAGGTATAGGCCGCCAACTTATGACGTTGGCAGAAGCATATTGTCAGCGTCAGCAATATAAAACGCTCTACTTGCATACCCATCATTTTTTACCCGGCGGCTATCAGTTTTGGTGCAAAAATGACTTTAACGTGTTCCTTGATGAAGGTGGCGAGCAACAAATTGTCCATATGGGAAAATATCTTTAAAAATGTGACGCGGTGCAAAAAATTAAATAACAGCGTATTTAACGTTATCCATTCTGCCCTTTTTCAGCACAATAATATTAATTGATCAGCGTCAAATAATTCTCATTTAGTTTACCGAACATTCATTACTTTCATTAAGACAATTTAAAAAAATAGATATTAACCACATGATTTAAAAGGAATTAAAAAATAACAATCAAACGCGACCTACTTATTCAAGCGGTTGACGCAATATTGGCATGCCGATACAGTCCCCGCCGACAGTATTTCAAAGCATAGTCATGTTTTTGAAACGGAATATGGTGCGGATGATTTCTCTCTTATGCCATAGCTGCCCCCGCAACTGTAAGCGGATGCTGAATATCCCTGTGTAGTGATGGTTCACTACAGGTCACTGTAAAATATTTTTTATGGGAAGGCCGATATTCTGATTACCGTGAGCCAGGAGACCTGCTGTCATGGTTTTATACATTGAGTGGACGGGATGGTCCATGGGGTGATTTATTTGACGAGTGAAAAGAATTGATTCCTGATCAAACGGCAACAATATGTTTTATTTTCATATTATCTTGCCTGACTATCATGATTAGATGTCATCTATCGTCATGTGCCTGTCCCGTGAAATAAACAATGACCAGACGCTGAGATTCTGGCATCAACGGGACAATGATAATGTATTCTGATTTTACCTCTTCTTATTGCAAATATTCACTTCTGGCGCTGGCTGGCGCGACACTTTTCCTGACCAGTAATATGGCTACTGCGGCGAAGACGCAATATCCACTGACCATCAAAAACTGCGGTCGGGATATTACCTTTGATAAAGCCCCGCAGCGCGTGACCACCGTGGGTCAGAATAGCACTGAAATCCTCTATTCTTTGGGTCTGGCCGATCGCGTTGTAGGCACATCGCTGTGGTTTGGCCCGGTTCCTGAACAGTACAAAGCTGTGAATGACAAGATTGCGGTCATCGCGCAAAACATACCCAGCTTTGAAGGCATTATCGCCAAAAAACCAGACCTGGTTGCCAGCCAGTTTGAATGGCAGATTGGCCCCGCGGGGACGGTTGCCTCTTATGAACAATTCAGTGAACTCAACGTTCCGGTTTATACCGCCCCTGCTGATTGTGCAAAAGACAATGAAGACGGCGGTGATGGCGTGCGTAAAGGCATGTTTGATATCGCCATGGTCTACCAGGAAGTTGCCGATCTGGCAAAAATCTTCGATGTGCAGGACAAAGGTGATGAGCTGATAGCTAACCTCAAAGCCCGCGAAGCCGCAGCCAAAACGAAGATCACCGGCATGGAAAATAACGTTTCTGCCGTCTTCTGGTTCTCCAGCGCCGATCTGCAGCTTGACCCGTATGTTGCCGGTAAATTTGGCCCCGCCGCGTGGATTGCGCAGACCCTCGGGGTAAAAAATGTCATTGATTCCGCCGAAGAGTGGCCGACCGTCGGCTGGGAAACCATTGCCAAAGCCAGTCCGTCGGTGATCGTTCTCGGCGAGATGGGCCGTCGCCGTTTCCCGGCGGATGACTGGAAAGTCAAAATGGAATACCTCAAATCTGACCCTGTTACCCGCCTTATCCCGGCGGTGAAAGACAACCACCTGCCGGTGATTGATGTCCAGACTATGAACGCCGGAATAAGAACCATTGATGGACTGGAAAAACTCGCCGATGCGCTGGTGCAATACGGTCTGGCACATCCACAGGCCACTCACTAATCCTCGTTGCGCGTGATGCCGTACATGGGCATCACGCGCTTTCGTACTCAGGAAAGCCGTAAACAATGAGCGAATTACGCAGGACGCGTCGGGCGATGGGTCAGTTTACACAGCGAGCGCTGCTGCATAGCCTGTGGGTCAGCGTGGTGATGTGCGGAGTACTGCTGGCGGGGATCTCCATCGGTGAGACGTTTATCCCGTGGCAGCATGTCACCCACACGCTGGCAAACCACCTGTTTGGCAGCCAATATCCGGTAGACGCGCTGGATGCCGGGATTATCTGGAACTACCGCCTGACCCGTGCACTGGTCTCCGCCTGCTGCGGCGCCTGTCTGGCCGTTTCCGGCGTGGTGCTGCAATCGCTGCTGCGTAATGCGCTGGCCGAACCTTATCTGCTGGGGATCTCGGCCGGGGCGTCGACAGGAGCGGTGCTGATCGCGCTGACCGGGCTGGGTGCGGGGATTATCAGCATGTCGCTCGGGGCATTTATCGGCGCGCTGACGGCATTTCTGTTTGTCGCACTGCTGGCCGCGGCAGCCAGAGGGAAACATGGCTCCGCCACCACGCAAATTATTCTCGCCGGGATCGCCAGCTCGCAGCTGTTCAATGCCATTACCTCGCTCATCATTACCCGTTCGGCCAATGCCGAACAGGCACGCGGCATTATGTTCTGGCTGCTCGGCAATCTGAGCGGCGTACGCTGGCCCGATGTGGTACTGGCCATCCCGACCGCGCTGGTCGGCATCATCGTCTGCTTTTGCTACGCCCGCCATCTGGACGCATTTTCATTTGGCGCCGAGTCGGCGGCCTCGCTGGGCATCCCGGTTAAACGCACTCGCGGCGTACTGATTACCGCGGTGACGGGGATGACCGCCATTATGGTGTCGATTGTCGGAGCCATTGGCTTTGTCGGGCTGGTCATTCCTCATGCCGCACGTTTACTGGTGGGCAATCAGCACCACCGCTTACTGCCCGTCAGCGCCCTGATTGGTGCCATTTTTCTTATCGTCGCGGACGTCATTTCACGCACCTTACTACCAGGGCAAGTACTGCCTATTGGGGTGATCACTGCGCTGGTTGGCGCACCCGCATTTTCGATTATTTTGATCCGAGGGAACCCGAGCAAATGACGGTTAACCCACGTTTTACCACGCCGCTACGCGCGGCAAATACCGCCAACGATGTGGTCTGCGCACAGCACCTGCACTGGGAGGTGAAAGGCAAGACCATCGTCAATGATGTCTCGTTTCAGGTCGCGCCCGGCGAGTTTGTTGGCATTATCGGCCCCAACGGTTCGGGGAAAACGTCGCTGATTTCCCTGCTGGCTGGCTTACTCAAACCTTCCGCTGGCAGTGTTTCGCTTAACAACAAAGATATTCGCCGCTACTCGCGCCGCCATCTGGCGCAAAAGGTCGCCCTGGTTGAACAGCAGGCGGAAACCAGCGAGCGTCTGACCGCCATCCAGGCTGTGTCCCTTGGCCGCACGCCGTGGTTAAGCCTGCTGTCGCCGTGGTCACGGACTGACGACGATATCGTGCAGACGATGCTGGAGAAAGTCTCCTTGCAAAACGTCCAACACCGCTGCTGGCATACCTTCTCCGGCGGTGAACGCCAGCGCCTGCATATTGCCCGGGCGCTGGCGCAACAGCCTCAGGTCTTGCTGATGGATGAGCCGACCAATCATCTCGACATCCAGCATCAAATTGGCCTGCTTAACCTGGTCAAACGCGAAAAACTGACCGTGATTGCCGCCCTGCACGACCTGAACCATGCCGCAATGTTTTGCGATCGCATCATGGTGATGACGGCCGGGCAACTGGCTATACAGGGCCGCCCTGCGGCTGTCTTCACCCGTGAAAATCTTAACAGCTGGTTTGGCATCGATGCGATTGTCGAACGCGATCCCGATGAGGCGAGCTGCTTCATCCGCTACCAACGACCGGCGTAAATACCACAAGGAACCGCTATGAAATGTCTTAAACAAAGCCTGCTCGTCCTGTGCCTGTTCGCGTTCACCTCGACAGCGTTCGCACAGACCTACGAAGTATTGATGAAAAACCGTGGCAGCGGCGGACCAATGGTCTACGAACCGGATTATCTGGCGATCCAGCCGGGCGATAGCGTGAAGTTTGTTCGCAAGCACAAAAGCCACAATGCGGCTTCGATTGCCGAACTCTCCCCCGCCGGATACCCCGGTTTTATCGGCAAAATCGATGAGGAGATTGAAATCAAATACGACATCGCCGGTTTCTACGGCATCAAATGCTCTCCGCACTATGCGCAGGGGATGATTATGCTTATCAAAGTCGGCGACGCCGTTTTACCCGACAGTTACCGCGCGTTTAAAGCCCCCGGCCTTGCCGATAAGCGCTTTCAGGACATTTATACCCGCATTGAAAAGCCCTAACGGCGCAACAAAAAGAGGATAACAGCGGTGAATGAAAAAACGGACAGTGAGGCAATCCACACCCAGCGACGCGACTGCCTGTGTAAGTTGACAAAATTTGTCGGCGCGGCGGGGGTGACTGCAGCCGTCTGGCCACTCATCTCGGCGCTGGGCCCGGACGATAAAACCGTGGCAGAAAATGAGCCGGTGGATGTTTCCCTTGCGGGAGTGGCTGCAGGCCAGACGGTGAAACGAATCTGGCAGGGAAAACTTATCCTGATTCGCCATCGTACAGCGGACGAGATCTCGGCGGCACAGCAGGCCGACACCCGGCTGTTGCTCGACCCACAGTTGGACAGCGAGCGGGTCACGGCGGCGCATCCGCAGTGGCTGATCGTTCAGGGTTACTGCCCGCATGCCGGATGCGTCCCTAACGCCAATCCCAGCGGGCAAGGCTGGGTTTGTCCGTGTCACGGCTCAGAGTTTGACACCTCCGGGCGCGTGACGCGGGGTCCGGCTACGGCAAATCTGGCCATCCCCGACTACGCCCTGGCCGCCGATGGTCTGAGCGTTCGCCTTGGCACAAAAGAGGCCTGACATGAGCGCTGCTTCCCCGACAACACCTGCGCGTCACGTTCAATTTCGCCTTCCATTCCCCCGCTCGGTGGCCGGTGTGTGGATCTTTGCCGTCGGCATCATCTTGCTGGTCATGCTGGGCGTGCAAATTCTCTCCGGCATCGTGTTGGCAATGTTCTATGTGCCCACGGCAGGATCCGCGTTTGATTCCATTGTGCATATTATGCGCGCGGTCAGGCACGGGGAGCTGGTGCGTAATCTACACGCTATTGGCGCCTCACTTTTTTTCTTCGCCTGCTACCTGCATATCTTTCGCGCCATGTATTACAACGTGTACCGCAAACCGTATCTGAAGATGTGGACTATCAGCGTGACGCTGTATGTGCTCCTGATGATCACCGCGTTTCTCGGCTATAGCCTGATTTGGGGGCAAAAAAGTTATTGGGCCGCCACGGTCATCACCAGCTTCGCCCGCGCAATACCGTTCGTTGGCGATACGCTGTATACCTTTTTGGTCGGCGGGTATGCGCCCGGCACTCCGACACTGGGGCGTTTTTATGTGCTGCACTTTATTATTCCCTTCGCCATTGTTGCGATGACGATATGGCATGTGCGTACCGTCCAGTCGGCGTTCGCCCACGCGATGAAAAAAACGTTCACCGCCCGTGAATCGCAACGTCTGCTGTTTGATTTTCGCGTCACCGAACGCGATGCCCTCAAGCTGACGCTGTTTTTAATGCTGTTTGCGTGGTTCTTATTCTTCGCGCCGCACTACTTCAGCAGTGCCGATAACTTCATCCCCGCCGACCCGACGGTCACGCCCGCAGTCGTCGCGCCCGAATGGTATTTTCTACCCTTCTTTTCTATTCTGCGCTGTTTTCCCAATGAGTTGGCGGGCATTGCTGCCATGTGTGCCTCAGTGTTGATTTTCTATTTTTTACCCTGGCTGGATACCTCTCGCGCACGGTTTCGTCATTACAGCAAATGGGTCAAAGTCAGCTTCTGGATTTGGGTCGGCAATGCATTCTTTTTAGGCTGGCTGGGGTCAAAAGCGCTGGTTGGACCCGACCTGGTAGACGGGTTCAGTCATGACGAGGGTTGGATCCGCCCCGCATCTCAGCTTTCAACGCTTATCTACTTCGCATGGTTTCTGATTGTGATGCCATGCCGGCGCTTACTGGAAAAACAGGACTGACATGATAGGACGATGCTTAAGCTATGCCGCCCTGGCTCTGGGTTTGCTCTGCGGTCACGAACTGTATGCGCAGCTTCCCCCCCAACAGTCATGGGCATTTAGCGGCGTAAACGGCACACACGACAGCGAGCAATTGCGCCGCGGTTTGCAGGTTTACGAAGAAAAATGCCGGGCCTGCCACGGTATGAAATACCTCACCTTCAAAGAGCTAACCGAACCTGGCGGGCCGCATCTCACGCAAGCGGAGGCCAAAGCGCTAGCCAGCGGCTATGTGTTTGCAACAGTTGAAGACGACGGGCAACCGGGTGAGCGAGATGGCAATCTGAACGATGTCTTCGCCTCCCCTTATCTGAACGATCAGGAAGCCAAATACCTCAACAATGGCGCACTACCGGTGGATCTCAGCTATATCGCGCGGGCACGAAGCTACGATCGCGGGTTTCCGCAGTTTATCCTCGATGCGTTTATTCCCTATACTGACGGCGGTGCGGATTATATTTATGCGCTGCTAACGGGTTATTTACCCAACGATCCAGAGATGAAGGCAAACAGGTATTTCCCGGGTGGGGTAATCAATATGCCAAAGCCGCTGGCAGACGGTGAGATTACCTGGACCTCGCAGTCCCATCTGCCACAAACCGAGGAACAGTACGCGCGTGACGTCACCGCGTTTCTGGCGTGGGTCGCCGATCCGCAGCTGGCATCAAGAAAACTTCAGGGAATGTACGTCATGGGGTATCTGGCAGTGGTTTTAGCCCTACTAGCACTATTACAGCGCATTCGGTCCCGCTCGCACAGAAACAAGACGAACTGAAAACCAGTCAGCGTGATGCTGGCTGGTCTGCAGGAATATCACGGTTTAGCTATGGCGTTGGCTATTATTACGACGACAGCGTTTGTCGTAATGGCGCACCCACCAGTAGCGGTCGCTGATTTGTTCGTGACCGCCGACGCGAGCCCCCGCCAGCCAGAGTACGCCGCCAACAAAAATACTGAGCACGGCACCGTGTGCGAAAAATTGTGGCAGATTAAATTGCGGCAGCTGATTTAAGATTGAATAGCCCACACCGACAACCATCACCACCAACCCTAAAGCCATGAGCACGTTACCGAGTAACGAAGCGTTTTTGCGTTTCATGTGTCACCTCCGGAACTTTGGGTTGCTACAGGGAATACCCCTAATCCTTATGTGTAAAGTATAGACAACACTGCCGCTCGCAAGTGCGCCTGCGATCACAATTACAAACACTCATGCAACAAAACTTTACAAATAAGCTACTGAACACTCTCACTTTCTAATAGTCCAGTGAGGCAATTATTCAGTTTGTGCCGGTACGCACGCAGTTTTTTGTCAAGTGCGCCGACAGACAGTAAACTACACGCCGGTTATGGACACACTCAGGACAAAATACGTGACGATTAAATTGATTGTCGGTCTGGCGAACCCCGGCGCAGAATATGCGGCTACGCGACACAATGCCGGCGCATGGTACGTCGATTTGCTGGCAGAGAGATTACGCGCCCCCCTGCGCGATGAGCCGAAATTCTTCGGTTACACCTCCAGAGTGACGCTCGAAGGTGAAGATGTCCGCCTGCTGGTGCCAACCACATTTATGAATCTGAGCGGCAAGGCAGTCAGCGCGATGGCCAGCTTTTACCGGATTAACCCCGATGAGATTTTGGTTGCCCACGACGAATTAGATTTGCCCCCAGGTGTTGCCAAGTTTAAGCTCGGCGGCGGTCACGGCGGACATAACGGCCTGAAAGACATCATCAGCAAGTTGGGCAATAACCCGAACTTTCATCGCTTACGCGTCGGAATTGGCCATCCCGGCGATAAAAACAAAGTTGTCGGTTTTGTTTTAGGCAAACCGCCTGTTTCAGAACAGAAGTTAATTGATGAAGCCATCGACGAAGCGGCACGTTGTACCGAGATTTTGTTCAAAGATGGCCTGACCAAGGCAACCAGCCGATTACATACCTTTAAAGCACAATAAGCAGCGATGTGCGGCATTTTTCGCGCGTGCTGTGTATAATAGGCAAAGTTATTTACTTTTCTACAATCTGTTTTCCATAACAGGTTGAATATCAAAAGATTAAGGTGATTTAAACATGGGATTCAAATGCGGTATCGTCGGTTTGCCAAACGTAGGCAAATCCACCCTGTTCAACGCGCTCACCAAAGCGGGTATTGAAGCGGCTAACTTCCCGTTCTGTACTATTGAGCCGAACACTGGCGTTGTACCGATGCCCGATCCGCGTCTGGACCAGTTGGCTGAGATCGTCAAGCCGCAGCGTATTCTCCCGACTACTATGGAATTCGTCGACATTGCCGGTCTGGTAAAAGGCGCGTCCAAAGGTGAAGGTCTGGGTAACCAGTTCCTGACCAACATCCGCGAAACCGAAGCGATCGGCCACGTGGTACGCTGCTTTGAAAACGACAATATCATTCACGTTAATAACAAAGTGGATCCGGCTGACGATATCGACGTTATCAACACCGAACTGGCTCTGTCTGACCTGGATACCTGCGAACGCGCGATTCACCGCGTGCAGAAGAAAGCCAAAGGCGGCGACAAAGACGCTAAAGCTGAACTGGCCGCGCTGGAAAAATGTCTGCCACAGCTGGAAAATGCCGGGATGCTGCGTTCACTGACTAACCTGACAGACGAAGACAAAGCCGCCATCAAATACCTGAGCTTCCTGACCCTGAAGCCAACCATGTATATCGCCAACGTTAACGAAGACGGTTTTGAGAACAACCCGTACCTCGATAAAGTGCGCGAGATCGCGGCAGCTGAAGGCTCTGTGGTAGTTGCCGTGTGCGCGGCGGTTGAATCCGATATCGCCGAACTCGACGATGCCGATCGTGAAGAATTTATGGCTGAGCTGGGCATTGAAGAACCTGGTCTGAACCGCGTGATCCGCGCCGGTTATGAACTGCTGAACCTGCAAACCTACTTCACCGCAGGCGTGAAAGAAGTCCGCGCGTGGACCATCCCTGTAGGCGCAACTGCTCCGCAGGCTGCCGGTAAGATCCACACCGACTTCGAGAAAGGCTTTATCCGCGCACAGACCATCGCATTTGAAGACTTCATCACCTATAAAGGTGAGCAAGGCGCAAAAGAAGCCGGCAAGATGCGTGCGGAAGGTAAAGATTACATCGTTAAAGATGGCGACGTAATGAACTTCCTGTTCAACGTGTAATTTGCTGTGCTGTCTGAGTAGACCAGAAATCCACGCTAACGCGTGGATTTCTTTATATCCCGCCCATGCTCTTAATTGCACAGTAAGAAATGCCAGCATTCGCTCTTTACTTATCATACGGCCGCAAAGCACACAGGCTTACCCATTGATTTCATAGTGACAAGCGACTAATTTGTAGGTAACTAAACCGGATTATGACCGTCATTGAACCTAATCTATGAATATCAGCGAAAAAACGTATCATCAATTGAAGGCCAAAATCATCGCCAATGAGTTAGTGGGCGCCATATCTGAAAACGAGCTATGTCAGGAGCTCAACGTCAGTCGAACCCCGCTGCGAGAAGCCTTGTTTCGCCTGATAACCGAAGGGTGGATTGAACCTTCTAAAAATAAAACCAAAACCATCAAGCCCATCACTTTCAGCGAAATACGCGATATTTTTCAGATCAGAAAAGATATTGAAATTATGGTGCTGAATCTGTCATGGGAGAATCAGGATCCACAACGCTATCAGCAGATTAAAGATAAAATCGAAGCAGGTTTTCAGCAACAGGATGTGTCACTGTTACTGGAAGCGGATAACGAACTTCATGAGCAGATGCTGTCTGACTGCCACAACCCCATAGTGACTAAAACGCTGTCATTTATGTACGATCGCTTGCGCATGCTGCGCTCGGATAAAATGAAGAATGACTCAATTACTGACTCATCCAGAGAGCATCTGAAAATTTGTGCTGGCATTATCGCCAGAGATATAGAGCAGACCCGCGATGCCATTACCCAGCACGTCGGCAACTCTTATAGCCGTCTGTTTTCCAGCTTTAAATAACTCTCCCTGCTGAAATAATACGACCGGTATAGCTACCGGTCGCAGAGTATTAGTAATTAGTAGAGCTGTTCATATAGCGCTTTAATTTCTTCAATATTGGTTTCACGTGGATTACCACCAGTACATACATCAACCATCGCGGCCTCCGCCAGCGCATCTATATCTTCAAGTTTCATCCCTATATCCCGCAGTCGAACGGGGATATTAACGTCACGGTTTAGCTGTATGACTGCCTCTACCGCCGCTTGACGGGCATCCTCAATTGGCAATGTTGCAGCGTGGTTATTACCGAGAGCCAACGCGATGTCTCGATACTTCTCACCAGTAAAATCAGCATTGTAAGCCATGATGTGTGGCAACAGTACCGCATTAGCAACACCATGCGGAGTGCCGTAAAAGGCGCCCAGCGGGTGCGCCATCCCATGCACTAACCCCAGTCCGACGTTGGAAAAACCCATTCCGGCAATATATTGCCCCAGAGCCATCCCATCAGCATCCTGCGCAATGCCCTGTATCGACCCGCGCAGCGAACGACCAATCATCTCAATGGCCTTCAGATGCAGCATGTCGGTTAATTCCCATGCCCCTTTCGTAATATAACCTTCGATTGCGTGGGTCAACGCATCAACACCCGTGGCGGCCTTCAGGCTGGCCGGCATGCTGACCATCATATCGGCATCAATAATGGCCACGACAGGAATAGCATGCGGATCATAGCAGACAAATTTGCGTCGATTCTGCACATCAGTAATCACATAGTTAATGGTCACCTCTGCCGCAGTACCGGCTGTAGTTGGAACTGCAATCATCGGAACGGCAGCATTTTTTGTGTTTGCCCCACCCTCAAGGCTACGCACATCAGAAAACTCAGGGTTATTAACAATAATCCCTACAGCTTTACAGGTATCCTGCGGAGAGCCGCCACCAATAGCAATCAGATAATCTGCTCCTGATTGTTGGAAAGCCTCAACCCCTTCTTGTACCACTTCAATCGTGGGGTTAGGAGTAACCTTATCAAAAACCTGGTAGGACAAATCTGCGCTATCAAGAATATCCAGTACCTTTGTCGCTATATTAAAACAAATAAGAGCATTATCAGTGATGACCAGTGCTTTTTTAAAACCACGCGTTTTTACTTCATCAACAATACTGCTAATCGAACCCGGGCCAAAATATGAAGTTTCGTTTAAAATCATTCTATAAGACATAATATTCACCGTATAACATGAATGTGTGGCATTACTGCATATGGAAATACAGCAATGTGTCTGGAGGTATTTTATTATTTAATATCGAACATATCGTCGATTAACAGAGATTCCTGTAATGTTAATTCGCCTGCAAAACTGCGCGATTTAATCCCGGAATATTGGAATTTGTGCGCCACTGCAGTTTTAATGGTCGTAACGAAGTCATTTCCAATAGCATAAATACCAGAAAGACGGCTAATTTCACGCTGAATATGGTTAAGCTGCGCCAAATTATTACCTTTCCAGGCCTCAATGGCCTGAACAAAGAGCTCTGGACAGATATTGTTTAACCCTGAAATAACCCCTGCACCACCGGCCAAAAGATTGGGGATCAGATACTCATCGTAGCCTGACAGTACGACAAAGTCCTGTCTGACTGGCACAACAGACTGAATGATAGCGCGGGTATGAGAGAGACAGTCAACAGTGTCCTTCACCCCAACAAAATCTGGAAATTCAGCCGCTAATTGTGCGACCAAAGTCGCATCCAGATCGCATCCGGTACGGGCAGGGAAATTATAAGCAAACCACTTACCTTGCAGGCGCTGCCCTAACTGACGATAGTACGCAAGTAGTTGGCTCGGCGTTTGTTGAAAATAGTAGTGCGGTAAAATCATCACCGCCTGATAACCGCAATCTCTGGCTTCATCCGCCAGATGGAGCATGTCATCAACGCAGGTCGTAGAGATATTGGCAACCATGGGCAACGGTGTCAGTTTACGTGCCTCACGGATTAGCGTCAGCCGTTCATCCAACGTTAATGCAGTGAACTCCCCTATGCTACCCATCAGCAGAACAACATGGGTGCCGGCATTTTCCAGACGTTGCAAATGCTGCTGTAGTGCCGCAAAATCAATATTCCCCTGATCATCAAAAGGAGTAATTGATGGGCACCATGCGCCATGAAATAGAGCATGATTTTCAGACATAATATGTTCCTGAGAAGCGAATAGTCGTATTATTCGACAATATGATGCACAACGGTTTCGGCCTTAATTTTTTGCCAGTCCCATTGAATACCCAAGCCTGGCTCCTCTGGCGGACAAGCAAACCCTTCACTAATATTCACTTTGCTGAGAGTCATGCTATCAAGCTGAGGAATATATTCCAACCAGCGGCTATTGGTAATAGCGCAGCATAACGAGACGTGCAACTCCATCAAAAAGTGCGGACATACAATTTTATTAAAGCACTCAGCCATATGTGCTACTTTAAGCCAGGGCGTGATCCCACCGATACGGGCAACATCAACCTGAATAATATCCGCAGCATTATTCTGCAGATATTCTTTGAAGTGTTGAATAGAATATATAGATTCACCCACTGCGACCGGAATTGTTGTTGATTCACACAGCTTTTGATGGGAATCAACATCATGAGCGAGGAACGGTTCTTCAATCCATGAAAGATTAATCGATTCCAGCAGCGCAGCCCGCTGCTTTGCTTCCGAAAATTTGAACGCCTGATTACAATCGGTCATGATTACGTATTCATCACCTACCGCATCTCGCACGGCTTGCAAGCGCTCAATATCGCGAATTGGACTTTCAGAACCAATTTTGATTTTGGAGCCACAAAACCCTTGAGCCTTGACGGACAAGGCATCATCCACCAGCTCCTGAGTGCTTAAATGTAGCCAGCCGCCCTCGGTGGTATACAGTTTCATGCGTGACTTCGCGCCACCTGCCACTTTATATAGTGGTAAATTCATACGCTTGCACTTCAAATCCCAAAGTGCTGTATCGATAGCCGCCAATGCCAGCGAGGTGATGGCACCAACCGATGTCGCATGCGTCGAGAACAGCAGCGACTCCCAAATCTGCTCAATCATTGTCGCATCCTGGCCGATCAACTTCGGTAACAAATGATCCCGCAATAACGCAACCACCGAAGAACCACCGGTACCAATGGTGTAGGTATACCCCTCACCCATTTCTCCACTCGCGGTGGTCAAACGAATAATTGGCGTCTCTTGTGATACAAAAGATTGAATCGCATCTACACGCTTTACTTTAGGTTTTAAATCAACCATAAAGATTTCGGCTTTAATAATTTTCATTACATCCTCAATATCTGTTAATTATTTGGTGATAATACGCATTACGATTACTGAATGCCGATACTGGCTAACTCATCCCACAAATCCTGCGGAATATCCCAGTTAGCCCAGGCAAAATTAGTTACAGCCTGCTCCACCGACTGAACGCCACAGGTAACCGTCACCACGTTTTGATTTCTTAATGGGAATTGCAGCGCTGCTGCACCAATCGGCACAGAATGCTTTGCACATACAGCTTCTATAGCATTCACTTTTTCGACAACCTGAGCCGGCGCAGATCCGTATTCATACAGTGCTTTGGATTTATCTTTTGCGACCAGGATCCCGGTCGCAAAAGGAGCAGCAACCGCTACCGAGACACGGTTTTTCTCACATTGAGCAAAAAATACCTGACGATCTGTTTCCAGCAAGTTATAGCGGTTAGCAAGCATGAGAATGTCCGGTTCAGCGTTATCCATTAGCGCCATCAGGATAGCCTCCTCATTCGCGCCAGCGCCCCAGGCTTTGATATCACCATTACGCTTCAGTTCTACTAACGCTTTCTGTCCGGAATCACAGAAGGTTTTAAAATGCTGACGTTCCAGTTCCGTATTACCGTAGGTATAAGTACCGAGATCGTGAACATAGAGAATGTCGATATAACGGGTTCCCAGACGCTGAATAGACTCTTCATAAGAGCGCATAATGCCTGCATAAGAGTAATCAGCGCACCGATTAAACGGGTTCTCGTCATAAAAGAACTCCCCAGCTTCAAGACCGGGTAACTGTTTTCTGGATTGTAGTAGGCGCCCTACTTTGGTAGACAATACATATTCGCTACGCTCCAGCCCGCGCAATCCCAGTCCTAAACGCAGTTCTGACAAGCCGCTACCGTAATGCGGTGCGGTATCAAAGTAGCGCCAGCCAACTTGAATAGCTTTATCAACAATCTCCATTGCTTCATTGTTACTCAGCG
>NZ_JADABY010000036.1 GCF_015672735.1 Citrobacter sp. Res13-Sevr-PEB04-36 | reverse complement strand
ATGATTTTATTCCCGCGCATTATTGAGGTCCTTTATTGCCGAAAATGAAATAAAAATAGAATTATTCCAGAGGGTATTTAAGGTTGTATAAACGGGACGCCGATGGCACAAGTTAAATTGTCTTAAAATGGCGTAACAGGGCATAAACCCTGCCAAAATTGGCAGGGTAAATTAATGGCAGGGATTAAAATTGCCGTTTATCGGAAACTGCCACTAGCGTTCGTGGAAGGCTTCCGCTTTGGCTCGCAGAATTGGTTTTAGCAAATAAGCCAGAATCGTTTTTCTACCGGTAATAATATCTACCGAGGCCACCATCCCGGGGATGATGATCAGTGGTTTTTCATCACTGCCTAGATGGTTTTTTTCGGTACGCAGGCGCACTACGTAATAACTTTTCCCCTCTTTATCGGTCACCGTATCCGGGCTTATCTGTTCCAGTTTTGCCTTCAAACCACCGTAGATGGTGTAATCATAAGCGGTGAACTTCACCATCGCTTCCTGGCCTGGATGCAGAAAGGCGATGTCCTGCGGTCGGATTTTCGTTTCGATGAGTAAGGTGTCATCTAACGGGACAATTTCAACCAAATCGCTACCCGGCTGAATAACGCCACCGATGGTATTGACCATCATCTGTTGCACGATACCGCGCACCGGAGAGGTAACCAGTGTTCGGTTAACCCGGTCTTCAATGGCTTTCCCGGACGCTTCGATTTTGCTGAGCTCTGTGCGCGCTTCGTTGAGTTGGGTGAGCGCTTCGCTACGGTAGCGATCGCGGGTTTCACTCATCTTGTTTTCAATTTCTTTGATGGCTGCTTGTGCCCGGGGGATTGCCAGCGTAACGGATTCTAACTGGCCACGGGTATCAACCTCCGAACGGCGCAAGCGCAGTATTTCGACTTTCGAAATGGCCCCTTTCGCGACCAGAGGTTCAGACATGCTAATTTCCTGCTGCAGTAGTCCGAGACTGCGGCGCGTCTGGTTGGCTTTGGCCTGGTAGTCTAAAAGCTCTTGTTTCTTTTGCACCAGTTGTTCATTCAGCCCGCCCAACTCGCTCTGGATACGTTGCTTCATACTGGTAAACAGGTCCATCTCACCGCTGGCGATATCGGGGGATTTCTGCGTGATTTCTGCCGAGAGTGTCAGGCTGTCTTTATCGGCAAGTTGGGCGGTGAGTCGCTGTATACGGGCCTCAAGTGCCAGTTGGTCGGCTTCGGACTCGCCAGCATTGGAGCGGAAACGGGTATCGTCCAGACGCAGCAACGGCGCACCGGCCTTCACCATTTTCCCTTCATGAACAAAGACTTCAGAAACAATGCCGCCTTCCAGGTTTTGTACTTTTTGCAGACGTGATGATGGGATCGCCCGACCCTCTCCACGTGTAACCTCATCAATGTTTGCCAGCGAGGCCCAGATAATCATCATGATAAAGAACGCGAGGATTGCCCACAAAGTGATGCGCACGACGCGAGGAGAGTCGTCGATTAGTGCCTTGTTGACTTCATTCGCGGCGAACGTAGATTTATTTTTATCACCCACAAGCCATTTCATCAGGCGGCTGAGTCGATTATCGGTTCGCATGAATCTGCCCCTTTTTCAGTGCATTCAACACGCTTTCTTTCGGGCCATCAGCAATAATTTTGCCGTTGTCGAGGACGATTAGGCGGTCAACCAATGACAGCAGTGAAGCCCGGTGAGTCACCAGCAATAGCGTCTTATTGCTGACCACTGGCGCGAGCGCTTTTTTTATCAGGTCTTCGCTGGTGTTATCCATAGAACTGGTCGGCTCATCCATTAATAAAATAGGGGGATCGAGCAATAGTGCCCGTGCCAGAGCGACGGCTTGTCGCTGACCACCGGATAAATTCATACCTCGTTCACCCACTTGCATGTTGTAGCCGGACGGATGGCGGCGAGCGAAGTCATGCACGCCCGCGATTGTCGCAGCGCGGACCATTGTCTCTTCATCCACGTAGCTCGCGCCTGTCACCAGGTTATCGCGTAGCGTCCCGCTGAACAGGTGAATATCCTGGGGCGCGTAACCAATATTGTGGCGAATATCGTTGACGTCGAGCTGGCGGGCGTCAATTCCATCGACCAGAACCATTCCGCTATCGGGTTGATAGAAGCCAACCAGCAGTTTTGCCAGCGAGCTTTTACCGGAGCCGCTGCGCCCAATGATGCCCACCTTTTCACCCGGTGCAATTTTTAGGGAGACACCGTTGAGTGAAACATACTCATTTTGTGGGTAGCGGAACGTCACATCATGAAATTCAAGAGCGCCGGACAGCGTTTCGCGCCGCAACGGGACTTCGTGGTGCTGCGTTTCCTGTTCGAGATCCATCATGTTGTCGATGGTGGCTTTGGTCATTTTGGCTCGCTGATAGCGAGTAATGAGGCTACAGAGCTGGCCGATGGGCATCATTGCGCGGCGTTGTAACAAGTAGCAGGCAATAAGACCGCCCATGCTGAGATTACCGGCGATAATCCAGTACACCCCGGCGACAATGATAATCACACCGCTGAACTGCTGTAGCCAGTTGGTAAAATTGACAGCAACATAAGACAGTGATTTTACCCTTAACTCCAGCTTGCTCAGGCTGCCAATCACCTGTTCCCACTGGTACTGTCTTTCGCTCTGGGCATTATTCACTTTGATGGCGTCAAGGCCCGTCAGGGTTTCCACCAGCATTGCTTGACGTTCATGAGACAGGCGATAGGTTTTTTGTACCTGCGTCATTAGCGGGCGTTGGATCATCCAGTTGATCAGTAGTGCGATGGGATAAACCACCAACGGAATAAAGACCAGTGGCCCGCCGATAATGCCGATCACCAGCAAAATCAACAAAGTAAAGGGAAGATCGATAAATGTGGTTAAGGTGAGTGAAGAAAGAAAATCGCGTACCGATTGATATTCCTGAAAATTCTGAGCAAAACCGCCCGCCCGGCTCGGACGTAGCTTCATCTTCATTCCCATCAGCCGTTCATACAGTGCTGCAGAAATAATTAAGTCCGTCTTCTTACCCGCCAGGTCGAGGCAAATACCGCGCAAAATTTTCAGAATAAAATCAAAGACGAATGCGATGGTGATACCTATCGCCAGCATCCATAGCGTTGCCGTTGCCTGGTTGGGGACGACGCGATCATAGACGTTCATCACAAACAAAGGGGTAGCCAGCGCAATCAGGTTGATAAGAAAGCTGGCTACGACGGAGTCCAGGTAGAGAAATTTCGATAATTTCAGTGTGTCCTGGAACCACGATTTCGTCCGCGGAATAGTGGAACTGGGCTGGGTGTTATATTCATGTTCAGGTTGAATAAAAAACGTCTTCCCGCTGTAGTCAGCCGCCAGTTGGTCTCTGGATACCGTGACTTCGCCACCCTTGGTTTCCGCACACAGCAGACGGGCGCGTTGTTGCTCATCCCAGCCTAATAGCACAGCGGCCTGCGCATTTTTCAGCAAAATAATGGCGGGCAGGGAAATATTTGCAATGGCGTCTAACGGACGCGGGATCGCCCGGGCTTTAAGCCCTGCGCGTTGCGCTGCGCGAGGGAAGGTACTCAACGTGAGACGGTTTTCCTCTAACGGGAGACCAGAGGTCAGTGCGTTGCGGCTGGTGATGATGTTATGGAGCTTACAAACGACCATTAAACAATCAAGAAGGGGATCGTCATGATTTTGTTGAGGATCGTGCCTGATGTCATCATTACCCGAAGCGGTTGTGTTATCCACTGAATCAGTTTGAGGTGCCATTTTCTGACCTTACATGCGAGCGAAAAAATCGCCGGGGTGATTACAACAATGGGGTATTTTTTTCATCGATGACAAAAATACCCCATAAACCCGATACGCGTTACTTTAATTCAGGGAGTTCCGCTTTAGATGTTTGCATTTCGTCAACCGGCAGAGCCGCTGAAGGCGCCTGAATGTTGAGCTGTTTTAACAGTTCACCCGTTCGGGTATTTATGCGGTAAGTGGTAAACATTTCAACAAATTGCAGTTGTACGTAGCGACGCTGTGCGCTAAACACTTCATTTTCACTATCGAGCATATCGAGTAAGGTACGGTCGCCCAGGCTGAACTGTTCCTGATAAGCGGTACGGACTACCATACTGCGATCGGCATAATCTTTCGCAATCGGCACCTGCTGCTGCGCATTCAACAGCGCATTCCAGGCCAGGCGCAGCTCCTCGCTAAGCTGACGCTGTGTGTTTCTTTTGATGTCCTGCGCTTCCTGTATTTTGTACGCATAGGAGGTGAGCTGGGCTTTATCGCTGCCGCCGTTGAACAGGTTGTAGCGCATACGCAACATGGCCTGCCACTCCTGATTATGCCCGCGGGTGCCGTCGATATTGTTATCCATAGTACGTCCAACATCCACATCGACGCTCGGGTAGAAGCGGGAGTTTGCCGCTTCATATTGCTGATGCGTCGCCTCAACATCGGCATTAGCCTGTTTCAGCAGTGGGCTGTTTGCCAGCATGACTTTGCTGGCTTCCTCCAGTGATGCCGGAATTTTGGTGGGTTGTGGTAGGGTGAGGTCGATTGCTTCCTGACCCGTAACGCTGAAGTAGTTGGTGCGGGAGTCTTCCAGATTTGTTTGTTCAGTGAGCAGGTTATTGCGCGCCTGGGCAAGGCGAGCTTCCGCTTGTGCGAAATCCGCTTCACGGCCAACGCCCTGTTCGGTGCGCAAGCGAATCTGATCGAAAATACGTTCGTGGTTCTTCAGGTTTTCTTCGGCCAGCTTGACCATTTTTTCCTGCATCAGTACATCGAGGTAACTTTGAATCGTGGTTAACGCCGTCGTTTCTGTTGTATTCAGTAGGGAGAATGCCCTTGAGTTAACCGTGGCTTTCTGGCGCGCGACTTCACTGGTGGTCGCAAAACCATTAAAGAGGTTTTGCTTCAGATTGATACTGGATTCACTGCGGTGTAAGTCACGCAGGTGATCGCCTGAGGCGCGCGTGGTGGCATTATCCGTTTGTTCCCAGCCGGTTCCGGCGGAGAGATCCAGCGTGGGTAAATACCCGCCTTTTGCCGCCTTCAGATCCTGGTCTGCAGAATAACGGCTGTTCACGGATGCGCTGATTTGCGGGTGCGAGTTCAAGGTGTTTTTAATGGCCTGCTCAAGTGTTGTCGCGCTGGTGTGCCCCAGCATGAGGAGTGGAAGTGATAACCCAAAAGCAATCTGTGCGCGGTACTTCATATTTATTATCCTTATTGCATTAATTTATCAGGCTTTTTGTCCTTGCCGGATAAAATGTCGAGGAAATGTCTTCAGAGAAAAAGCATGTCCCGGACATAAGCGTGTGAACACCCCCGCGGTATCATTGCCGTGGGGGCGGATGTTGTCAGGAATCGGTATCTGGTTTGGCAATCAGGTCGTCGACGAGAGAGTGGTCTCCCCCGGTAAAGGCATCCCCTGCATCGTGAGGGGAATCGCCAGCAACAATGTGATCGGCACCGTTATGGCTTTCGGCACTGACGTCAGCCACCGGAAGCAGTTTGCCCAGGTCGTGGTCGCTACCTTCGTCGTGAATAATATCGCTAAAGTTGAGCGGTGCTTCGTGACTTAGCGTTGTCGCACTCGTGGTATTGTCATCGGATGTTTCATCGTGACTTGCCTCTGCGGTTTCCGCTTTTATGGTCGTCGCGGACGCATCATCGGGCGATAGCGCATCATCCCCAAGCAGATTAGTTAACGACACCTCTGACGGTAAGTCCGTGTTGGCGTTGAGCGTGTCGGTATGTTCGGGTGATGTCGCGTCGCTGAGGGGCTCGGCTGGCGTCAGGTAGAGATCTTCGCTATCGATTAATAACGCATGCGTTTGGTCATGACTGTCGGTCTCTTCGCTGGTGGCATCACTCTGTGTGGATTGATCAACGTGATGAGGCGCAGTGTTATCTTCACTCTGCGTCCGCGCAGTATTGTCGTTGAGCTCGTGATGTTCATCGACTGACAGCGACTGAACATCAGCATCATGGGTGACAGTGTGCGTTGAGGTATCTTCCCCGGACAGCGTAATACTGTGGTGAGTGTCACCTGCGGCGATCTCTCCGCTGTTGTGCGTCTCATTATTGACCTCAGACGAGATATCTACCTTGATATCTCCCGGAGTGATCTGACTATCGGTGTTTAGCGTAATTTTCGCATTCAGATCTGCAGTATCATCTACGTCAATGGTGACATGACCATTTGCGTCAACAGCATAGGTTTTACCGTTGAAGTCTATGCTGCCTTTTGGCAAGCCGGAAAGGGTGATAGAGGTAATCTGATCGTGTTCACCACCGCCAGTAACGGAGGCATCCAGAGAGAGTTCATAGTGCCATGACGTATGGCTTCCCGGCGCATTAGGATCCCAGCCACTACCGCCCTTAGATGACGTTACGTCAGAGATGGAGTTAGAGCCCTGAACGACCGTATGACCGTTTATCGTCACGGAGACATTATCGACATAGTTTATATTGCCGTTAACGTTAGCCGGGCCCTTGTTCGCACTCCATCCCTTACCATCATCCTGCACGTATATCGTATCTCGGGCATCCCCGTTGGGGCCGCTAGCTGAGGTGGTGTTCCCTCTTACGGAGTCCATGGTCCGGAAGTTACCATCCTGCCAGTAGCCGCTACCCTCATGCAGCAGGAACACGTCGCTTTTACTTTCAGAACCGGATGGGTTGCCGTTGGAGTAAACCTTAATTTGATCGGCAGGAATCTGATCGGAAATGCGTCCGGCTTCAATATCGCCCTGAGTGATCCACAGCACAACGTTTTTACCGACAGAGACAATCTTACCGTTTTCATCAACGTCATAGCCGTTGTCGCTTCCGCCCCCTCCGTTGATTTCGGTGACTTTTGAGGTCCCCGATACCTTAAAGTCAACCTCCAGATAAATGGGCTTATCGGCGTCGACATCGGAATCCGCATCGCTGTCGGAGTCACTGTCAGAGTCAGAGTCAGAGTCAGAGTCAGAGTCGCTGTCGGAGTCGGAGTCGGAGTCGGAATCGCTGTCGGAATCAGAGTCACTGTCAGAATCGGCGTCGCTGTCGGAGTCTGAATCACTGTCAGAATCCGAGTCGCTGTCGGAGTCCGAGTCACTGTCGGAGTCTGAATCGCTGTCGGAGTCAGAGTCGCTGTCAGAGTCGGAATCGCTGTCAGAATCCGAGTCACTGTCGGAGTCAGAGTCGCTGTCGGAATCGCTGTCAGAATCTGAATCGCTGTCGGAGTCGGAATCACTGTCAGAGTCGGAATCGCTGTCAGAGTCAGAGTCGCTGTCGGAATCAGAGTCACTGTCGGAATCAGAGTCACTGTCAGAGTCGGAATCGCTGTCAGAATCCGAGTCGCTGTCCGAGTCTGAATCGCTGTCGGAGTCTGAGTCGCTGTCAGAATCAGAGTCGCTGTCAGCGTCGGAATCGCTGTCGGAGTCTGAATCGCTGTCGGAGTCAGAGTCGCTGTCGGAGTCAGAGTCGCTGTCAGAGTCGGAATCGCTGTCAGAATCCGAGTCGCTGTCGGAGTCCGAGTCGCTGTCGGAATCAGAGTCACTGTCGGAATCAGAGTCACTGTCGGAGTCGGAATCGCTGTCCGAGTCTGAATCGCTGTCTGAGTCCGAGTCGCTGTCGGAATCAGAGTCACTGTCGGAGTCAGAGTCGCTGTCGGAGTCGGAATCGCTGTCCGAGTCTGAATCGCTGTCTGAGTCCGAGTCGCTGTCAGAGTCTGAATCGCTGTCGGAGTCTGAATCACTGTCAGAATCTGAATCGCTGTCGGAGTCCGAATCGCTGTCAGAATCAGAGTCACTGTCGGAGTCTGAATCGCTGTCGGAGTCCGAGTCGCTGTCAGAATCAGAGTCGCTGTCGGAATCAGAGTCACTGTCAGAGTCGGAATCGCTGTCAGAATCCGAGTCACTGTCGGAGTCCGAGTCGCTGTCGGAGTCCGAGTCGCTGTCGGAGTCGGAATCGCTGTCAGAATCCGAGTCGCTGTCCGAGTCTGAATCACTGTCGGAGTCTGAATCACTGTCCGAGTCTGAATCACTGTCGGAGTCTGAATCGCTGTCAGAGTCTGAATCGCTGTCGGAGTCAGAGTCACTGTCGGAGTCTGAATCGCTGTCAGAGTCTGAATCGCTGTCGGAGTCTGAATCGCTGTCGGAGTCTGAATCGCTGTCGGAATCAGAGTCACTGTCGGAGTCGGAATCACTGTCAGAATCCGAGTCGCTGTCGGAGTCCGAGTCGCTATCGGAGTCGGAATCGCTGTCGGAGTCAGAGTCGCTGTCGGAGTCGGAATCGCTGTCGGAGTCAGAGTCGCTGTCGGAGTCTGAATCGCTGTCAGAGTCCGAGTCGCTGTCGGAGTCG
>NZ_JADABY010000035.1 GCF_015672735.1 Citrobacter sp. Res13-Sevr-PEB04-36 | reverse complement strand
CTGAACGTTTCTAAAATAAGCAATGTCATTACGTTTAATGTGGATAAAGCGAGTATGGCAGAAGCTAAAAAGGCGGCTGCTGACTTACAGAAATACTTTGCTAAACTACAAGATCCTAAAATTAGATTTAAGACATTTAAACAGAATCAGCGAAGAGCGGAAGCCCTTTCCGATGATGCTAAACTAAAAAACGCTGTTAAATCGTCAGAATCTAAACAACAACGTATTGCAGATAAAGCCGCTAAAACTCAGGCAAGGGAACAAGCCAAAATAGCTAAACGTAATGAAACAGCAGACATCAAATTTAAATCTGCTGGCTTACAGCTTCGCGGAATTGCTGGAAAATACGGCGTAGACCCTGCAAAACAATACGAGGCTTTAAAGTTCATTCAGGAACAAACTGAACAATTCCGTAAAGGGGTTATCTCTTCTCAGAGAATGAATTTTACCATTCGTGAACGTATTACCGATTTACGCCGTGAGGCTGCATTACAAGCCCGTATCACTGCCAGCACACAGCAACAAGCGATTGCACAGCGTCAAGCGAAGAGAACGGATTACAAAGGCGCGGCGGCTGGTATCAAAGAGAAGGGGCTGAATGTGATCGGCGGCGGTGCTGGTTTTATTGGTGCTACTGCTGCCCTTGCGGGGGGCGCTGGCATCCTGTCTCGTATCCGTGACAAAGGGAATGAGAATCTGGAACTTGTCCGTATGTCCGAACGTACCAAACTGAATCCTAATGCTGTTAAGGCGATTGTCGCCTGGGGACAGCAACACGGCGTAGACAGTGCCAGCGTGGACAAAATCACTGACGGCTTCGGGAAAGATACGCGCGAGAAAATCAGTGAAACTCTGATGAACAGCCAATTCGATCAGAAGAGTGGTAAATGGAAGGGGGGCAACTCTAACATTGAAGAAATCCTCAACAAGTTTGGTTGGAACAAGTCGCAGCTTTCACAATACGAAGACAACCCTCTGGACTTCCTCCAGGCCAGTGTTAACGAAGGGCAAAGACGCGGATACTCTGACGGTGAACTGTCCCACCTTCTGGAAAACATTTTCGACGATGGCGCTCATTACCTCGATCTCTTCAAGAATAACGGTGAACAATTTATTTCGACTCTGAAAAAGCTGGTTGATAGCGGTCAGACGCTGGACGACGAGCAGATCAAACAAGCCTACGCTTACGGCGATCTGTCCGTTGCAATGGGTAATCTGGTGAATGGTGTTGATAACAGTCTATTCACTGGCTTTATGAAAGGCTTCGCTGACGGTGGCGACGAGCTTGTTAAAAACACGCAAGTTATCACCGAATCGGCTGGAATGCTTGGAGAGGGATTAGGAGATCTGGCTAAACAGGTGACGGGCTTTGTTGGTGAGATTTCCGGCGTAGTGTCTGATCTGAATGAAGGGCTTCGCTCCCGTTTCCCTCAGTGGTTCACTAATAGCGATAAGCCAGCGGCCCAGGCCCTCTACGATGGTGCTGTGGGTGGTTCTGCGAATGCTACAGCGGATTGGATTCAGGATAAGACGGGCTTCAATACTCGTTCAGTGGGGCCAGCTATCATGGATTGGTTGGGCGTTGGTGGCGGTAATGCTGGAACAGCGGCAAATCAATACAGCCTAAATGGTGATTCTCTTCGTGGTTCCGCAATGTCACTCAGCAGCGGCAATGCGCCAGTGTACACGGTGAATCCTACATTCAATCTAAATCTTGAGGCATCCGTACCGCTCACTATCGCCAGCGATAGCTCAAGATTAAGCGATTACATTGATTTCCAGGCGAGAGCTTCTCAAGCCAGCTTTGCTCAGTCGCTAACGCTGCAAATGTCGTCCGGTCAATCGTCTACAGGTGGGTGATACATCAAAGGGGCGTAAGCCCCTTTGATGGTTTCAACACTACAGCAATGAATCCACATTTTTAAAAGGGACAGATTTAATAAGATACCCCTGTAATCCCCAAATCCCCACCTCACGCAGTATTCCCAAATGTTCTCGATTCTCAATCCCTTCGATAATAACTTTGCCGCAGTGTTTTTGAATGGAAGCAATCAGCGGGTAGAAGGTTGGTTTCTGCACCTGCTGATTAAAGAAGCAGCGATCTACTTTTACAACCTCAAAGTATCCTTCCATCAAACTAACTACATTCGCGTTTCCTGCGCCAAGGTCATCGAGCCATAGCCCATTTACACCCTGGCTCAGTGCCTTTAACAAGGGGTTTTTTAATCCTTTATCTAAACCTAGGAAATTCTCAGAAAGCTCAAGTTTGATGAATGGCATCGATTCGAAAGTTTGTCTAAGTATGTAGTCATGACGTATCAGAAAAGCCATTTGCTGATCAATGTTCAGTGTACAAAATAGATTCTTTCGTTCGAACCACTTTTGCATACTGGCAATGTTTCCGCATTGTTCGTATAGGAAAAGCCGTTTCCTATCTAAATCCCAAGATGAAATTACGAACTCAGGATGAAGGGGGCGTCCATCTGGGGAAATGAAGCGAGTGAGAAGCTCAACGCCCAACAACTTTTCGTCAATGCTTACTATAGGTTCAGCAATGAATGTAGTATCCATAACAAACACCTTAAATTTCTACATAGGTTCATTCATAATGTGGTCTTTGTAACAAAAAATCAATAATGGTTTCTGTTATTTAAGTGTGTAACCTACTGAATTTAGTGGGTTTTTTTGGTTTTAGTGTTATGACTTTGATGCTTTTTTGTTACTGTTTTAATCTTGCTTTGTTCGTAAAGCAAGAATTAGCGTGTATTATTCATAAACAATAGCTTATTAATCTAATCAATTTGTTTATAAATAAGGGGCTTACGCCCCTTTTTCCGTTTCAGGGAAGATGATCTCTGGATAATCCACCATTTCCACATAGTCGGACAATTCTTTCATGGAACACCCCGCGCTGTATGTCTTGAATGCTTCTGTGGCTGCGGCTTGGGAAGAGTGCCCCGTGATGTAGCCTATACGCTGTTCGGGTACTCCGGCACGGTCAAGACACGTGATAAAATGCCCCCTCAAACTGTGAAAGCATTGGCGATCTGTAGCCATAGGCACTACGCGACGCCGTAAGCGGGTGAATGCCTGGGAATAGAACGGCCCCTTTTTCCCGTCTTTGCGTTCAATCTTGTTAGCCTGTGGTAACAGGTAATCTCCAGTGTTCAAACTCAGATAATAATCCACCATACCGATCAGAAAAGCGTGGATCGGTATGTGCCTAACCCCTGCTTTCGTTTTCGATTTGCTAATGAAGAAAGTCTGTATCCCTTCCACTATAACAACATCTGATTTTTTCAAGCTGGCGATTTCGTCCAGCCTTGCACCAGAGAACAAACCGATCAGAATGACGGCTCGTAGTTCTTCGTCTGCTTCGTTGAGCAGGGTAGATAGTTGATGCCATTCAAACGGCTGGTAGCTCTCAATAGTGCGCCGTGCTTCGAGGTTCATGCCGTGAAACGGATTAAGCGGCGCTATAGCGTCGTAGCGACGTTTGGCAAACTCATAGAGGCTTCCCAGTGACGTTAACCAGTTTTGCAGCGTCTGCCCTGCTACGCCGCGTTTCTGCTGTTCTTCGATGAAATCCGTAACCAGCCGCCGTCCTATCTGATCCAAACTGATATCAACTTTCCCGATACTCTGGAGAAAAACCTCCACGGCTCGCGCCGATTTGCTCAGTGTGGACAGTGAACGCCGATCCCGGTAAGCAGTGGCGTATTCGTCACGTAATAGGCACAGATGAGGAATAGAACTGGCTCGCTCCTCAATCAGGGGTTTGTTTTTATTCTTGCGGATCTGTGAGTGCAGGGAAGTGATCGCAAGCTGGATGCGCCTGTCCTCTGTATCTGGCTTGAATTGTTCTTTCAGGTTGTTCCACTCTACCAGCATGTTATTGCGGAAGTGTCGAGCCTTGTAAATGTCTCTTGTACCAGTGCTTTTCCGGTAGAGGCGCTTCCCGCCGAACATGTGGCGCATGTAAGCAGGAACGTAGATTTGAAACTGCCAAACGCCGTCCGGTGAAAGATAAAGATACTCCTGGCCCTTGATTGTCATGAGATTGATCCTCTAAAATCTCGCAATCAAGTATCAATAATAGTTACTATGTTGATTCTATGACCGTCGCGTTATGGAAAAATGAAACAGAGTTTCGATTCCCTTCGCCCGCTCCAACGCTTTTTTGTTAGTGGTCTACTCAAAACCCTTCACAATACTGCATGTAGATTTTTAATCGTGGCTAACGAAATTTGCTGCATAATCTGTACGGCAGGCATTTGGCAATTCACTTCACATAATTTTTAACTGCGCCGTAGAATATTGATTACTGCACAGCATTTGCCGTGATTTCTCTGAGTGAATATATAAAAAGGGTTCGCACTTAATCGAATGATTTTTATATATAAACTCAAACATAAAGAAAGAAGGGGAGATAGCCGCTGCAAACGTGACTATCTCCTGTTATATCCCGAATCAGGAATTCGGTTTATGGTTCTCAACCACCCAGACGGCTAGCTCTTTTTCCAGGGTTTGCGTTCCCGTCGTTGCCTTTACCTTCACCCAACTTTCACCTGCGGTATCCGTTCTCAGTTCAGAGTAGGCGTTCCCTAACTTAAAGCTGGCTTTATCCGGCGTCATCGTAAAGGTTCCGCTGCCGGGGTGGGCTTTGCTGCCCGCGCTAAATTCGACACTGCCGTTTAACGGGTTACCGAATTTATCCCGCAGTCGGGCCATAAAGCCCACCGGCTCAAGGTTGGCAACGGCATAGCCAGGATCTTGCTCCAGAGTGAGTACCGGATTCTGGGCATCAGCATTCAGCGTCAACGAAGTATTAGCCGAAACACGACTTCCGTGTTCATCCAGTATGGCGGTTAGCGTGTAACGACCCGCCTTATGGCCGTGGACATTCACGGTCGCAGTACCGGTTTCATCGGTGGTGACAAGCTTATTGTCAATCACCAGGGGATCGCGTGACGATGGACCTGTGGCCGTGATTTTCAGTTTACGATTGCTGACGCTGTTCCCTGACGTATCGGTCAGATGCAGGGTAAACGTCACGTTGTCCACGTCACTTACCACCGCCGACGCCGTTGATGGCTTGATCGCCAGCGATGCATTTTGCAGATCCGATAACACCTCAATGGCCTTACTGGTCGTAACGGGCCGATTGTCTTTTACGAAGGTTGCCTGCAATTGATATTTTCCGGCCTCAGAGGCAATAAAGGTTGTTGATGCCATTCCCTTTTCATTCAACGTCAGCACAGATTGCTTCAGTTGCAAGCCACTGGTTGGGTTGCTGGTCAGGCGCACGTCTCCGCTAAACGGATTATTCTGCTCGTCCACAACCTGTACCTGAATTTCATGCGCAGCTGATGGGTTCGCCACGATGCTTTCTGCTGGCGCGGTCAAATTCAGCACAGCGCTGTTAATATCAGGTACAAATTCCAGTTCAACGGACGAGGACTCAACACTGTGCTGCCCATCTGTAACCCTCGCTTTGACGGTGTAATGACCCGCCTTAACCGTGGTTAACGTCACCGTGGCATAACCGTCTTTATTGGTGGTGATTTTGTCCGGGTACACGAGCCCTTGTGGCGTTACGATAAGCTCCACTTTCTGTCCTTCAACCGACGCGGCGGTATTGTTGAGCGTGACCTCAAGCGTGGCGCCATCGCGACCGTTTGCTGCAATATTGGTTACTATGCCATTGTCTTTAGCTGCCAGTGACAATGTTGCGCCCGTCATTGCAGAGGCAAATGTCACGCTCAGCGATGAGCTGATGTTCCCCACGTTCAGCGTAACCTCATAGGTTCCCGGCGTTGAACCGATCAGCGAGAATGTTGCTTCCCCTCTGGCATCGGTCGTTGCAACGTTATCCCCATTCGCAACCTTTACCTGGGGTGGTAATGCCAGTGTGACCGTGTATCCGGAAAGTGCGTTGCCATAACGGTCGGTCAGGACAACTCTCGCAAGGTTGCTCTGCTTGCCATCTGCCAATGCATTATCTCTGGTCAGGGTAAAGACCTGAATTACCGGCTGCGTTTTGTCGGCAATCCAGTTCACCGATTTTTCCAACCCGGAGAAATCGTGTTTTTGTGATGTCACACCGATGCGCGTCGCCTGAGCCAGTTCGGATATTGCCTTAGCGGTATACACGCCGTCTTTCTCTTCTACGGAAGTAAAACGGACCTCGCCACTGGCTGAAACCACATAAAAACGTAAGCTATCATCACTGGTGATGGCGTTCCCGTTTTTATCTTTTGCCTCTAGTATTAGGCTAACAGGATATCCAACGACCTGTTCAATGGGTGTTACCGTCAATGTCGATTTTGCCGCCTCGGCGGAAACTGCCTTCAGCTTAACCGTCAGGGTTTCTGTTTTACCCAGTACTTTAGCGGTGATGCGTACCGTACCCGCAGTTAAACCTGGCGTCAGCGTCGCGGTATACACCCCTGAGCGGGTTTCCTGTACTTCACCGAGCTTGGGTGCTTGCGCCGAACGCTCATGGTTTCGCTGTGCGTCAGGCGTAAATGCCAAAGACAGCTCAATGTCATGGGCAAGCCCTGTTAACGGTTTACCATTGGCATCTTTTAGTACCAGTGTAACCGGATGCTGCGACTGCCCGTCAGCCGCGATGATCGGTTGATGCTCGCCGTTCAATGTAAAATCCATTGTGCCGACAGTGGCTGAACTCCCCGTCACAGTCACGTTCATCACCGCATAGTTAGAGACGTTTCCTTTAACATCTCGTGCTGTTGCGCCGATCTGCCAGTGATTGGTACCGCCTGGTGTATATGCTGGCAACGTCAGTTGCCATGACGTGCCGCTACCGGAAATGCGCCCGCCAGCGGCGGCAAATGCGCTATCGTTCCACTCTACCGACTGAATGCCCCAGCGGGATTTATCCAGCGAAATAGCCACAGGAATAACGGCGCCGCTTTCCCCCTGCACGCTCTCAGGCAGACGGATCTTCAGTACCGATTTTTTGCGGTATTCCAGAACAATATTGTTATTACGTTCGACAAAATCGTAGCGCCCGTGCTGAACTTCTCGCATCACCGCTACGTTGTCGCCGTCCAGTTGCTTCGCAAGCGGAATACCGGGGCGATAGTTAATCTCAATGCCGAATCGTGAATCATGCGTATTGCTCTCCCCCTGCTTGTGTTCAGCAGAAAGTGTAACCAGCGGAACAGGCGTGTAGCTGATCCCGCCCGTAAAGGCGTATGGATTTTCCTGCAGGTGATCGCTGCCAAAGAGGCCGACATTCTTGCCGTAATACTTTTCATATTTAAGCGATGCGCCCAGTTGCGGATACGACGGCAACCAACCTTCGGTATAGATATCCCAGCCATCCGCCGGACGTTCCTGATAATCATCCAGATCGTGGGAATCCTTCCATTTTGATAATCTGAAATAAGCATTCGCACCGGCATGTAAATAATCTCGCCAGTACTCAACGCCTGCACCCATACGTGCGTGATGACGACTTAAATCGTAGTCATAAAATACGTTCGCACCCAGCATTGAATTATCCTGAGTGAAGTAGCGATAACCCATACCAATATTAGTTTGGGTTCTGTCATCGGTACGGTGAAGCGATGTCTGGCTAAATAAAACATGCTGCTTTGTATCCATCCACGGATAAAGGAAATCGAACGCCGAATCTTTCAACGAGAAAGCGTCATCGACATTGAGTTGAATACGCGCATTACCGTATTGCTGCAGCCACTCTACCACCTCCTTCGTTGCCTGCGCTGAGACGGTATTGGCAGCAAAACTGCCCGCATGGCCGTTTTCAAGGCTTCTGCCAGCCTGCGCGGCGAGGGAAGACAGGCCGCGTAGTTCTTGCTGTTCGGCGGCGACCTGTGATGCCTTGACGGCTGATGCATGGCTGACGGTTGGCGTGAAGCTGAGAAGGGCAGGATACAGGGCCTGCAAAGCGATTGTTGACCATGCGACAACCTTATTAACGGGGCCTGTTGCCCCATTGCTCCGCGAAATTTTCTTATTTGACATTCGTAACTCCAATATCAATTAAAAAAATCAAAGGTTATTCCATGTACTGAACGGGATGCGTAATATATGTATTTGGTGGGAAAATTCAAGAGCTGTTCATTGCGCAGTTAACTGGATGTTTTTACATTATGCAGAGCTGGGGTTGTCTAACGATGTCGAATGTTTAAATAGATGATGTCACAAAAATACTTTTCTTTTTATAGTGGCGAGTTTAATATTGGCGCGCTGTATTTTAACCATTAGCGTACACTGCAAATAACAAATTAACAGGAAATTAATCTGCCTGTTCGTATTCTACCGTCATTCATAATACGCCGCGTTGACCTGACCGAAGTCGGCGCATTCGTACGATTGGCATGCTGAACGGTGATGGCTTCTCAGATATTTCTCTATCTAAGATTTAAAATAGTTAACATGCAAACAGTTACGCAATGGTCTTATATTTATTGGCAATTAAGAAACTCTGTTGCAAGGTTTAGCCGGCAAAATTGATCTAAATCCAGAATTCAATCCCAAGAGTATTAGGATAACTTAGTCTAAAATACTTTTTTTGCTTAAGAGCTTTCCTATCGCGTAGCAACCGTGTTCGCGTAGTGTTAAAATTCATGAGCTTTTAGTCTCTTCTTTGTAGTAGACGATGAGGCTCAGATCGTCAATAAGACGAATGAATTAAATGGGTTACAACCACATTGCTAAATAAGCGGCACTGTTTTTTTACATGGTCGGCAAGCGTCAAGGAGTGATGATAACCTATTGATAATGCTTATTTTTACTCTGGTGTAAGATATAAGGGAAGATATGTTCAGTATGCGTCGACATGCCAAATTCATTAAACGCTTTAAGTCTGTAAGTTGTTTATTTACGGCCAGTGTTCTTTTCCCCATGCAACTCTCTGCGGCAGTATCAGATTATGATGCATTGATTATTGAAGCTCGGGGCGGGAATAGCGCGCCGCTATTGCGCTACCTTGAGGATCAGGGAAAGAAAAGCGCGCTCACGCCTAATCAGGTTGCTGACTGGCTGCAAGTCTCCAGTTGGGTCGATAACAACGACAAAGCAACGATTGCTATCTGGCAGCAGTATCGCGGGAAGATGGATGTACCTGCACGCGGTAAAGTTGCTGCGGCACGTGCGTATCGCAATCAGAAAAGCTGGGATGATTCGTTAGCTATCTGGGAAAGCGTATTGCAGGAAGAACCTGATAACGCTGATGTCCGTACCGGTTGGATAATGACGCTGGCTGATGCCCGTTACAATCAACAAGCTTTGACCGAGGCGAATAAATGGGCGCGAGCGCATCCGGGGGCCGATTCCGATGCTTTGCTTGCCTACGTGTATCATTCGCAGAATAAAAACTGGGATGCGTTACTGGTCGCCAGTCAGGCGGTTGATGTCGACCCGGGCAACAAAAATGCGAAATCTACACTATTGTCTGCATTGGCAGCCAACCGCATTGCCGAACCTGCGCTGGAACTGACGGAAGAGGTTCCCACCTCCGATCCGGTTAAGCGTCGCCTTGCGCTTGATGCCGCAGCCGAAAAGGTGCGCTCCTCGTATACTACCGCGCGCAATGAAGAAGAACGTTTTCTTGTGGCAGATAAAGCCCTTGCCCGCTATGACCAACTGCTTACTGCCTGGAAAGACGATCCCGCAGCCCAGAGCGATGTGCGCCGGGCAAGAATTGACCGCATGGGAGCCTAGCTGGTACGCAAACGTACTGCTGAAGTCATTACGGAATACGAGTCACTGTCAGCCGAAGGTGAAATCCCCAACTATGCAAAACGGTGGGTAGCTTCCGCGTGGTTAAGCGAACGTCAGCCGGAAAAAACCGAAGCCATGCTGATGAGTATCTACTATCCGAACGGAGCGATACCCGTTACACCGCTGAGTCCTGAGGATCAGCAGGATCTGTTCTATGCGCATATCGATAATGAAAACTTTGTTGATGCCAAAAAACAGGTCGATGGATTGATCAAAGACAGCCCGTATCTGCGACGGATCTATGGTTCGCCTACGCCGCAGCCTAATGATAACTGGCTGCTTGCCCAGACGTTGCTCGCGCAATACCATATTGCCGCCAACGAACTGCCCGAAGCCGAAAAGTTGACGGAGCATCTGGCGCGCACAGGCTCGGGTAATCAGGGGCTGCGCATACTCTATTCTTCCGTACTTGAAGCCCGCGGTTTACCGCGCACAGCCGAAAAAGAGCTGAAGCTTGCGGAAGTGATCGAGCCAAGTAACCTGGAACTGGAACGTCAGCAGGCTTACGTGGCGCTGGATCTTCAGGAATGGAAGCAGGCCGATGAATTGACTGATGACGCCATCGTCCGTAGTCCGGATGATGAAGCGACGCTGCGCCTTGCTCGCATCCGCGATGTGCATAAGATGTCTGAACTGCGGATCAGCGGCACGCAGGGGATCTCCTCTGATAGCCCAGTCAGCGGTAAGAATGACTTCAACATTAATACCGCCATTTACAGCCCGCCAATCAATGACAACTGGCGACTGTTTACCGGATTCAACTTTGCCACCGGTGAATTTGAAGAAGGTAAAGGCATCAGCCGCGATCTGGCTGCCGGTGCAGAATGGACCTCCCGTGACTACTGGGCTGAAATGGAAGTTTCAGGCCGTAATTATGGCGATGGTCAGAAAATAGGTGGCCGTCTTTCTGGCTGGCATGATTTCAACGATAACTGGCGTGTCGGCGGTTCGGCAGAGCGCCTTTCGCGTAATACTCCCCTGCGCGCATTGCGTAGCGGCGTGTACGCCAACGGCGGAGATGTGTTTGTCCGCTGGTATCAAAACGAACGACGAGAGTATCAATTGTCGTTTGCCGCATCACATTTCTCTGATGGTAACGATCGCATCGAATACGGGCTTAGCGGAAAAGAGCGCCTGTGGACGACGCCGCGATTCACGTTGGACTTCACGCCGGGTATCGGTGGCAGTACTAACACCAAAGAAAATGTGCCGTATTACAACCCCAAAAGCGATTTCTCTGTGGTACCCGGCTTGAGCGCGGAGCAGGTCCTTTACCGACATTATGACACGGTCTGGACGCAACAAGGCGTCGGCGGTGTGGGTAACTACTGGCAGCAAGGCGCAGATGGCGGTGCGATAGTTCAGTTAGGGTATGGACAGCGGCTTAAATGGAATAACGTCGTGGATGGCGGGGTGATGCTGATGTGGGATAAACGCCCCTACGACGGTAAACGTGAGCGGAATATCTCCCTCGCTTTCGATTTGAATGTTAGGTTTTAAGGATAGAACATGCTGAAAAGATGCCTGTGGCTTAGCGCACTTATCGCTGGCTGGTTGATGATCACCGCGTGCAGTAGCGCGCACAATACGACGCCTCGCTATGTTCCTCCAGGAGAGAGAACAGAGCTTACGGCGGACCATCCGTGGCCAAAAAATAGTTTCCTGGTGCTGGGCTATCACGATGTAGAAGATGGCGCAGCGGATCAACGCTATCTCTCTGTGCGCACCAGTGCGCTGAGCGATCAGATAGGCTGGCTGCGTGACAACGGCTATAACCCGATCAGCGTGCAGCAAATTCTCGACGCCCATGACGGCAAAATCGTGCTGCCTGAAAAAGCCGTGTTACTTACCTTTGATGACGGTTATAGCAGCTTTTATACCCGCGTCTGGCCGCTGCTAAAAGCCTACAACTGGCCTGCGCTATGGGCGCCGGTGGGAAGCTGGGTGGATGCCCCCGCCAACAAAAAAGTGGATTTTGGCGGCCTGATGACGGCCCGAGACAAATTCGCCACCTGGAAAATGGTTGAGGAAATGGGCAAGTCACCGCTGGTGGAGGTCGGGGCGCACACCTGGAACTCGCATTTCGGCGCTGAGGCGAACCCGCAAGGCAGTAAAGAACCGGCGGTGGCTAACCGTCTGTATGACAAAAAAACCGGTACATATGAAACGGACGAGCAGTACAATCGCCGCATAAATACCGATATCTCTTTGATCACCAACAAAATTAAAGCTGTAACCGGGAAATCGCCGCGCGCATGGGTGTGGCCGTACGGTGCTGCTAACGGTACGACGTTAAATTTGGCCAAAGAGCATGGTTATAAGATGGCGTTTACGCTCAATGAAGGGCTGGCGAATGCGGCGTTTCTTGATGATATTCCGCGTGTGCTGATCTCAGATAACCCTTCTCTTAAGCGTTTTGCCAGTCAGGTCGCGCAGGTGCGTGAACCACAGACCATGCGCGTGATGCATGTCGATCTGGATTACGTGTATGACAAAGATCCTGCCCAGCAGAAGAGAAACATTGATAAGCTGATCCAGCGTGTTTACGACATGCGCATTTCACATGTCTTCCTGCAGGCATATGCCGACCCCAAAGGCGACGGGAATATTCGCGAACTCTATTTCCCTAACCGTTGGCTGCCGATGCGTGCCGATCTCTTTAATTACATCTCCTGGCAATTACAAACGCGTGCTGGCGTGACGGTTTATGCCTGGATGCCGGTGTTGGCGTTCGATCTCGACGCGTCTATCCCACGCGTCACCGCATGGGATCCGAAAACCGGACGCAGTGCGATTAACCACGAACAGTATGTGCGTCTGTCTCCCTGGAGTAGCGAAGCGCGTCAACGCATTACCGAGATCTATGAAGACCTGGCGAAGCATGCCAGCTTCAAAGGCATATTATTCCATGATGATGCATTCCTGACGGACTTCGAAGATGCCTCGCCGGATGCGTTAGCCGCCTACCGCGCTGCGGGCCTACCGGACAGCATTGAGAAAATCCGTAACGATCCGCAGGCATTTGAACGCTGGACTCGTCTGAAAAGTAAAATGCTGATCGACTTTACCCAGCAGCTGACGCGTTCGGTGCGTAATATTCGCGGCCCGCAGGTACAAACGGCGCGCAATATTTACGCCATGCCGGTACTGGAGCCAGAAAGTGAAGCCTGGTTCGCACAAAACCTGAATGACTTCCTCAATACCTATGACTGGACTGCACCGATGGCGATGCCATTGATGGAGAATATTCCAGCCAATGATGCCAATGCCTGGCTCGACAGATTGGTGAATGCCGTTGCGCAGACCCCAGGCGCGCTGGATAAGACCGTGTTTGAGCTGCAGGCACGCGACTGGCGTAAATCCGGTGAACAGGCCGAAATCAGCGGTAAACAGATAGCCGAATGGATGCGCCAGCTTAAATTAAGCGGTGCTGGTAACTACGGTTATTACCCGGATGATTTCATCAGCGACAAACCCGAGATGTCAGAGATTCGCTCGACGTTCTCATCATATTGGTACCCGCAAAAATGACCGATCGCATTATTGCTTTCCTGATACTTTGCCTGATGTTCAGCCTGCCGTTTGGCGTGGCTGTCATCTTTACGGGTGAAGTGATGCTGAACTTTGTCTTCTTCTGGCCCTTGTTCATGTCTGCTTTGTGGATAAGTGGTGGGGTGTACTTCTGGTTTTACCGTGAGCGTCACTGGAAATGGGGAGACGATACACCGCCACCGACGCTGGAGGGAAATCCGCTGGTTTCGATTTTGATCCCTTGCTACAACGAGGGGATCAACGCGCGCGAAACCATTGGTGCCGCGCTGGCACAGCGTTATAAAAATATTGAAGTTATCGCCATCAACGACGGTTCGACGGACGACACGCACGACGTGCTGGAACAGTTGGCAACGGAGTATCCGAGCCTGCGGGTGATTCATTTAGCTGAGAACCAGGGGAAAGCCCTGGCGCTCAAAACAGGTGCTGCCGCAGCGCGTAGCGATTATCTGGTGTGCATCGATGGTGATGCGTTACTGGACCGTGATGCGGTGGCGTATATTGTCGCTCCGCTGATCCAGTTCCCGCGCGTGGGGGCGGTAACCGGGAACCCGCGTATCCGTACCCGTTCCACGTTGATTGGCCGCGTGCAGGTCGGCGAGTTCTCCTCAATCATCGGCCTGATTAAGCGTACCCAGCGAGTCTACGGGCAGATCTTTACCGTCTCCGGCGTGATTGCGGCGTTTCGTCGTCGTGCGCTGGCGGAGGTGGGGTACTGGAGTCCGGACATGATCACCGAAGATATCGACATCAGCTGGAAGCTGCAGTTGCGCCACTGGTCGGTATTCTTTGAACCGCGGGCGCTGTGCTGGATCCTGATGCCTGAAACCTTAAGAGGGTTGTGGAAACAGCGTCTGCGCTGGGCGCAGGGTGGGGCCGAGGTGTTTATTGTTAACATGCGCCGCCTGTGGTCGTGGGAATTCCGTCGCATGTGGCCGCTGTTCCTTGAGTTCTGTTTTTCGACCGCCTGGTCGTTTGCCTATGCGGTCAGCATCCTGTTGTTCGTGTTAGGGCTGATCATGCCGATGCCTGACTCGTTATATGTGCAGCATCTGTTCCCGCCAGCCTTTACCGGACTCATCCTCGGCGTAGTCTGTTTGCTGCAGTTTGCCGTGAGCCTGATGATTGAACGACGCTATGAAAAAGGCATTGGCGCCTCGTTGTTCTGGATTATCTGGTTCCCGGTGGTGTACTGGATGCTGAGCCTGTTTACTACGCTGGTGGCGTTCCCCAAAGTGATGCTCAAACGCAAACGCAAACGCGGTCGGGCGCGCTGGGTGAGTCCTGACCGTGGGATAGGGAGGATCGAACCATGAGCCAGCCGCTGATTTTTACCGAACGGCGTCTCCTGCCACGCATAATAGACGTGCTGTTGACGCTAATTGCGTGGATTGGGTTTCTGTACCTGATTTATAAGGGGCTGATTAACGCGCTGGCACACTCGCCGTATATGGGCGTGCGGCCGTTTTTCACCACCCTGGATACGGTGACCTTTTACATATTGGTCGCCTTAATCAACGGACTGGTGCTGATTGGCTGGGCGAAGTACAACCAGTACCGTTTTCGGGTGGAACGACGCAACCGCAGGCCTGGGCTTGAACATCATGAGCTGGCGGAAAGCATGCGTATTACCCCGGAACTGGTAACAGAGCTCAACAAAGCCAGGGTACTGACGGTACACCACCATGAGAATGGTGAAATCAGTCATGTCGATGTGGACAAGCACATTGCCGATAACCGGTTGCCGCCGCCCACGCCGGCCATGCTGACGATGCTGCCGGAAAGAACGTTCGAGTCTGAAGACGCAAAATAATGACCCTCAGGCGGCATGAGACAATTTGTGCCGCCTGTTACATCCTTCAACCCTGCATCGGACTATGATTAGACTCGGTACAATAAAAATAACTGAGGCAATGTCATGGATAAGCAACTACTGGATGCAGGCTACCGGGCCTATACCGGTGAGAAGATCGACGTCTATTTCAATACGGCAATGTGCCAGCACTCGGGAAACTGTGTGCGCGGCAGCGCGAAGCTGTTCAACCTCAAGCGTAAACCGTGGATTATTCCGGATGAAGTTGATGTAGCCACGGTTATCAGGGTTATCGATACCTGCCCAAGCGGTGCGCTGAAATACCGTCAGAAATAAGTGAGGGAACCATGGAAATTCTTGCAGGCCATAACAAATTTTATGTGAATGATGCACAGGGCAACCAGGTGGCTGAGATTGTTTTCGTGCCGACCGGCGAGCATTTGAGCATTATTGAACATACTGATGTCGACCCCAGCCTGAAAGGTCAGGGCGTGGGTAAACTGCTGGTGGCAAAGGTGGTGGAGAAAATGCGCGCCGAAAACCGCAAGGTTATTCCACTGTGCCCATTTGCCAAACATGAGTTTGATAAAACTCGCGAGTACGACGATATCCGCGCCTGATATGCGCAGTTGTAGGCCGGATCGGTGCAGCCGTCATCCGGCATCTTATTCCCGATGCAGCAGATCCTGATAAATCCCCGTCAGAACCCCGTGTGGACCAAACTCCTTTTTAATCCACTGAGTGACCCGGCCAGTTGCCGAGTGCTGGGTTGCCAGCAGCATGCGTGAATCCTGGCGCGGGTTATGGATCTGACGCGTCACCAGCAGCGACTTCTCCATTGCCTCACGGACCATGTAGTCCGGCAAAAAGCCAATACCTTCGCCGAGGATCTGGCACTGACATTTGGTATTAAAATCGGGGACCAGAATGGACTCCTGCCCATGCAGCAGCCAGCCGACCTTCTTGTTAATGGTATGCGCGGTGTCTTCGACCATGATGTTTGGGTACAACCGTAGCTGACTTTCTGAAATAGGTTCAGGCATAAACGCCAGCGGGTGATCCGGGGCAATGGCAAACGACCAACGGATCGCCCCTATCTCGGTGTAATCAATCCCGCCGCCGTCCAGTAATGTGTCCGGTGCGCCAATGGCGATGTTGGCCTGGTTATTAATAATGGAATCCCAGACGCCGTTATACACTTCGGTGGTCACGGTTATCTGGCAGGTTGGAAACTGCTTTTTGAGGGCCTGCAGCAGCCGAGCGGTATGCAGCGGGGTGTAGAGCAACTGGTTAATGCAGATGCGCACTCGCGCCTCAATGCCCTGAGCGATGGTATCAATACTGCGCTTGATGGCGTGGAAGTCGTTTAGCAGGTCGGTCGCCTTACGGAAGAAATAGCGCCCGGACTCGGTCAGCTCAATGCTGCGGGTATTGCGGGTAAACAGCACCACGTCGAGCCCTGTTTCCATTCGCTTGATGGTGTAGCTGATGGCGGAGGTGGTTAAACCCAACTCTTCGGCGGCCTTGCTAAAACTGCTGTAGCGCGCAGCCATAGTGAATGCCAGCAGGTTCTCCTCGGTAAAAATTGAATTCATCCTCTCTCCCCTCGGGCTCGTCTACCCCTGCCATACGATGATTGTTGAATGTATTTGTAATCCTTATGTAGAGCAACCAGTTTTGAACAGAATTTAACACTAGGGTTACATTTGATTTGAAGGCAATCACACTTCTGTCTTTTAGTTGCAGGCCGCTATCCGTGCAGCATCCCGCTTTATTTCCCGGATGTCTGAATAATGTCTAAAAGAGCAGCGGTCATAAGAGAAAGATTGCACTACAGCACGTTTTTGCTCTCATTATTAAATACTATTCAATAATCGACTCACTAACGATGAATGAAATTTAAGCGGATGTTATTCCCATCTCTCTGTTGCTATTCTCAGGTTATCGGAATTTTAAAAAGCCTTAAAAACTGCAGGAGAAGGATTATGTCAGAGAAAGAACTTATTACCGAATTTCTGCTGGCGGCAGAGCAGGGCAATGTGCAGGGATTAACATCCTGTCTGGCAAAAAATGTGGATATTAATGCGACCAATCGCCAGGGACGCACCGCCATTATTATTGCCAGCCTGAATAAACATTATGACAGTGTGTCTTTATTGATTGAGGCCGGTGCCGATATTAATAAACAAGATCAAACCTGTTTTAATCCATTCCTGATTAGCTGCCTGACCAATGATTTAACGCTGCTGCGTTTGGTATTACCGGCTAACCCTGATCTCAATGTTCTCAGCCGTTTTGGCGGCGTTGGCATTACGCCTGCCAGTGAAAAAGGCCACGTGGAGATCGTGCGTGAGCTGCTGCTGCGTACCGACATCAACGTTAACCACACCAACTTCGTCGGCTGGACGCCGCTGCTGGAAGCTATCGTACTCAACGACGGCGGCGCCAAGCAGCAGGAAATCGTCAAGCTGCTGCTCGACAATGGTGCGAATCCGCACATGACGGACAAGTACGGCAAAACCCCGCTGGAACTGGCGCGGGAGAAAGGGTATCACCAAATTGCCGAGCTGCTGATTGCCGCCGGAGCTTGACCGAGGAGCGCCACTATCGCCACGCCATCACGGCGATGCGTAACGGCGCTAACCGCCGACGGCGTGTTTCTTGAGTTTCGGGGAACGGGGCGCGTTGAACAGGTTTTTTCCCGCGCGGTAAACCTGTTCATACCCGAGCGGCAGCGATTGTTCACCTTACTGAGCGAGAGCGGCGATAACGCGCCTAACAGCTGTCGGCTGGCGCTGACGCATTGTGAAGACCTGTTTCACCCCGGCGAGCCGGTGAGTTTTACCGAGACGGGGATAGCCGTTGGCACGGATAAATGGATAGCAACCTCCGGGTGCCAGACCTGGCAAATGCCGCGCTGGTCGCCAGATGCAGACAGCTTCGCGGCAATTTCCTGGCGTTGCTGGGCAGAGGTTATCCGCCAACAGCTGAATCACTGCGACACATTATTTTTGTACCAAGGCGATAACCCGTTTTATCAGGAAATCGCCCGTGAATTACAGAACCGCCGCCGGGCATTAATCGCCGCCCTGAATAACGGCGAAAATATTTCTTTCGCAGTTGGCCAGTTAATCGGGCTGGGAATTGGCTTAACGCCATCATCCGATGATTATTTAGTGGGCCTGAGTACGGTTTTATTTATTAACGGTCACCCGTTAAAAAAATACCAGCACGATTTTTTAGCAGCATTACGGATTGCCGGAAATAACACGACGCTGCTCAGTAAAATAACGCTGGAAGAGGCTTTTTATCAGCGTTATCGGGAAAGCGTCGCGCGCCTGGTAACCCATATTATTACGCGGCAACACCACGTTGCTACGCCATTTATTACTGACATTAAAAATATCGGCTCAAGTTCTGGCTGCGACATGCTGTATGGCATGGCGGACGCCTGCACCCTGAGCCATCGGTCCGGAGGGAATTATGTCGATCAGGATAGTTGTTAAAAAGAACACGTATTTTGATTCTGTGTCACTGATGTCTATCTCAACGCGCGCTAACAAGCTCGATGGCGTGGAGCAGGCGTTCGTGGCAATGGCAACGGAAATGAACAAAGGCGTGCTGAAGAATCTCGGCCTGCTGACGCCTGAACTGGAAGAGGCGAAGAGTGGCGATCTGATGATTGTCATCAAGGGTGCGAGCGAGGCGGCGAACGCGCAAACGCTGGTGGCTATCGATGAGCTGTTCACGCATAAGGAGCAGGGCGGCCAGCACGAAGCACGCTATGCCACGCTTGCCAGTGCGAAGAAGCACGTTCCCGACAGCAACCTGGCGGTGATTTCGGTCAACGGCCTGTTCGCGGCCCGTGAAGCACGTCAGGCGCTGCAAAATAACCTCAACGTGATGCTGTTCTCTGACAACGTGTCCCTCGACGATGAGCTGGCGCTGAAACAGCTGGCGCACGAAAAAGGGCTGTTGATGATGGGGCCGGACTGTGGGACGGCCATTATTAACGGTGCGGCGCTGTGTTTTGGTAATGCAGTGCGTCGCGGCAATATCGGCATTGTCGGCGCATCCGGCACCGGTAGCCAGGAACTCAGCGTACGTATTCATGAATTTGGCGGAGGTATTTCCCAACTGATTGGTACCGGTGGACGTGATCTGAGCGAAAAGATTGGCGGCCTGATGATGCTCGACGCGATTGCGATGCTGGAAGCCGATCCGCAAACCGAGATTATTGCGCTGATCTCCAAACCGCCTGCGCCTGCGGTGGCCCGAAAAGTGCTGGACCGCGCGCGCGCTTGTCACAAACCGGTGGTGGTGTGTTTCCTCGGACGTGAAGCCGCGCTGGCGGATGAAGACGGATTGCAGTTCGCCCGTAGCACCAAAGATGCGGCGCTGCGCGCAGTTCTGCTCAGCGGCGTGAAAAAGGAGAGCCTGGACCTGCATCCGCTCAACTGGCCGCTGATTGAAGAAGTCCGCGCCCGTCTGACCCCGCAGCAAAAATATATCCGTGGGTTGTTCTGTGGCGGCACGCTGTGCGATGAGGCGATGTTTGCCGCGATGGAAAAACATGCCGAGGTGTACAGCAACATTCACCCGGACCCGGCGTTCCGTCTGCCGGATATTAACCGCAGCGTGGCGCATACCTTCCTCGATTTTGGTGATGACGACTTCACCAACGGCAAGCCGCACCCGATGATTGACCCGACCAACCGCATCAGCCGTTTGTTGCAGGAAGCGCGGGATCCTGAAGTCGGCGTGATCGTGATGGATTTTGTCCTCGGCTTTGGATCGCATGAAGATCCTGTGGGGGTAATGATCGAGGCGATCGCTGAGGCGAAAGCGATCGCTGCCGCAGACGGACGTCCTCTGGAAATCCTCGGTTATGTCCTGGGAACTGACCAGGATACGCCATCACTGGAAAAACAGTGCCAGATGCTGACCGACGCCGGGGTTATCTGGGCGAGCAGCAGCACCAACACCGGATTGCTGGCGCGTGAATTTATCTGTAAAGGGGAGGAAGCCTGATGAGCCAGACGCTGTTTACCCAGCCGCTGAACGTGATTAATGTCGGCATCGCGATGTTCAGTGATGACCTGAAAAAGCAAAATGTCCCGGTGACCCAACTCGACTGGACGCCGCCGGGCCAGGGCAATATGCAGGTGGTTGCCGCGCTGGACGAGATTGCCGATTCGCCGCTGGCAGACAAAATTGCTGCCGCAAACCAGCAGGCGCTGGAACGTATTATCCAGTCGCACCCGGTGCTGATTGGTTTTGATCAGGCCATCAACGTGGTGCCGGGCATGACCCGCAACACCATCCTGCACGCCGGGCCGCCGACCCGTTGGCAAAACATGTGCGGCGCTATGAAAGGAGCCGTGACCGGGGCGCTGGTGTTTGAAGGACTGGCGAAAGACCTCGATGCTGCCGCCGAGCTTGCCGCCTCCGGTGAAATCATCTTCTCGCCGTGCCACGAGCACGACTGCGTCGGCTCGATGGCGGGCGTCACGTCGGCCTCGATGTTCATGCACATCGTGGAAAACAAAACCTACGGCAACCGCGCATATACCAATATGAGCGAACAGATGGCGAAGATCCTGCGTATGGGGGCGAACGATCAGAGCGTTATCGATCGCCTGAACTGGATGCGCGACGTGCTGGGACCGATGCTGCGCGACGCCATGAAGCTGGCGGGGGAAATCGATCTGCGCCTGATGCTGGCGCAGGCGCTGCACATGGGCGATGAATGCCACAACCGCAATAACGCCGGGACGGCGCTGCTGATTCAGGCGCTGACCCCATGGATTATCCAGACCGGCTATCCGGTGGCGCAGCAGCGTGAGGTCTTTGAGTTTGTCCTTAGCAGCGACTATTTCTCCGGGCCGACGTGGATGGCGATGTGCAAAGCCGCGATGGATGCTGCGCACGGCATTGAATACAGCACCGTAGTGACGACGATGGCGCGCAACGGCGTTGAGTTTGGTCTGCGCGTCAGCGGGTTACCAGGCCAGTGGTTTACCGGTCCGGCTCAGCAGGTGATTGGCCCGATGTTTGCGGGCTATAAGCCGGAAGATTCCGGGCGTGATATCGGCGACAGTGCGATTACCGAAACCTACGGCATTGGCGGTTTTGCCATGGCAACGGCGCCGGCCATCGTGGCGCTGGTCGGCGGTACGGTTGAGGAAGCGGTCGACTTCTCTCGCCAGATGCGTGAAATCACCCTCGGCGAAAACCCGAACGTCACCATTCCGTTACTCGGTTTTATGGGCGTACCCACCGCTATCGACATTACGCGCGTCGGCAGCACCGGCATTCTGCCGGTGATCAACACCGCGATTGCCCACAAAGATGCGGGGATCGGCATGATCGGCGCGGGAATTGTCCATCCGCCGTTTGCCTGCTTTGAAAAGGCAATTCTCAGCTGGCGCGATCTCTACTGCCAATAACCATAACCAGGGGCTAATGCCGTTAGCCCCTGGTCGCGAAGCGAATAACGTTGCTTACCTGCAGGGCTGGGCGATCCCCGCGATCGCAAACGATGCTTAACCTGTAAAGGATATTCCATGAACAGCACAAAACTAGAATGGAAACGGGGTGACTGGGCGGCTTACTTTGGGCTGATGACCAACAACCTGACTAACCTGCTGACAATGATGGGGCTGCTCATCTTTGTCGTCGGGATCCCTACCGAAATTGTCTACGGCCGTATTGCGCCTGCTTTTGGTCTGGCGGTGCTGGTGGCCAGCGTCTGCTACGCCTGGTTTGGCCTGCAGATGGCAAAACAGACCGGACGTAAAGACGTGACGGCGCTGCCGTCCGGGCCGAGCGCCCCGTCAATTTTCACCGTCACCTTCCTGGTATTGATGCCGGTGTATCAGCAAACCAAAGATGCCAACTTTGCTATCCAAATCGCGCTGGTGTGGTGTTTTGTCGAAGCGTTGATCCTGGTTGGCGGCTCGTTCCTTGGTGAGACCATCCGCAAGATGATCCCGCGCACGGTGCTGCTCTCTTGTTTATCCGGTCTGGGTCTGCTGCTGCTGGCGATGAACCCGATGCTGCAGGCATTTGAAGCGCCAACCGTATCGTTCATCGTGCTACTGCTAATTTTCATTAACTGGTTCGGTAAGAAGCCGATTTTTGCCCGTATCCCTACCGGCCTGCTGCTGCTGATCGCCGGTACGGCATTGGCGTGGATCTCCGGCCTGCAAAGCCCGGAAGCGATCAAAGCGTCGATGTCTTCCTTTGGCTTCAACCCGCCGGAAATTCACGTCGACAGCTTCCTGCAAGGCTTGCCGCACGCGCTGCCGTATCTGGCTTCTGCGGTTCCTCTGGGACTGGCGAACTACATTTTTGACCTTGAGAACATTGAAAGTGCGCACGCCGCAGGCGATGAGTACAACACCCGTAAAGTCATGATGGCGAACGGCTTTGCATCAATGCTGGGCTGCATGTTGGGTAATCCGTTCCCGGTTACCGTGTATGTCGGACACGCGGGCTGGAAAGCGATGGGTGCCAGCATCGGCTATACCCTCGCGTCGGGGATCACTATGTTCCTGGTGCCGCTGTTTGGTCTGGGAGCGTTTATGCTCGCCATCATTCCGATGACCGCGATCGTGCCGATACTGGTGTTTATCGGCGTAGTAACCGCCAACCAGGTGGTGCGAGAAACGCCCAAAGTTGAGGTGCCCGTCATCTTCATCTGTCTGTTCCCGTGGATTGCCAACTGGGCGTTAACCATCGTGAACAGCGTGATGGGGGCGGCGGGAACGTCAGCGGCAAAACTCGGGACCGATCTGCTGCACAGCAAAGGCGTGTACTACGACGGGCTGGTGCACCTTGGTAGCGGTGCGCCGCTGGCCAGTATGCTGTGGGGCTGTATCGCCATCTTTGCCATTATCAACAAACCATTACGTGGGGCGATTGCCGCCGCCGGTGGGGCGCTGCTGTCACTGTTTGGCGTGATCCACTCTCCGGCCGTTGGGTTTGCTGAAGGCAGTTCGCTGATGTTTGTCATGGCCTACCTGATGATGGGCGGGATGTTCGTGATAAAGCATGTGCTCGACAGCCGTGAAGCGGTGACTGCCCTTGAGCAGCAACCGACCAAAACCTCCTGAATCGCTTTGCTGTGGAAGATGACGCTATGAAAGAACTTGTGGTCGTTGCCATTGGCGGCAACAGCATTATCAAAGATAACGCCAGCCAGTCAATTGAGCACCAGGCTGAAGCCGTAAAAGCCGTTGCCGATACGGTGCTGGAGATGTTGGCATCGGACTACAACATTGTGCTGACGCACGGCAACGGGCCGCAGGTGGGACTCGATCTGCGGCGCGCGGAGATTGCCCACGAGCGTGAAGGCTTGCCGCTGACGCCGCTGGCAAACTGCGTCGCCGATACCCAGGGTGGCATTGGTTATCTGATCCAACAGGCGCTGAATAACCGTCTGGCGCGGCGTGGTGAACAGAAAGCGGTCACCGTGGTCACGCAGGTGGAGGTCGACAAAAACGATCCGGGATTTGCCAACCCCACCAAACCGATCGGCGCGTTCTTTAGCGACGCTCAGCGTGATGCGCTACAGCTGGCTAATCCGGGCTGGCGCTTTGTTGAGGATTCCGGGCGCGGCTACCGTCGGGTCGTTGCTTCGCCGGAGCCGAAGCGCATCGTCGAAGCCGAGGCGATTAAAGCGCTGACCCAGCAAGGCTTTGTGGTGATTGGCGCGGGCGGCGGTGGGATCCCGGTGGTACGTAGCGATCAGGGGGATTACCAGAGCGTAGATGCGGTGATTGATAAAGATCTCTCCACCGCGCTGCTGGCGCAGGAGATCCGCGCCGACGTGCTGGTGATCACCACCGGTGTTGAGAAAGTGTGTATTCATTTTGGCAAGCCTGAGCAGCAGGCGCTGGACACCGTGGATATTGCAACAATGACCCGCTACATGCAGGAAGGGCATTTCCCGCCGGGCAGCATGTTACCCAAAATCGTTGCCAGTCTGACGTTCCTCGCCCGTGGCGGTAAACGGGTGATCATCACCACGCCGGAATGCCTGCCCGCCGCGCTGCGCGGCGAAACGGGCACCCATATTGTCCATTCCTGAAAGGAGATGCGAATGAAGGAAAGTAACAGCCGCCGTGAGTTTTTAAGCCAGAGCGGAAAAATGGTCACCGCTGCTGCGCTATTTGGCGCGGTCGCTCCGGTCGCGTATGCTGCGGATCCTGTCGGGACAACCCGTTGCGCGAAGAACACGATGACGATTAACGATAAACACTACTACCTGGATAACGTCCTGCTGGAAGCGGGATTTGATTACGAAAACGCCGTGGTGGTGCATACCCGTACCGCACTGCAAACCGTAGAGATTCAGGACGGGAAAATTGTTGCGCTGCGTGAGAATAAGCAGCATCCGGATGCCATGCTGCCGCACTACGATGCAGGCGGAAAGCTGATGCTGCCCGCCATGCGCGACATGCACATCCATCTGGATAAAACCTTTTATGGCGGTCCGTGGCGCTCACTAAACCGCCCGGCGGGGACCACTATTCAGGATATGATTCGCCTGGAGCAAAAGCTGCTGCCGGAACTGCAGCCGTATACGCAAGAGCGTGCGGAAAAGCTTATCGACCTGCTGCAATCAAAAGGTACCTCGATTGCCCGCAGCCACTGCAATATTGAGCCGGTTTCTGGGCTGAAAAATCTGGAGAATCTACAGGCGGTGCTGGCGCGTCGTCAGCCGGGTTTTGCCTGTGAGATCGTGGCATTTCCGCAGCATGGCCTGCTGTTATCGAAGTCTGAACCGCTGATGCGTGAAGCGATGCAGGCGGGGGCGCAGTACGTAGGTGGGCTGGACCCAACCAGCGTGGACGGGGCGATGGAGAAATCCCTCGACACCATGTTCCAGATTGCGCTTGATTACGACAAAGGCGTGGATATCCATCTGCATGAAACCAGCCCGGCAGGTGTGGCGGCGGTGAATTACATGGTGGAAACGGTAGAGAAAACCCCGCAGTTGAAGGGCAAGCTGACCATCAGCCATGCGTTTGCGCTGTCTACGCTGAACGAGCAGCAGGTGGATGAACTGGCGACCCGCCTGGTGGCGCAGCAAATTACTATTGCCTCGACGGTGCCGATTGGCACGATGCACATGCCGCTGAAACAGCTGCGCGACAAAGGCGTGGTGGTGATTACCGGCACCGACAGCGTGATCGACCACTGGTCGCCGTACGGGCTGGGGGATATGCTGGAAAAGGCCAATCTGTACGCGCAGCTTTATATTCGTCCGAACGAGCTCAACCTGTCGCGGGCGCTGTTCCTTGCCACCGGCGATGTGCTGCCGCTCAATGATAAAGGCGAGCGCGTATGGCCAAAAGCACAGGATGAGGCCAGCTTTGTGCTGGTGGATGCCTCCTGTTCTGCCGAGGCCGTTGCCCGAATCTCTCCCCGTACCGCCACCTTCCATAAAGGCCAACTGGTGTGGGGGAATGTGGCGAGCTAGTCAGGTTTTACGCGCAGCGGCAAAGGTCGCTGCGCGCTATTGTGACTCGTGTTACCCCACGATCCCCATATAACCGTGAATGCCCATATATAAGCCGACCATGGCAATCAGCACACTGGAAAAATAAGGGGCTTTGCGCGCCAGCGTGTTAAACCCGCTCCAGCGTTTGGCTGCCTGCTGCACGCTGATGGCCGCGCCTACACCCACCGTGACCAGCGTTATTGCCAGACCAACGCTAAAGCACAGCACCATGGTGGCCCCCAGCGTGAAGGCTTTAAGCTGGATGCAAATCAGCAATACGGTGATGGCAGCAGGGCACGGGATCAGTCCGCCGGTCAGGCCAAACAGCAAAATTTGCCCGTTGGTAACCTCTTTACCCGCAAAGCGGCGCTGGATATCCGTGGCATGCGCCCGTTCGTGGGCATCCTGATACTCTTTTGAATCTTCAGCAAAGCCTGCCAGCGCGGCATGATCGTGTTCGTGGTGATGATCATGGTGATGATGATCGTCGTGGTGAGCATGATGATGGTGGTCATGGTCATGCTCATGGTGGTGATCATGGTGATGGTGATGATCGTGCCCGTGGTCGTGATGCGCGTCGGCCAGCCAGTTCTGCTCCCCGCGCCAGGTGCGCCAGAACATCCACAGTGCGGTGCCGAGAATAATAATCGCCGAGACAAACTGTAGCCAGGGTTCGACCGCCTGGGCGGTAAAGGCTTTGCTGATATACATCCCACCCAGCGCAATCAACCACACCACGGCGGTGTGCGACAGCGTCGCCGCCAGTCCCAGCATCACCGCCTGTTTGATGGTGCCTTTAATGGCGATGATAAAGGCTGCCATCATGGTTTTGGAATGCCCCGGCTCCAGCCCGTGTAACACGCCCAATAAAATCGCACTGGGAATAAAGAACCAGGCGTTGCCCTGCTGAAGTAGCGTCGAAAATTCACCCATGAGAATGATTCTTAGTTGGTTTGTTTCGTCAGATTCTACTCCCCCCCAGTACCGAATACTACCCCCCAGTAGATCGGCACGGTATAGTAAGTCATGATTTATGCAACGGGGACAGGACGATGTCACATACGATCCGCGACAAACAAAAACTGAAAGCCCGCGCGAGTAAGATTCAGGGGCAGGTAGCCGCGCTGAAAACCATGCTTGACGAACCGCACGAATGCGCCGCCGTTTTACAGCAGATTGCGGCGATCCGCGGTGCGGTAAACGGATTAATGCGTGAAGTGATTAAAGGTCATCTGACCGAACATATCGTGCATCAGGGTGATGAAATCAAGCGTGAAGAGGATTTGGATGTGGTGCTGAAGGTGCTGGACTCCTACATCAAATAATTCAGTTTAACGGCCCATCTACGTTCAATACCGTTCAGATAAGTATGGATGGAGAACGTTTTGCTCTGAATAAGTTTCCGTTCACCTTATGTGCGTTGCTTCTCTGATATCGTGATACCCGTGAACGTGCAAGGGAGGCTCACCGCCGCCTCCCTTGCATCCCTGGCTCCCGGCGGGAAAATTGTTGCTGCGCAATCCCCTCCGCTTATTCCTTCAGGCTACCGGGTCGGGCGCGAGGTTGCGTCCTTGCAAAGCGCGCCCTGAGCCAGCATCCATGCTGGCTCTCCCGGCCTTACGGAAACACGTCGGCAATTTTCAGCCGGACCTGCCACACCTGACCACCTGCGCTTTTATTTGAATATCTCTGAACCGCAAAACGGATATAGCTGAAGTCCAGCTTCGCTGAGGCGGCACCCGCTTTCAGGAGAATGAGCCGTTAAACAACATGTTCTAGCCGAAGAACATAACCGAAACACACAGCAGACCGACAATCAGGGTGATCAGATTACCCACCGAGCGGTACGGCTTCAGTGCCGGGATCAGATACGTAGACAACGTCGGCATGATGAACAGAATCATGGCGATCAGCGGCCCGCTAATCGCGTAAATCATTGAAATTGCATTTGGATTAATGCAGCAAATGATAAACGTGATGGTGGAGACCAGCATAATAGACAGGGCGCGGTTAAAGGCCCGGCTCTTCTTCACTCCGACCTGGTGCAGCGACGTTTTGACCAACTCTGTCGCCCCTTCAATCACGCCAAAGTAGGTGCCGAGGAACGATTTTGACATCGCCACTACGGCGACGATGATCCCAGAAATTGACAGCCATGCGGGCGCGTTGGGCATCATCGACAGCGCAGACAGAATGGTCACGCCCTCGTGCTTCGCATCTTCAATGTAATTTACCGGAATCGACAGCAGACAGCTGAAGACGAAAAACAGCACGCTCAGGCAGATGATGACGTAGGCGACCTTCATGATTTTTTTGCATTTACCCATGGCCTGCTCACCGTATTTCTCGCGTCTGTCGATAGCAAACGTGGAGATAATCGGCGTATGGCTAAAAGCGAAAACCATCACGGGAATCGATATCCAGACCTGATGCAGCGTGTGCTGATCGAAAGACATCTGGCCGGTGAGTAGCGTTGGCTGCCAGCTTCCGGTCAAGTAGAGCGACAGAAACAAGAAGTAGGCGATTAGCGGGAATACCAGAAAACCCATCACCCGGATGGTGGCCTGGCGACCCATCAGAAAAATCAAATTTAGCACCAGCACTACGCCGAGACTGACCAGCATACGCACGCGAAGATCGATCTCGATATGTTTTGCCAGCTGCTCGGTGAGTGAGTTGGTAATCGCCACGGCGTAGATCAGCACCACCACAAAGAAGGCTACAAAATAGAGCGTCGTAATCAAACTGCCTATCTTTTTGCCGTAATAGTGAGTAACTGCGCCAGTGATCCCTTCACCTGCTGAGGTTTTGGATGACAGAATAAACTGGCACAGCGCTTTATGCGGCCAGTAGGTTAAAGGCCAGGCGACGAGTGCGGTGATAAACAGCACCACCGCGCCCGCAGAACCCAGCTGTATGGGGAGGAAAAGGGTTCCTGCGCCGACCGCAGTCCCATATAACGCGAAGCTCCAGAGAGTCTCTTCTTTTGACCAAATTTTCGACATTATTTGAACGTATCAACTATAAAATAAACAAAAAGAAGCGCAATTTACCACAAATGAGCGGGGCTGGGGGAGGCGTGAACGAGTGGGCTGGTGAATGGATGAATAGCCGGAATGGGGAAAATTCCGACTATTCATTGGATTATCAGGCAGTAACGCGCTGCTGGCGACGCTTCATCACGCGCTCGCGTAATGTGTCATACGCCCAGTTATAAAACATGGTGTACGGCAGGAAGAACAGGAAGAAACCTATTTCCAGTGTGAATGCCTGCAATAGAGTGACGTTCAGCACATACGCCACAATGCTCACCCCAATCACAATAAACCCACTCTCAAAACCTAACGCGTGGAATGCGCGTACTTTAGCCGTACGTTTCACTACGTGAGACGGCCATAAGCGGTCAAACAGGGCGTTATAAATGATATTCCAGATCATCGCCGTGGTCGCCAGAAGTACGGTCAATCCGCCCATTTCCAGCACCGAGCGCTGCATCAACCACGCGGTGGTTGGTGCGAGCACAGCGGTGGCAATGCCCTCAAAACAGACGGCGTGAAAAATACGTTCCATTAATGAACGGCGTTGGATTGTATCGTGTTGCATAACCTAAAACCTTCTTTGATGCCCGGATAACGGAATACTGGTAATTTTATCGTTTTATGTGATATCTAAAAGATAGAATCCATCGATAAAGTAGATAGTTTATGCGCTACTCTCCTGAGGCATTAACGGCATTTGTTGAGACCGTCTCCTGCGGCTCATTTTCTGCGGCGGCGCGGCGGTTACGCAAAAGTCAGTCCACCATCAGCACGGCGATAGCCAATCTGGAAGCCGATCTCGGCTTTGCGCTGTTTGACCGCTCTTCACGCCAACCCACGCTTACCGAGCAAGGTAAACGGGTACTCGGCTACGTGCAGGCAATTCTGTCGGCCAGCGATCGGCTGGACGAGGCGGCGATTTCGCTGTCGGGCGCCACGGAAGCGCGGCTGACCTTTGTGCTTTCGGACACCCTGCATCCGGATGTGCTGGAAGAATTAATGGTGCAGTTTGACCGGTTGTTCCCGCACACCGAATTTGAGTGTCTGATTGGCGAAGATGAGGATGTTATCGATCTGCTGCAAAAGGGGCGTGCGCAGGTTGGTCTCCTTGAAGCGCGCGAGGATTACCCTACGGATATGGGTGTCACGCGCCTGCCGATGCAAACCTTGATGGGATTGTACGTGGCGGCTTCGCACCCGCTAGCGGCGCAGGAAAAACTGCAGTGGGAGCAACTACATACCTGGCGCGAGCTGCGGCTAAATACCTATCTGGAAAGCGGCACTAACGTGGCGCGTGGCCCGGTGTGGTCTGCACCCAACTATTTATTATTGCTCAGTATGGCTGTGCAGGGATTTGGCTGGTGTGCGCTGCCTTGTGCGCTGGTGGAGGAGTTTGCTGCGGAAAAACAGCTGGTACAGCTGAAAGTGCCTGGCTGGCCAAAGGCTATCTCAATCGACCTGCTGTGGAACAAGAAATCGCCGCCTGGCGTGGCGGGAAGCTGGCTACGCGATCACTTACAACAGGGTGGCGTTTCGATGATAGATAAATGATACACATTTCCTTTGTGATAAAACTCACCATTTTCTAAACAACTAAGATAACTATTCTTAACAATCATCTACTATTGCGCTGTTATTTTGCGCTGAGGTGGTGATGAAAGAGGTTGTGATAGTGGGGGCGTTGAGGACACCGATTGGCTGCTTCCAGGGTACGCTGGCGCGCCACTCTGCCGTTGAATTAGGCAGTATGGTGGTCAGGGCGTTAATGGAACGCACCGGGGTGGATGTTCACTCTATTGATGAAGTGATCCTCGGTCAGGTCCTCACGGCGGGGGCAGGGCAAAACCCGGCACGCCAGTCTGCCATTAACGGAGGACTCCCCAACACCGTTTCCGCCATCACTATTAACGATGTTTGTGGCTCGGGCCTGAAAGCGCTGCATCTGGCAACGCAGGCTATCCAGTGCGGTGAAGCCGATATTGTGATTGCCGGCGGACAAGAGAATATGAGCCGCGCCCCACATGTCCTGACTGACAGCCGCACCGGGGCGCAGCTCGGTAACAGTCAACTGGTAGACAGCCTGGTGCACGACGGCCTGTGGGATGCTTTCAACGATTATCATATGGGCGTTACCGCAGAAAATCTGGCGCGGGAGTACGGTATCAGCCGTGAATTGCAGGATGCCTACGCGCTTCACTCGCAACACAAAGCGCGTATGGCGATCGATGCCGGACGGTTTAAAGATGAAATTGTGCCGGTGATCACTCAGCGTAACGGGCAATCGATAGTGGTGGATACAGACGAACAGCCGAGAACCGATGCCAGCGCAGAAGGGCTGGCGGGTTTGGATCCCACTTTTGATCGTTTAGGTTCCGTCACGGCGGGTAACGCGTCATCAATAAACGATGGTGCCGCTGCCGTGATGATGATGAGCGAAGCCAAGGCCCTGGAGCTGAATTTACCCGTGCTGGCGCGTATTCGCGCTTTTGCCAGCGTCGGCGTTGATCCGGCGTTAATGGGCATTGCGCCGGTGTACGCGACGCGACGCTGCCTGGAGCGAGTCGGCTGGCAATTGGCGGATGTCGATCTTATCGAAGCCAACGAAGCGTTTGCCGCGCAGGCGCTTTCCGTCGGCAAAATGCTGGAGTGGGACGAACGCCGAGTGAATGTGAACGGCGGGGCCATTGCTCTTGGTCATCCGATTGGAGCATCCGGTTGCCGTATTCTGGTTTCGCTGGTCCACGAAATGGTAAAACGTCGGGCGCACAAAGGTCTGGCAACGCTGTGTATCGGCGGCGGTCAGGGTGTAGCGCTTGCTATTGAACGCGACTGATCGCATTTAAAAAAACTATCCCACACGCTCTCCTGCTGCGTTTCCCCCTGTAAATGTAAAAAGCCCTCTACAAGGAGGGCTGTGACAGAAACATCCATTCCCAAATAACATTGAGTTATCAAAGCAACGTTTTCTGTCGTGTCATTGCCAACACTATTGTCAGAAAAGGTGTGTGAACTCGCCTTTAGCATGACTGTATTTTCAATGTGTTATCTCAACCACTGATGGACTATCGCCTTAGTGGTTTATGTATCTGTTTGTTTCATATGATGTTTAAACGTATTCCTAAGCGATTCCTGTTTTTTTATAGCAGCTAGCGTGATCGAAACTACACTTTTGATAATAAGATGCAGAAAAAGTGAAACATCGTTTTAGTTGTAATTGAAAACGCGTTCAGGGAGGGATACTATGAACGCATTAGGTAAAACGGAACGGTGTTTTGCTATTCAATAACGAATTCACGGTCAATTTATCACTGGAGGTAAATGTGGACGTCAGACAAAGCATTCACAGTGCGCATGCTAAAACCCTGGACACTCAGGCGCTGCGTAATGAATTTTTAGTAGAGCAGGTATTTGTTGCAGACGAATACACCATGGTTTACAGCCATATCGACCGTATTATTGTCGGCGGTATCATGCCAGTGGCTAAAACCGTATCTGTTGGCGGTGAAGTCGGCAAACAGCTGGGCGTGACGTATTTTCTCGAACGTCGTGAACTGGGCGTAATCAACATCGGCGGTCCGGGCACAATTACCGTAGACGGTCAGTGTCATGAAATTGGTCATCGCGATGCGTTATACGTCGGAAAAGGCGCCCAGGAAGTGGTTTTTGCCAGCGTAGATGCGGCAAAACCAGCGAAGTTTTACTACAACTGCGCACCGGCACACACCACGTATCCAACCAAAAAAGTCACGCCAGCAGACGTTGCGCCGGTGACGCTGGGCGATGACCTTACCAGCAACCGTCGTACTATCAACAAATACTTCGTACCGGATGTACTGGAAACCTGCCAGTTGAGCATGGGGCTGACCGAACTGGCGCCTGGTAACCTGTGGAACACCATGCCGTGCCATACCCATGAACGCCGCATGGAAGTCTATTTCTACTTCAATATGGAAGAAGACACCTGTGTATTCCATATGATGGGGCAGCCTCAGGAAACGCGTCATATTGTGATGCACAACGAGCAGGCCGTCATTTCCCCAAGCTGGTCTATCCACTCTGGCGTCGGCACCAAAGCTTATACGTTCATTTGGGGCATGGTCGGCGAAAACCAGGTCTTTGATGACATGGACCACGTCGCAGTAAAAGATCTGCGCTAGTCGCGGGCGGCAACTCAGCCTGTCGGTGATGGGCAATATAAAAATTAAGGATTAACAATGATTTTGAATGCATTCTCTCTTGAAGGTAAAGTCGCCGTTGTGACAGGTTGTGACACCGGTCTGGGTCAGGGTATGGCGCTGGGTCTGGCGGAAGCGGGCTGCGATATCGTGGGGATCAACATTGTTGAGCCGACCGAAACCATCGAACGCGTTACCTCGCTGGGCCGTCGCTTTTTAAGCCTGACTGCCGACCTGCGTCAGATTGATGGCATTCCGGCACTGCTGGAGCGTGCGGTGGCAGAATTTGGCCATATCGATATTCTGGTCAATAACGCGGGTCTTATCCGCCGTGATGATGCAATCGACTTCAGCGAAAAAGACTGGGACGACGTCATGAACCTGAACATTAAGAGCGTATTCTTTATGTCCCAGGCGGCGGCTAAGCACTTCATCGCGCAGGGCAACGGCGGTAAAATTATTAACATCGCCTCTATGCTCTCCTTCCAGGGTGGCATCCGCGTGCCGTCTTACACTGCATCAAAAAGCGGCGTAATGGGCGTAACCCGCCTGATGGCGAACGAGTGGGCAAAACACAACATTAACGTCAATGCGATTGCACCGGGCTACATGGCGACCAACAACACGCAGCAACTGCGTGCTGATGAGCAGCGTAGTGCAGAAATCCTCGATCGTATCCCGGCGGGCCGCTGGGGCCTGCCTGACGATCTGAAGGGACCAATCGTGTTCCTGGCGTCCAGCGCATCTGACTACATCAATGGCTACACCGTTGCGGTAGACGGCGGCTGGCTGGCTCGTTAATTCGCCCTCCAGTATCAATGAACCCTGCCAACTGGCGGGGTTTTTTTTGGTTTTAAGTTATTTTAATCCATATTGTGATTATAAATTAATCCATAATCAATTATGTATGTATTGATTGG
>NZ_JADABY010000034.1 GCF_015672735.1 Citrobacter sp. Res13-Sevr-PEB04-36 | reverse complement strand
TGCACCTCAGCGTCTTTCAGCACGTTGCCGCTGTTGTCCGCAAAGGCGGCGGAGTCCACCGCGATGCGGTAGCCCAGGCTGCCGTTGCCCAGGTCGATCACCCGCCCGTGGTAGTCGTGGCCGTTGATGATCAGATCCACCCGGTCACCCGCCCGGGCATCCTCCCCGCTGACGGTGCCGGTCACCACCTGATGACGCATATACAGTTCGCTGCGGTTCAGGATGTTATCCGCCGTCACATCATCGATGGTCAGGGCGTTGTGCGCCTCGGTGTCCAGCACCACGGTGCGGTGATCCAGCGCGGTGACCTCATTCCCCGCCTTATCGTGGCTGACCACCGTCACCACCACCCCGTTACGGCCGGCCAGCAGCGTGCCCACAGGGACCAACACGTCGTAGCCCAGATGACCGTTAATATCGACCACCGTGCCGGTAAATGTCTGTCCCTGCACGCTGACGGTCACCACATCGCCCGCCCGGGCGTCCGGTCCGCCCACCTTGCCGCTGATCATTGTCGGCATGCGGTTTTCTGTGGCGTTGACCACGTCATCCGTGGCCACCGGACGGATATCCACCCCGTTTTCAGCGTAGTTGTCGAGATGTACGGTGTGGGTGCTGACCGCCACCGCCTCGTTACCTGCCGCATCCTGTGAGACGACGGTGGCGTGCACGTCAACGTCTTTCAGCACGTTGCCGCTGTTGTCCGCAAAGGCGGCGGAGTCCACCGCGATGCGGTAGCCCAGGCTGCCGTTGCCCAGGTCGATCACCCGCCCGTGGTAATCGTGACCGTTGATGACCAGAACCACCCGGTCACCCGCCCGGGCATCCTCCCCGCTGACGGTGCCGGTCACCACCTGATGACGCATATACAGTTCGCTGCGGTTCAGGATGTTATCCGCCGTCACATCATCAATGGTCAGGGCGTTGTGCGCCTCGGTGTCCAGCGTCACGGTGGTGTTCTGCACCGCCACCGCGGTGTTGCCTGATGTATCGACGCCGGTGACGGTCACCTGCACGTCGTTGCGCCCTTCGTGGAGAGCTGCGGTTGGTACTGCCACGTCATAGCGCAGCGCTCCGTGCTCGTCGGTGACCACCACGCCGTTGAAAGTGTGTCCGTTCACCTGCACAGCCACCGCATCGCCCGGCTGCGCATCCCCGGTTACCACGCCGCTAACCAGCGTCGGCATACGGGACTCGCTGCGGTTGACGGTATTATCATCCGCCACCGTGTCAATGTTGATGGCATTCGAAGCCTGGGTGTCGAGCGTCACCGTGGTGTTCTGCACCGCCACCGCAGTGTTGCCTGCCGTATCCACACCGGTGACGGTGACCTGCACGTCGTTGCGCCCTTCGTGAAGAGCTGCGGTCGGCACCGTCACGTCATAGCGCAGCGCCCCGTGCTCATCGGTGACCACCACGCCGTTAAAGGTGTGTCCGTTCACCTGCACAGCCACCGCATCGCCCGGCTGCGCATCCCCGGTTACCACGCCGCTAATCAGCATCGGCATACGGGACTCGCTGCGGTTAACGGTGTTATCACCCGCCACGGTGTCGATGCTGATGGCGTTGGAAGCCTCGGTGTCCAGCACCACGGTTTTGTGCGTGACGGCAATGGCTTCGTTACCCACATCATCATGGCTAACCACCTTCACCTGTACATCATTGATACCTTCTTTAAGCGTTTCCCTTGGCACCTCAATTTCGTACCGGAGTTGACCATGATCGTCGAAAACTGTGCCGTGAAATTCTTTTCCCTGAAGGGTCAACGTCACCGGGTCGCCCGCTTTGGCATCGCCACTGACAACTCCGGTAATCAGCGTCGGCATGCGATTTTCGCTGGCGTTGACAACATCATCATTCGCCACCGTCTCGATGGTCACGGCATTCTGTGCGAGCAGATCGCTCTCGACATAATGATCCGTAGAAGCCCTCGTAGTATTCCCGGCATCATCGGTTGAGGTTAGCGTGGCGCGGAAAGTCGGGTCATTCAGCAACCCACTGGTCAGCACCGGAATAGCAAACGTCAGCGGGCCATTGCCAGAATCGGTCACTTTGCCGGTATATTCTTTGCCATCGACCAACAAGGTTACGATATCGCCAGATTTGGCATCGCCTCCCACATGTCCATGGACGACGGTTTGCGAATGAAGAGACTCTTCGTAGTTAATCAGGTTGTCTGGGGTGACGTTATCTACTGTAATATCGATGCGCGGGCCGGTGGTATCAATCAGCGCATTGTCGAAAGTTTGTGCTGTTCGACCCGACACATCGGTGGCCGTTGCCACCACGGTGACGTTCCCCGGCTGTAATCCACCCAGATCGGTATCGATATGCCAGTGACCGTTACTCACCGGGACATCGACGGTGAATGTGTTTTTTTGGCTATCGGTGAAGGTCAGCGTGACATGATTCTGGTTACTGGAGCCGCTTAAATGCGTTCGGTGGAATTCATTTTTGTTAATAAAACCGTCGTTGCCGGCGAACTCCGTAATACTCACTTCTGGCGGGAAAATACTGGCAGAACCTGACACCACCCCCCCCCACTGGCAGATTGATATCCCCGTTCGGGTTACCCAGTCCCTGGGTGTTAAAACCCGCGGTAGGGTCAACCACCTGCCCGGTCAGTTCGAGCTGAACCAGTGTGTGGCCTCCGCCACCGCCTTCAATCTGCATCGGCGCGTCATTGCCCGCTGCAGTCGCGTCGAGTATCTGCGTCGGGTCAGCGCCATCGGCAATGGCTTTTTGTACGGCGGCAATATCCTGGGCATCATGGCTCGGATTATGGCTTACCTGTATCCCGTGTTCTCCCCAGTGGCTATTACGCCCAATATCTACCGTCTGCCCGTCAGGTAGAGAGATACTGACCGCGCCGCTGGCACCGGTCACAATTTCTTCACCGAGAGAGATCCTGTCGCCTTCATGAACAAGTCGTTGTGTGCCATTGGCTTCAACAACATAGACCTGCCCAATTATCGCTTTGATCACACCGAGTAATTTGCTCACCGTAACCTCACTTAATTACCATCATTATCTTTATAAACTCGTTAATAAATTAACGAACAAAAATCACATTTATTTAATGTAAGCATTAATATCTCAATGTAGAAAAAAACACATTTTTTAGAATGCATATACATGAGACTTGACTGGCAAATGAATATAATAAAAAATAACCAAAAATAAAACACGATGTGACAAAACATGTCTCTGAATAGCTGATTACAAGCTTTAATTAAGACAATTCATATTTGTTAATTTATATAACGTGTTTGTGAAAATGGATGATAGCGACGACAACTGGATGTCATAACCGTGTGATATAAGGCATTCCTGTCATGAAGAAGTTTTTCGTTTTTCTGCTTTCATGGTTTTCAATAAATTCCGTGTATGCAGAAGACTTACACAATACCGTTAAAAACGCATTAGAGCCAATCACCCTGAAGTTAATGCGGCTATAAATAGTCGCTATTCATCAGAAAAAGAGCTTCGAGCTGCACAAGGCGGATATTTACCGTCGTTGAATTTAAATGCCGAAACCGGGCGAAAAAATATTGATGATGCAACCACCCGAGCCGCAGGCAGCACGAACGGTCTGACCCAGTCACCCAATGGCGCGACGCTCAGCCTGGAGCAAAATGTGTTTAATGGTTTTGCCACCCATAGCGAAGTTGCACGGCAAAAAGCGACCGTTGACTCACGGGCATTTGGCGTGATGAACACCAGTGAAAGCACCGCTTACACGGTGATTCAAGCCTATTTTGATGTGCTGCAGCGCGAGGAGTTTGTCCGCCTGGCGGAAGACGATCTCGCTAACCACGAGCGTATTTACGATCAGATAAAACTGCGCACCGATCAGGGAGTGGGTCGCTCTGGCGACTTTATGCAGGCTGAGGCACGTCTGGCGCAGGCACGAAACAATTTGCTCACCGAGCAAACCAACCTGGAAGACGCTAAAACCACATTTGTCAGCGTAACCGGTAAAGACCCTGAAGGATTAAGCCTGCCGGAAAGCATTGACGGGCAGCTCCCGACCTCGCTTGCCGACGCTAAAAGCCGGATGGAAAACAACAACCCGTTACTGAAATCGGCCAACGCCGACATCGAAGCCGCACATCAGCAGTATGAAGCGTCAAAATCGACCTTCTACCCGCGCGTCGACGTTGAGTTGTCTCGGGGGATCAGCAATAACACCGATACCACCCGCGCACACACTGAAGAGTGGGAAGCGATGGTGAAGCTGCATTACAACCTGTACCAGGGCGGCAGCGACAAAGCCAACATGGAATCTCGCGCCTACCTGCATAAACAGGCTCAGGATGTGCGCAATAACACCCTGCGCCAGTTGAATCAGGAGCTGCGCCTGGCGTGGACTGCATTACAAAATGCGCGCGCCCAGCTGCCATCGGCGGAAGAATATGCCGACCGAAGCGTGAAAGTTCGCACCGCCTATCAGGACCAATTTAGTCTGGGTGAACGTACGCTGCTGGATTTACTCGACAGTGAGAATGAAGTGTTCTCCTCTAAACGTCGTCTGGTTGAATTACGTTACCTGGCTATGACCAGCGGGTATCGAATTAGCGAACGCACCGGTGAATTAATGAGTATTCTAAAAATTGCACCGCCGCCATCAGGGCAACCTGTAGATACCGCAGCAGAAAATAACCTGCCGGAACTTCATTAATCATTATTTATACTTTAAATAATTCGAGTTGCAGGAAGGCGGCAAGAGAGGAAATTCCCAGTCACTTACTAAAGTAAGTGACTGGGGTGAACGAGCGCAGCCAACGCACATGCAGCTTAAAATATGACAGGTATATCCCAATAAATCTCTGACACCGCACATTTATTATTAGCTTGCTATTATTTAAGTGTGCGTTCAGTAGTGGTTGCTAAAATGAGTGCACAAGCTGAATTATTAAATGAAGTCCCGGAGAATTCTGATAGCACAAATTCTCAATATCATGATCCCCGTAGCCATAATGACGACCCTTTATTAGATAGCTTACTCATTCTGTGTTCTTTGCACGGTAAACCCGCCAGTCGGGCAACATTAAGCAGCGGCCTACCATTAGAAAACGATCGGCTCACGCTGAATATATTCCCCCGTGCCGCGGCTCGCGCCGGTTTAAAGGCTCGGGTGGTGACGCGCGCTCTCGATAAAATCCCCGCGATGTCCCTGCCCGCCATCTTGTTATTGCGCTCCGGAGGAACCGGGGTGTTACTGGGCTGGAATGATGACGGTAGCGCCCGCTTTATGCCCTGCGAAAGCGAAGGAGGCGAAATCACCGTCGATACCGCCACGCTTGCGCAGAACTATGCCGGCAAGGTAATTTTTGCTCACCCGCGCCACGAATTCGATTTGCAGGCAGAAGCATTCTTACCGCGTACTAAATCCTGGTTTAAAGATACGCTCAAGCTGTCGCGCTTTCTGTATATGGATGCCGTGCTGGCCAGCCTGTTGATCAACCTGATTGCGCTCGGCACGCCGCTGTTTACCATGAACGTCTATGACCGCGTGGTCCCGAATCAGGCCACAGTGACCCTGTGGGTACTGGCGGTGGGTATCTGCCTGGCCTTTGTCTTTGATTTAATCTTAAAAATGTTGCGCAGCATCTGCCTGGATATTGCCGGCAAAAAAAGCGATCTCATTATCTCCTCGACCCTGTTTGAACGCATTATCGGTATGGAGATGAAGGAGCGCCCTGCACGCGTGGGCAGCTTCGCGCAAAACATCCACGAGTTTCAGTCGCTGCGCGATTTTCTCTCCTCGCTCACTCTGACAACCATTATCGACCTGCCCTTTACTCTGCTACTGCTGATTGTCATCGGCATTATCGGCGGGGCACTGGCGTGGATCCCGGTCCTCACGCTGCCGGTTGCGCTGCTATGCAGTTGGGCATTGCAAAAACCGGTTAACGCCGCAGTGGAAAAAACCATGAGCCTGGCCAGCGAACGCCAGGCGCTGCTGATTGAAACATTAAGCAGCCTGGATGCCATCAAAGTGAATAATGCTCAGAGCGAACGCCAGTATCTGTGGGAACAAACGCTGGGTAGCCTGAGTCGTCTGGAACTGCGCGTGAAAACCTTGTCCAGCCTGGCGAGTAACCTGACTGGCTGGTTCCAGCAGATCTCTGGCGTGGTGATGATCATCGTCGGCGTATACATGATAATCGGCGGCAAGCTGAGTATGGGCGGCCTGATCGCCTGCTACATGCTCAACGGTCGTGCCTTAATGCCGCTGGGCCAGTTAACCGGCCTGATTGCCCGTTACCAGCAGGCGAAGCTGACCATCAAAAGTACCGAGAAAATGATGTCACTGGCGCAGGAACGCCGTGCGGATGAAACGCCGCTCAAGCGAGAACAGCTACGGGGCAGTATAGAGTTTCGCGATGTGGATTTCAGTTACCCGGAACAAAAAAACCTGTCGCTGAACAAGATCAATCTGACCATTTCTCCCGGGGAGCGTGTCGGCATCATCGGGCGTAGCGGGTCCGGTAAAAGCTCACTGAGTAAATTGATCGTTAATTTGTACCAGCCCAGCGCCGGTAACATCCTGATCGATGGCGTCGATGCACGCCAGCTGGACGTCAACGATCTGCGCCACAGCATTGGCTACGTCCCGCAGGACATCCAGTTATTCAACGGGACACTGCGCGACAACCTGCTATGTGGCGCGCGTTATATCGATGACGAAACCATGCTACGCGCGGCGGAGTTGGCGGGGGTTAACGACTTCGCCCGTCTGCACCCTGACGGCTATAACCTGCAGGTCGGCGAGCGTGGCTCGCGGCTGTCGGGCGGACAACGCCAGGCAGTAGCGCTCGCACGCGCGTTATTACTCGATCCCCCTCTGCTACTGCTGGATGAACCCACCAGTTCGATGGACAACACCAGCGAAGAGCAGATCAAACACGCGCTGGCCCCCTGCATTGTGGGCAAAACACTGTTACTGGTCACCCATCGCGCCTCAATGCTGTCGCTGGTTGACCGCCTGATTATTGTTGATAAAGGACGCATCATCGCAGACGGCCCGAAAGCGGTCGTGATGGATGCGTTGAAAAAGGGGCAGATAAATGCGTCTCGCTGATTTCCTGGCTCGTGCTCGCCGCACTGTGCAGCACTATTTTCACGGCCGCGATGAAAATCAAACTGACAGTATTAATGATGTCAGCCACGCCATTATTGATGACGCCCCGAGGGTTATACGCCTGACTCTATGGGTGATTCTTGCGCTGGTGATCCTGTCTTTCGTGTGGGCGGGCTTTGCCAAAATTGACGAAGTGACGCGCGGCGAAGGCAAAGCTATCCCCTCGTCAAAACTGCAAAAAATACAGAACCTGGAAGGCGGGATTGTTACCGAGCTGTACGTGCATGAAGGGCAAATCGTTAATGTCGGAGCGCCGCTGTTGCATCTCGACGATACGCGTTTTGCCTCGAACGTCGGTGAAACAGAAGCTGATAAACTCGGTCTGCGAGCGAAAGTCGAACGCCTGACAGCGGAAGTTGAAAACCGGGACTTTGTTATTTCAGACGAAATCGCCAGCAAAGCGCCGGACGTCGCCCGCGGGGAAACCGAACTGTACAACAGCCGTCGGGAACAGTTTCACAACGAAATCTCCGGACTTGAAGAACAGTTGGTGCAGAAAAAGCAGGAACTGCGTGATTTTGAATCGAAAGAAGAACAGTTCAAACGTAGCCTAGGGTTGATCCGCCAGGAAATCAAAATGTCCGAGCCGCTGCTCGCCTCTGGGGCGATTTCGAAAGTCGAGTTGCTGCGTCTGCACCGTACTGAAGTGGAAACCGCCGGGCAGTTAAATTCTATCAGCCTGACATTGCCTAAAGCAGCGTCCGAAATTAAAGAGATTGAGAATAAAATCGGCGAAAGCAGGGGCCGCTTTCAAAGCGATGCTCTCGCCCAGTTGAACGAAGCACGTACTAATCTGAGTAAGGCCCAGGCTAGCGTCAAAGCGCTGGAAGACCGCGTGAATCGTACCATGGTCACCTCGCCGGTTCGCGGCATTGTCCAGCAGGTCATGGTGAATACCATCGGTGGGGTGATTCAACCGGGTAGCGATCTGGTAGAGATAGTCCCACTTGATGACAAGCTATTAATTGAAGCCAAAATACAACCGCGCGATATTGCCTTCCTTCATCCGGGTCAGCACGCAATGGTGAAATTTACCGCGTACGGCTACACCATCTATGGCGGCCTGCAAGGTGAAGTGGTGCAGATAAGCCCGGATACGGTTACGGATAAACAGGGGCGCAGTTTCTATATTGTGCGTCTGCAAACGGATAAAAACTATCTGGGGACGAAAGAACACCCGATGTTGATTATTCCCGGCATGGTGGCCACCGTCGATATTCTCACCGGTAAGAAAACAATTCTTAGCTATCTGCTCAAACCAATTATCCGCGCACGCGCGGAGGCGCTGAGAGAACGTTAATGGCGTTGCGCCCCCAGTCATAACCCTGGGGGCGTACGTATTTATGATGGGATATAAGAAGAAAGCTTGCCGCGATTCAGGCTAATTTTTCCATCGCTAACCAGTTCCTGTAATACCTTGTGGATGGCGCTGCGCGAGATATGGTTACGCGCCAGAATAAAGGTGTACACCGACGTTTTTTCACGCACTTCAGGCGCCATCGCCCAAATATACTTCACATGTTCAATAATCAGCTCGCGAATAGTACGGTGCGATTGCAGAGTCTCGCGCTGAAAATAGCGTTGCAGATGGTGCGTTAAGATATCAAACGCCTGCTTCCATAAATTTTTAGCGGTGAACAGGAGATCGGCATTCTGCACACTCATTGCCCACATTTCACAATCGGTGTCACAGCGCAAATAATGTCCGGCCACTTCGGTACGCATTTGCGGTAGCCCGAGAATAGCTGGCGCTGAAATACTGACCGTGACCAGGTCATTTTCCACACGATAAACAGAGACCGTCCCTTTCTCCAGAAATAAGATATGTCCATCTACCTTCAGGTCAATACGCTGGCGTTTTTTCCGTAAGGAGAGCCAGGCGTTATCTGATTTCTTAATTTCATCACCAATAAGTACTACCGACTTCTCTATTTCATTCTGGAACATGGATGTCTCTGCTACAAATTTATGCCTGACAAAAAATAGAAATAAAAATAAATGTCAGCCAGATAACGTGCTGACATTTATTTCCGTTTATATTTTTATGTTAATCCGGATGCTACGCACTACAGTACGACAAACGTAGCAACAGTCATGATTTCACCACCCGCATTCCCAGGTGCTTTGGCGCGTTTACAGCGTGAACTGTGTTCTCGCGTGGTGATGCCGAACAGTATATTGCGTAGTCCAAAGAGAGCTAATGCTTATCACCTTTGTCGTCATTATTTCTTCTTTGTCTTCTTTGCGCAATAGCCAGAAAGATACAATTATCTGATTCTTCTGTGTTTTATTTTCATTAACAAACCATTATTGTTGTTATGCTATGATACTAAATTGCAACATTTCGCGGTTCTGGCTGCAGAATCTGACAGACATTGGTGGACCTGATGGCCGGGATGTTTTTAATACCCCCCCACCGATGAAAGCATCAGCAAGAGTAGAGACATCATGTCTGAGACTGGTAACATCAGTTTTCTGATAGAAAGAAAAATCATCTTTACACCAGCGACTCAATGCCTGGCGAGAGTGGATCAACCCGAGCTACAGATAAAACTCAAGCACACGGCATCATTATGTCTTTTATTACTCATCCAAAATCACGGAAAAGTGGTTTCGCAAAACGAACTACTGGAATTTGGCTGGGGTGAAAACCATCGTCAGGCAAGTTTCAATGCGTTCTATCAGAGTATTCTTTCACTGCGTAAAAGTTTACTGCAGTTAGAACTGGATGCATCCTTTATCACGACCATTACCCGCAAAGGGCTGATCGTCCAGGACACATTTAGCATTGAGGAAATTGACACGCCGGAGAGTTGCCCTGCGGCAACAGAAGAAGATTGGCCGCGCAATACCGACCTCGCTGAGTTTGCAGATAACGCCTCGCGCAAATCACCGATTACCAGGACGGAATCTGTGCTGGTCCTACTGACTATTATCGTCTGTGGGATGATACTGTATCCGTGGAACACCCGTGGTAATTATTTTTCCGGTTATATTGCCACACAAAATACCCACTCAAACTGTAAGTATTATTTCAATAACGATGCCAGCGATTTTTCCCGACACACGGCTTTTATCGATAAGAACCCAGGGTTGTGCCAGGACAATAAATATATCTATATAACGACGTATCCTGAGTCCAAAAAACTGTCAGTGATCCAGTGCCGCTCCCCTATAAATGGAGAGCAGAAAAACACCTGTCAGTCGGTCTATTACCCACGGTACGATAGCTAATGAACTTACCTTCCCGCGCGCCAAAAATCAGAACACAAACGGGTATTATCCTGCTGCTTTGTCTTGCGGCTATCATCATTGTAAGTTTTTGGCCGCAGGGTAAAAACCATAGCCATCTGCATAATCTAGCCTGTCGCGCAACGATCGAGATCGTACGCAACACCGCCTCGTTTCGCGGGATCATTGATATCAAAAGCGGGGACAGTAAAGGCATTGTGAATATTGACGGCATTATTAAAGATAATGCCAATAATGAGCAAACCGTGCAGCGCATGGTGCTATTTACCCACTCCAGCTATGGCTCCAGCCCGGTATGGGTATCGCAGAAGATCCATATCTCGAGTCGCGAAACGGCCCCCGCCGGCATAATCCGGCAACTCCTGCCTGATTTTTTTCTGACCAATACCAGCGTCTCCAATGTCGACCTTTTCCCGCTGAATAAAGAAACGTATCTGATCACCAAAGAGGGCATACCGTATCTGTACTGCCAGAATTATGACTTGCCCGAGAGTGAATAGTCGCGCCGCATTTTTGTACCAAAACGACGGGTGAATCTCTGAGGTAGTCGGTGATAAGATACCCCGTTCTGGCTGAACTGAGGCTCGCCACTGCTGCCCTTCAGGCTGCTTTCAATAGAGAAATTTATGGGTTTGTGTGAGTCTGCAGGGGGTTCACATGAGACTGCCCGAGCACTTAAAAAGATTAAAAAAACGAGCATGATCAATATGAAAGAGTCAATTGATACGGACTTCACCAACCATACGCCGATGATGCAGCAGTATCTCAAGCTGAAGGCTCAGCACCCGGAGATCCTGCTGTTTTACCGCATGGGCGACTTTTACGAACTATTTTATGACGATGCCAAACGTGCATCGCAGCTGCTGGATATCTCGCTGACCAAACGCGGTGCATCTGCGGGCGAACCGATCCCAATGGCCGGTATTCCGCATCATGCGGTAGAAAACTACCTCGCAAAACTGGTGAATCAGGGGGAGTCGGTTGCCATTTGCGAACAGATTGGCGACCCGGCCACCAGCAAAGGACCGGTTGAGCGCAAAGTTGTCCGCATCGTCACGCCTGGTACCATCAGTGATGAAGCGCTGTTGCAGGAGCGTCAGGACAACCTGCTGGCCGCCATCTGGCAGGACAGTAAAGGCTACGGCTATGCCACGCTGGACATTAGCTCCGGGCGCTTTCGCGTCAGTGAACCCGCTGACCGCGAGACCATGGCGGCTGAATTACAGCGCACCAACCCGGCCGAACTGCTGTATGCCGAAGATTTCGCCGAGACCTCGCTGATCGAAGGCCGTCGCGGACTGCGTCGCCGTCCGCTGTGGGAATTTGAGATAGATACCGCCCGCCAGCAGCTTAACCTGCAGTTTGGCACACGGGACCTGATAGGCTTTGGTGTCGAAAACGCGCCGCGCGGATTATGCGCCGCAGGCTGTCTGCTGCAATATGCGAAAGATACACAGCGCACCTCGCTGCCGCATATTCGTTCCATCACCATGGAGCGCCAGCAGGACAGCATTATTATGGATGCCGCCACGCGCCGTAATCTGGAGATCACCCAGAATCTGGCCGGCGGTGTCGAAAACACGCTGGCTTCGGTGCTCGACTGCACCGTCACCCCGATGGGCAGCCGTATGCTCAAACGCTGGCTGCATATGCCGGTTCGCGATACCAAAACCCTCACCGAACGTCAGCAGACGATCGGCGCCCTGCAGGATGTCACCGGTGAGCTACAGCCGGTTCTGCGTCAGGTCGGCGATCTGGAGCGTATTCTGGCCCGTCTGGCACTGCGTACCGCGCGTCCACGCGATCTGGCCCGTATGCGCCACGCCTTTCAGCAATTACCTGAACTGCGTGCCCAGTTGGAAGGCGTAGACAGCACGCCGGTACAGATGCTGCGCGAGAAAATGGGTGAGTTCAACGAACTGCGTGAACTGCTGGAACGCGCCGTCGTCGAAGCTCCGCCGGTGCTGGTACGCGACGGTGGCGTTATTGCACCAGGTTATAACGACGAGCTGGATGAGTGGCGAGCGCTGGCCGATGGCGCTACCGACTATCTCGACCGGCTGGAGATCCGCGAGCGTGAACGCACCGGGCTGGACACGCTTAAGGTTGGATTTAACGGCGTACACGGTTACTACATTCAGATCAGCCGTGGACAAAGCCATCTGGCCCCCATTAACTACGTGCGCCGCCAGACGCTGAAAAACGCCGAACGCTATATCATTCCTGAACTCAAAGAGTACGAAGACAAAGTCCTGACCTCAAAGGGTAAAGCGCTGGCGCTGGAAAAACAGCTGTACGACGAACTGTTCGACATGCTGTTACCACACCTGGCAGATTTGCAACAGAGTGCCAGCGCGCTGGCCGAGCTCGACGTGCTGGTCAATCTGGCCGAGCGGGCTTATACCCTGAATTACACCTGCCCGACCTTCACCGACAAGCCCGGAATTCGTATTACCGAAGGTCGTCATCCGGTGGTCGAACAGGTACTGACCGAACCGTTTATTGCTAACCCACTTAATCTTTCACCTCAGCGCCGGATGTTGATCATCACTGGACCGAATATGGGTGGTAAAAGTACCTATATGCGCCAGACAGCACTGATCGCCCTGCTGGCTTACATCGGCAGCTATGTTCCGGCACAAAAGGTTGAGATAGGTCCAATCGATCGCATCTTTACCCGCGTCGGCGCTGCGGATGACCTGGCGTCCGGTCGTTCGACCTTTATGGTTGAGATGACCGAAACCGCCAATATTTTGCATAACGCCACCGAGAACAGCCTGGTGTTGATGGATGAGATTGGACGCGGCACTTCCACCTATGACGGTCTGTCGCTTGCCTGGGCGTGTTCAGAAAATATTGCCAATAAAATCAAGGCATTGACGTTGTTCGCGACCCACTACTTCGAACTGACGCAGTTAGCTGAAAAGATGGAAGGCGTCGCTAATGTGCATCTGGACGCATTAGAGCACGGCGATACCATTGCCTTTATGCATAGCGTACAGGATGGTGCGGCAAGCAAAAGCTATGGTCTGGCCGTCGCTGCGCTGGCCGGTGTGCCGAAAGACGTCATCAAACGTGCGCGGCAAAAACTGCGCGAGCTGGAAAGCATTACGCCAAATGCCGCCGCGACCCAGGTAGACGGGACGCAAATGTCGCTGCTTTCAGCACCGGAAGAAACGTCTCCCGCCGTTGAAGCGCTGGAGAATCTCGACCCGGATTCTCTGACGCCGCGTCAGGCGCTGGAATGGATTTATCGGTTGAAAAGCCTGGTGTAACTCTCGTAGGCCCGATATCGCTTTGCTCATTGGGCCTACGACAACTGGCGGGAATGGGTGCGAGAGGACGAAACCAAACCATCAAGACGCGGGGTTTCCCCCGCGTTGTTGCTACTTCTTCGGTTCGTAAGCGAGAACAGCTTTAAACTCCATACCACGCTCTTTAATACTTAACTCGCACAGCGAATCTCGTACCATTAGCGTAAATCCCAGCGCCGTGAAACACAGCACTACAATTGCCACCAGGGCATATTTTGTCAGCATGTCTTGCCTCCCTGCAAAGAAGAGACTAACATCCAAATG
>NZ_JADABY010000033.1 GCF_015672735.1 Citrobacter sp. Res13-Sevr-PEB04-36 | reverse complement strand
TTCTGATGACGCCACACAAGAAAAAATCATGCAATACGCGACGTTAGAGGATTAATTTATGACTATCTCTGTAACCTCTTCAGACAGCAATAATAAGAAAATTAAAATTAACAAAGAACTTTTAATGCGCCTCGCGCCGCTTTTCAGTCTGATTATACTGGTGATATTTTTCAGTTTTGGATCGCCATTTTTCTTTAATACTGAAAACATTATGACCATTGCCCTGCAAACCTCGGTCATTGGCATCATGGCGATTGGCGTCACCTTCGTCATTATTACCTCCGGGATCGACCTTTCTCTTGGTTCCGTGGTGGCGTTTTCCGGCGTCGCGGTCGGTATCTGCGCCACACTGGGTCTGCCGCTGCCGATTTGCATCCTGGCAGGCGTGTTGGCCGGTGGGCTGTGCGGTTATATCAACGGGCTGTTGGTCACCAAAATGACTATCCCGCCCTTCATTGCCACGCTGGGCCTGATGATGTCCGTCAGGGGTATCAACATGGTGATGACCGATGGCCGCGCGATTTACTTTGCTGATTACCCTGGCTTCAAAATGCTGGCGCAGGGCCGCCTGTTCGACGTGCTGCCTTATCCGGTCTTTTACCTGGTGGTGGTGGCGCTGATCGCTGCGTACATCCTGAAGAAAACGGTGATTGGCCGCTATGTTTATGCCGTGGGCAGCAATGAAGTTGCAGCGCACCTGTCCGGAATTAAAGTCCAGCGCGTCAAAATATTTGTCTACGCCTTCTGCGGTCTGCTGACCGGGATCGCCGGGGTCATTCTGGCTTCGCGTCTGAACTCAGGCCAGCCAACGGTTGGTGTGGGTTATGAGCTGGAAGCGATTGCCGCGGTGGTGATTGGTGGTACCAGCCTGATGGGCGGGATCGGCACCATTGGCGGCACGATTATCGGCGCATTCATTATGAGCGTATTAAAAAATGGCCTCAACCTGATGGGTGTCTCCCAGTTTTGGCAGATGGTGGCAATGGGGGTGGTGGTCATCGCGGCGGTTTATCTCGACACATTACGCAAAAAAATTCGTTGATTTACGCTCCCGGAAGTTGCGGGGCATCATAACCCTGACGTTTAGGGTGACTCACTCAGAACGGAGTACAACAATGAAAACCAGGCATTTTGTCTATGCGTTATCCCTGCTGGCCTGCATGACTTCCAGCGCGTTGGCTAAAGATATGAACCTCCCCGTGGTCAGTAAAGGTTTCCAGCATGAATTCTGGCAAACCGTAAAAATGGGGACAGAAGCGGCAGCGAAAGAGTTGGGTGACAAAACCAGCTATGTGGGTCCAGCGGATGAAACACAAATCGCTGAGCAGATTCAGTTGGTTGAAAACGCGATGGCGCAAAAACCTAACGGGCTGCTGCTGGCGGCGTTAGATGCCAATGCCCTCGCGCCGCTGGTGGAAACGGCCAATTCGCGGGGTATTAAGGTTGTGACCTTTGACTCTGGCGTAAATTCCGATATTCCGGTCAGCTTTGTGGCAACCAATAATCGTAAAGCTGGGGCAGAAGCCGCAGATGCGCTCGCCGCTGAAGTGGGCAGCAAAGGGAAGGTCGGTATTATTGCGCACGTGGCCGGTACCTCTTCTGCAATCGAGCGTTCGGAAGGGTTTATTGCCCGCATGAAGGAGAAATATCCGGATATTAAGGTCCTGCCTGTCCAGTACAGCGACGGGGATCCGCAAAAAGCGATGGATAAAACCATCGATATGATTCAGGCCAACCCGGACATTGCCGGGATCTATGGTACCAACGAAGGTTCAACGCTGGGTGTGGCGAACGCCATTGATAGCCAAAACCTGAAAGGCAAAGTGAAGGTGATCGGCTTTGACAGCACCGAAGCGATTATTGCTTTCCTGAAGTCCGGCGTTATCCAGGGCTTTGTGGTGCAGGATGCTTACCAGATTGGCTATCAGGGTATCAAAACGTTGAACGCTGCTGTGTCGGGTCAGGCTGTTCCGAAAGAGATTGATATCCCGGTTAAATTTGTGAATGCGAAGAACATTGATACGCCGGAAATCGACAAGTTATTGCATCCATTTGGTAAAAAATAAGAGTGTTGGGGCGACACGTGCGCCCCTTTTTAGCCAGTATCAGGGAGTGACTATGAGCAGTGGATATTTCCTCGGTGTGGATGTCGGTTCCGCCAGCGTCAGGGCTGGTGTGTTTGATGCCAACGGTACGCGGCTGGCCTTTGCGACATTGCCCATCTCGCAGTTTCGGCCGGCCCCGATGCGGGTAGAGCAATCATCCGCCGAGATCTGGCAGCAGGTGTGTCATGCGGTGAAAGATGCGGTGTCGTCAGCGGGGGTTCCCGTCGAGGAAATCTGTTCACTGGGATTCGATGCCACCTGCTCTCTGGTTGCGCTCGATGAACAAGGACAAGGGTTGGCGGTTTCACCCGGTGAATCGCCAGACCATAACATCATCATGTGGATGGATCATCGCGCGGGCGTAGAGACCAAACGCATTAACGCCACGCAGGATCCAGCCCTGCGCTATGTTGGCGGCGAAGTCAGCGTCGAAATGGAATTGCCTAAAGTGCTGTGGCTGAAGAATCATTTTCCCGCCACGTGGCAACGCGCGCATCGATTGTACGATTTGGCAGACTTTCTGGTCTGGAAAGCGACCGACAGCGATGTAGCGGGTCTGTGCACCCTGACCTGTAAATGGAACTATCTGGCGCACGAACAACGTTTTTGTTATTCGTTGCTCGATGCCGTTGAATTAACAGATTTACTCAGCAAAATCCCTTCGCGCATTTTACCGCCGGGGGCCGCCGTAGGTACGCTCAGTCCTGAAGCGGCGCAGGCGTTGGGACTGACCACGCATGTTGTGGTTGCCAGCGGGATGATTGATGCGCACGCGGGCGGCGTGGCGCTTGCCGGAGCCCAGCCTGCGGGAACGCTGGCGTTGATCAGCGGCACGTCAAACTGCCATATGCTGTGCAGCGAACAGGAGATTCATACACCGGGCGTATGGGGACCGTACTGGTCCGCGATGCTACCCGGCTACTGGCTGACCGAAGGCGGGCAAAGTGCCGCCGGGGCGTTAGTCGACTGGACGCTTCAGGAGTCAGGCGCCAGTGCGGACCTGTATCGCAAGGCAGAAGCGCGGGGCTGTCATCCAATTGAATTGGTCAATGAATGGGTGGCTACTCTGGAAGAGCATGAAGCAGAACCGGGGCGTGACCTGCATGTGTTGGCCGATCATCATGGCAATCGTTCACCGCGTGCGCGACCGGATGCTCGTGGCAGCGTATGTGGCTTGACCCTTGAACGCGGTGAGCGGCAGGTTGCCCGCTTGTATCTGGCAACATTACAAGCGATTGCCTGCGGTACGCGGCACATTATGGAAGTGATGCGCGAAAATGGACACACAATTTCACGGCTGACGCTGTGCGGGGGAGCAACGCACAATCCGCTATGGTTACGTGAGTATGCGGATGCAACTGGATGCGATATCCATTTGATGCAGGAAGAAGATGCGGTGACGCTGGGCGCGGCGATTACCGGTGCGGTCGCCTGCGGGGCGTGGGCTAATTTCCCTGCTGCCTGTCAGGCGATGGTGAAACCTGGCGAGGTTATCAAGGCAAACCCTAAGCGTCAGGACTTTTATGCCCGTAAATATCAGGTGTATCTGACTATGTGGGGTCAACAGCAGGTGCTTAACCAACTGATGCAGTAAGACAAATGTTTAAAATACTTTTATGATTGTGAATTGACGTTTTGGATGTGAACTGGGGCATATAATGGCTAAAACAGTAGAACAGATAGCCAGCGATCTGAATTTATCGGTGACAACCGTGCGACTGGTGCTGAATGGGAAAGCTGAGCAATATCGTATCAGCGTTAAAACCCAAACGCGCATTAATGAATACGTTGAGCGTTATGGTTATGTCATAAACCATTCAGCGCGTAGCCTTAAACTGAATAAAACGGATACGCTGGGACTGATTGTACCCAATATTTCCAACGTCTTCTTTGCTACGCTCGCTGAAAAACTTGAACAACGCTGTCGTCGTTCTGGATATCAGTTAACGATTAGTTGTACTTATGATGATGTTGATTACGAGAATAAATTAACCAAGGCGTTAATTGCGCGTAATGTCGATGGGCTTTTTATTGTTCCATCAACACTCGAAAATCAACAACATCATTTGCGCCAGGTCAGAAAACCGATGGTGTTACTTGACCGTGATTTTAAGTACACCGATAACGCACTGGTAGAAAGTCATAATATTTTAGGCGGTGAAAAACTCACACAAAGTTTGTTTGATGCTGGAAAATCACCGATCTGGTTTTTAGTTGGCGACACCGGACTGCCCAGTATTGGTGATCGTTTGCAGGGTTATCTTAACGCATTGAACAATAATGGTATTTTTCATCAGGATTGGGTGCGTGAAGGTCCGGATAATACGCCGGATGGCGGCCACCGGTTGATGGAAAAACTGATCGGCGAGCAGGGGTGTCCTCAAGCATTTATCGCCTCATCATTACCGGTGCTGGAAGGGGCTATCATTGCTATTCGCAATCGTTTTGGCGTTATTCCTCCAGATATCAATATCGGGACATTCGATGAACATCCGATGCTGGGGTTCCTCGCCAATAATGTCTGGTCAATGCAACAGGATGAAAATGTCTGGGCGGAAAAAGCCTTCGACATGATGATGAGTGCTATTGAAGATCAGCCGATAAAAGAAACGGTAAAAGTTCCGATGAAGTTAATTAAGCGCGTAAGACAGAAATAATACGACGCTAAAAATAAATCAGCCAGGTGAACCTGAATAAAAATTCAGTGGCTGCTCATATCTGAAACCTGACCCGTCTTACTCTGCGACTGTATTTCTGCAATCAAGACGAGGGGAAACTGTACCCGGAGAATTATTATGGAAAGAATGCGTTTATCGCGAGAAATTATTGAAACCTGCCTTGAAATGACCAGCCTGGGGCTGAATCAGGGAACGGCGGGAAATGTGAGTGCACGGTATGAAAATGGAATGCTGATCACACCCAGCGGAATTCCTTACGAAAGACTCACCGAAAATATGATCGTGTATGTAGATAACGACGGTAATTATGATAAAGGACAATTACCGTCCAGTGAATGGCGTTTTCACCTCGCGGCCTACCAGACGCGGCCAGAGGCTAATGCGGTAGTACATAATCATGCGATTCATTGTACCGCGGTATCGATTCTCAACCGTCCTATCCCGGCAATCCACTACATGATTGCCGCTGCCGGCGGGAATTCCATTCCGTGCGCGCCGTATGCGACGTTCGGTACGCGTGAATTGTCAGAGCATGTGATCGTGGCGCTGAAAGACCGCAAAGCAACGCTGTTGCAGCACCATGGGCTGATTGCCTGCGAGGCGAACCTGGAAAAAGCACTGTGGCTGGCGCATGAAGTGGAAGTTCTGGCCCGCCTTTATCTGAGCACGTTAGCGATCGTCGATCCCGTTCCGGTGTTGGATGATGAAGAGATTGCCATCGTGCTGGAGAAATTCAAATCCTACGGATTACGAATTGAAGAGTAATTTCGCAAAGCGAAAAGGAGAAATACGATGGCGAACAGAATGATTCTGAATGAAACGGCATGGTTTGGCCGGGGAGCTGTTGGGGCGTTAACCGATGAAGTTATTCGTCGGGGATATCGTAAGGCACTGATTGTGACCGATCAAAACCTTGTGCAGTGCGGTATTGTCGATAAGGTGACATCGCGGATGGATGCGGCGGGGCTGGCGTGGGGGATTTACTCCGGCGTTATCCCCAATCCTACCATTGCGGTGGTACAGGAAGGGCTGAGTGTTTTTGAACAAAGTGGCGCAGATTATCTGATCGCCATTGGCGGCGGCTCTCCGCAGGACACCTGTAAAGCGATTGGCATTATCCACAATAACCCTGAGTTTGCGGATGTACGCAGCCTTGAAGGTTTATCGCCCACGCGCAGCCCGAGCGTGCCGGTGATGGCTATCCCAACCACCGCGGGAACGGCAGCGGAAGTGACCATTAACTATGTGATCACTGATGAGGAAAACCGGCGCAAGTTTGTCTGCGTCGATCCGCATGATATTCCGCAGGTAGCATTTATCGATGCCGATATGATGGACGGTATGCCTGCGGCGTTAAAGGCGGCTACCGGCGTGGATGCGCTGACTCATGCCATTGAAGGCTACATTACCCGTGCGGCCTGGGCGTTGACGGATGCGCTGCACATCAAAGCCATTGAGATCATTGCCGGGGCGCTGCGTGGATCCGTTGCCGGTGACAGCAAGGCCGGTGAAGCCATGGCGCTGGGCCAGTACGTGGCCGGAATGGGCTTTTCCAACGTTGGCCTGGGGCTGGTTCATGGTATGGCACACCCGCTGGGGGCGTTTTATAACACGCCGCACGGCGTCGCCAACGCCATTCTGCTCCCACATGTGATGCAGTACAACGCTGACTATACCGGGGAAAAATTCCGCGATATCGCCCGCGCAATGGGCGTGAAGGTGGAAGCACTGACGTTGGACGAGGCGCGTAAAGCCGCCGTGGATGCGGTGTTTGCCTTAAACCGTGATGTGGGAATTCCGCTGCACTTACGTGATGTTGGCGTACGTAAAGAGGATATCCCGGCGCTAGCGCAGGCAGCATTCGATGACGTGTGCACCGGTGGTAATCCGCGTGAAGCGAGCCTGGGAGACATTGTTGATCTGTACCACACAGCCTGGTAATCACCTGGCGTTTATCCGGCCTACAGTGTGATTGATTTGTAGGTCGGATAAGGTGTTTACACCGCCATACGGCAACAGAGCTATCGCCAAAGAACTACCGTGCCAGCCTTAGCTGCTGTAGGTTCCCGTCGATATGTAAGTCCGTTTGCAACCGGGCAATATCGCGACACAGAAACGCCATCTCTTTGTGCGCCTCGAGCTTCTTGCGCCACTTTTCCGGTACGTCATCCAGATGTTCATACAGCGCTTCCAGCGTTGGAAACTGCGTCAGCAATTGTGTGGCGCTTTTTGGACCAATACCTGCAACCCCCGGTACTTTAGAACTGCTGATCCCAGCCAGCCCCCAGTAATCCGGCAACTGCTGAGGCTGTACGCCAAACTCTTTCTCAATGAACGGTGCATCCAGCCAGCGCTTTTGGAAATAATCACGAATACGCAGGGTTGGAGAGAGTAACTGACAGTAGCCTTTATCGGTCGAGACGATGGTGGCCTGATGTCCGGCCTGGGTGACTTTAACCGCCAGCGTGGCGGCTAAATCGTCAGCTTCATTTCCGCTGGAAACCCAACAGCAGACGCCGCGTTGTTCGAAGGCCGCGCGTAAGGCGGGCATTTCTTGATGGAGTTCGTCGGGCATTGGTGGACGGCCTGCTTTGTAGTCTGGCAGTCGCTGGTGGCGCCAGCCGCTGTTACGCGCTTCGTCATCAAATACCGCCACAGCGTGCGTGGGCTGGCTATGCACGAGCAATAAATCGAGCGCGTGCTGGCAGGTTTCCACGCAGGGCGATCCCTGAACGGCGTGAATGCGGCGGATGAGGTTCAGTGCATCGACAATGAGCAGATGGACGGCCACGGTGTTCTCCCTTACAAATCAGGTTGTAGGGTAACATTCACGGCGAGGTGAGGCGAAGATCTGAAGCAACATTTTGCCGGATGGCGGCTGACGCCTTATCCGGCCTACAAATGACTACGGCACTGTAGGCCGGATAAGCTTGCGCCATCCGGCAATGGGTTGGGACTTAATCGCAGGTGACAATCTTCATCGCCAGTCCGCCGCGAGAAGTTTCGCGGTACTTGGCATTCATGTCTTTACCGGTCTCGTACATGGTCTCGATCACTTTATCAAGGCACACGCGCGGCTCGCTGGTACGGCGTAGAGCCATACGTGCGGCGTTAACCGCTTTGACCGAGGCAATAGCGTTACGCTCGATGCATGGGACCTGAACCTGGCCCGCAACCGGATCGCATGTCAGCCCCAGGTTGTGTTCCATACCGATCTCCGCCGCGATGCACACCTGCGTTGGGCTACCGCCCAGCAGTTCTGCCAGACCCGCGGCCGCCATTGAACAGGCGACGCCAACTTCACCCTGGCAACCTACTTCGGCACCCGAGATAGAGGCGTTCATCTTGTACAGTGAACCAATCGCACTCGCGACCAGCATGTAGCGAGCCAGAGAGTTAGCGTTCACTTCGCGGATAAACTTGTCGTAGTACGCCAGTACCGCAGGAACGATTCCACACGCACCGTTGGTCGGGGCGGTAACCACACGTCCACCGGCCGCATTCTCTTCGTTCACCGCCAGCGCGAACATGTTGATCCAGTCCACGACCGCCATTGGATCCGTGGTGGTTTTATCCTGGCTGACCAGCATGCGGCGCAGCGCTGCGGCACGACGTGGCACGCGCAGTTTACCCGGCAAGACGCCTTCGGTAGTGATACCACGTTCAATCCCGCTACGCATCACTTCCCAGACGTTAGCAAAGTGCTGTTCCAGCTCTTCTTTGCTGTGCAGGGCCAGTTCGTTTTGCATCATCAAACCTGAAAGCGACAGGCCGGTTTCCTGGCAATGTCGTTGCAGATCGGCTGCGGATTTGTACGGATAAGGCACATTTACTGGCGAGCTGTTTGGCAGGCCGAAATGTTCTTCATCAACGATGAAACCACCGCCAATGGAATAGTAAGTCTGGCTGTAGAGGACTTTTTCGCCGGCCAGAGCGGTAATGCGCATGCCGTTTTCGTGTAGGGACAAATTATCCGCATGGAAATTCATGCACTTATCGACCGGGAACTCAACTTCATGCTGACCGTCTGCTAATAACAAACGTCCGTGAGTATTCACATCCTGGATAAAGGCCGGGATGGCATCGATGTCTACGGTGTCAGGCTGATTACCCGCCAGGCCCATAATAATCGCGATGTCAGTATGGTGGCCTTTCCCCGTCAGAGACAGAGAGCCGTAAACATCAACCACTACGCGGGTTACATCAGTGAGTATTCCGCGAGCAATCAGGTCATCCGTGAATTGTTTGCCTGCTTTCATTGGACCCACTGTGTGGGAACTGGAAGGGCCAATGCCGATTTTGAAGATATCGAATACGCTAATCATGAGGCGTCCATTGTATAACGAGGTGCGCCGCCCGCAGGCGGCGCAGGGGATTAACTAAACAGCGAGTAGAAAATAGCGGAGATGGCAATCAGACCCATAATCACAACGAAGACGTTGCTGATATGGCCGCTGTACTTACGCATTGCCGGTACTTTCTGAATCGCATACATCGGCATCAGGAACAGAATCATCGCGATAATTGGGCCACCCAGGGTCTCAATCATACCGAGGATACTCGGGTTCAGCGTTGCCACAATCCAGGTGGTGACCAGCATGAACAGCGCAGTGAGTTTGTTCAGTTTGTTGATTTCGATGGATTTGCCTTTACCACGCAGGTGCTTAATCACCATACCGTTGAAACCTTCACGCGCGCCCAGATAGTGACCGAGGAAGGATTTGGTGATAGCGATAATCGCGATGATTGGTGCCATCCAGGCAATAATCGGTGCGTTAAAGTGGTTTGCCAGGTAAGACAGGATGGAGATGTTCTGCTCTTTTGCCGCAGCCAGATCCGCCGGGGACAGGCTAAACACACAGCTGAAAACGAAGAACATAACGGTCAGTACCATCATGATGTGAGCGAATGCCAGAATTTTGGAGCATTTCTTCTCTGCTTCATCACCGTACTCTTCACGCTTCGCCACGGCGAAGGAGGAGATGATCGGTGAGTGGTTGAAGGAGAACACCATGACCGGGATGGCCAGCCACAGGGTCAACAACAGGCCATTGCCGGTGGTTGCAGCAGAGTCAAAGGACAGCGTTTCCAGAATCGCACCGCTCCACTGAGGGATCAGGTACAGCGCCAGCAGCATCAGAGCCGCAACGAACGGGAATACCAGGATACTCATTGCTTTCACGATCATCTGCTCACCGAAGCGCACGATGGTCATCATGCCGACAATCAGGATCAGTGACAGGATAGCGCGCGGCGGTGGTGTAATCGCCAACTGGTGTGTCAGGAAGCTTTCAACGGTATTGGTGATAGCTACGCTGTAAACCAAGAGGATTGGGTAGATAGCGAAGAAGTAGAGCAGCGTAATCAGTTTACCTGCGCCAACGCCAAAGTGTTCTTCTACTACTTCGGTAATATCTTCACCCGGATTTTTACCGGATAACACGAAGCGGGTCAGACCACGGTGTGCAAAGTAGGTCATTGGGAAGGCAAGAATAGCCATGATGATCAGCGGGATCAGACCGCCAACACCGGCGTTAATTGGCAGGAACAAGACACCCGCGCCAATAGCCGTGCCGTAAAGGCCCAGCATCCACATGGTATCAGTCTTGCGCCATGCGCTGCGGGTCTGGCCCGTAACGATAGTGCTGGTTTGCGTGTTTTCCATCTATTTCTCCTGGAGGAAGCTTAAAAAGTCAGGTTTGGGTTCAATCCACTGAAAAAGACCCGACTGTAAAACGAATTCCGATTAGCGATTTTTTATATAATTTTTCGCCGTAATAATTTTCGGGCGGAAAGATACATTTAAGTTATGAATGTATCAGTGATCTCGATCCCAAATGCAATAATCCACTTTTTATGTGGATAAATTTGGACCATTAATCTATTAAAAAATAACCAAAGCAGATTTACGGGCGCGAAGGCTAACATTGACAACATATACGTGAAAGCGAAAGCGAGAAGATACGAGCGTTGCGCTGTAAAAACTGTCATTTTCAGTGGATTCTGGTGACTAATGATATTTTATGCAGATAAATCACGGTCTAATTTGGAAGGTAAACGTTTGCGTATTGAGTGCTTTCTGATGAAACATTATTGGTATTTATATTACGAGGTGAGCTATGTGACTGGTATCACTAAAAAAGCCGGTTGGCTACGAGGCCAAATCCGGCTTATATATGGACAAATCTGTCACCGTGGTAGCCGCAGCTACTGGACGTAAAACGTCAGGCGCAGATTTCGTAGCAAGGGATGTAGGCCGAGCCCGGCAACTTCATGCGGTGCTGCGCGACAAAGCCCTGTAGCAGGTCATCCATGCGGCGCATCATCTCGCGATCGCCGTGGATCTTGTACGGGCCAAACTCTTCAATGGCGCGAATACCGACTTCCTTAACGTTACCCGCGACGATGCCGGAAAACGCGCGACGCAGGTCTGCCGCCAGTACTTCAACCGGCTGATCGGGATACAGCTTCAGGTTTGCCATGTTTTCATGAGACGGTTCAAATGGCATCTGCAAATCAGGTGCAATACGAATCGACCAGTTAAAGCTGTAGGCATCACCGGTGTCGCGGCGGTTCTCTTTCACCAGCGGCATCGCTTTTTTCATCAAGCGGGCCACTTCTGAAGCATCGTCAATGATAATGCGATAGTGACGACGCGCGCCTTCTCCCAGCGTGTGTACGATAAATTCATCCAGCACGCGGAAATAGTCCGCACTCTCTTTTGGCCCGGTCAGGATCAGGGGCAGAACCTGATCTTTGTTCGCCGGGTTCATCAGGATCCCCAGCAGATACAGCAGCTCTTCCGCCGTTCCTACGCCGCCAGGGAAAATGATAATGCCGTGGGCGATACGCACAAAGGCTTCCAGACGTTTTTCAATGTCCGGCATGATGATCAATTCGTTGACCAGCGGGTTAGGTGGCTCGGCAGCGATGATTGACGGTTCAGTCATGCCAATAAAGCGGCTGTCGCGGTAACGCTGCTGGGCATGACCGACTGCTGCACCTTTCATCGGCGCTTCCATAGCACCCGGACCGCAGCCGGTGCAGATGTTCAGCTCACGCAGGCCTAACTGGTTACCGACGCGACGCGCATACAGGTACTCATTTTCGTTAATGGAGTGACCGCCCCAGCAGACCACCATGTTCGGCGCTTCACCGACGTGCAGTGCCCGGGCGTTACGCAGGATGGAGAATACGAGGTTGGTAATGTGAACCGAGCTTTCGAGATCCAGATGTTGAAAACGACCGGCGTTATGGATCTGGCCGTTAACGAAAAGAATGTCGCGCAGGACGGCAAACAGGTTGGCCTGCAGCGCACGAATAATGCGTCCATCAACAAACGCGTCTTCAGGCGGGTTAATCAGTTCCAGCTTCACGCCGCGTTCACGGCGCAACACGTTAATGTCGAAACTTTCAAAACGAGACAACAGCTCTTTGCTGTTGTCGGTCAAACTGCCGGAGTTCAGGACGGCAAGAGAACAGTTACGAAACAGTTGATACAGGTCGCTGCTGGCTGTGCGTTTAAGCATATCGACTTCCAGCTGCGACAACATGTCCATTGAGCCAAGCGGGCTAATATGTGTAATCAAGTAGACTCCTTATGGGACGCAAAACGCCATTCCCTGATGATACTCGTCATACTTCAAACTGAATGCGCGCTGGCTTTCCTCGCTCACCCTTGTCACTTACCTAAGTAAGCTCCGGGAATTCGCTGCGTCGCCGCCTTCATGCAACTCGAAGTATTTAGAGTAAGTTACAATAGCTCCGGCTGATGACCTTTCACAACCTTGCGCGCGGAATCCGGCACGCAAAATTGAGAAAAAGATTACTGACGTACCAGCCTGCCGATGGCAGGGACGAAATCGGTGTTAGTTCGCCACGGATTAATGTCCAGACCTCCGCGTCGCGTGTAGCGTGCGTAGACGCTCAGCTTCTCCGGCTGACAGAAGCGCAGAATGTCATTGAAAATGCGCTCCACGCACTGCTCGTGAAATTCATTATGGTGGCGGAAGGAGACCAGATAACGCAGCAGCTTTTCCCTGTCGATTTTGCGTCCACGATACTGAATTTGTATGGAACCCCAGTCGGGCTGGTGGGTGATCAAACAATTGGATTTCAGCAGATGGCTGACCAGCGTCTCTTCCACCACTTTCTCGCCGCTTGTGGCATTCTCCAGATAATCCGTACTGAACTGGTAGTTGTCGATGACGATGTCCTGATCGTCGATGCAGGTACCATTGAAATGGGCAATCGGCTGCCCTTCCAGTTCGTCGATACGGTATAACGCAACGTGGACATCGCCTTTGGCGCAAGCGCGTAAATCGTTTTCCAGCGTTTGGCGAACGGCATCCCACGAATCGAAGCGGGTCTGGTTAAAACTGTTGAGATAGAGTTTAAAGCTTTTCGATTCAATCAGATTCACGCTGGTGTAGTCTAATTCCACATGTCCGACGGCAACCTGCGGCAAGCCGTTGGTATTCAGCCATGACAATTCATACAGTGTCCAGATATCGGCACCGTGAAACGGCAGGTTGTCGGCTTTTAAATCCAGTGGGTCGCGGTTCAGGCTACGCGGAACGCCCTGCAACAAACTGGCATCGTAATTATCCCGGTAATCCGTTGATTTACCGAGCGTCAGGCCGTCAAGCGCCTGATGGTTTTCATAAGAAGACATGTTTCACCGTTATAAACCAGATACACTATGCGTCAAGTGTATCCTGGCTTTTGTGAAGAGAGAAATCAGTGGACGAATTGACTGCGCAGGCGTTAACGGCCTTTACGACACGGTATTGCGATGCATGGCATGAGCAACACAACAGTTGGCCGCTCAGTGAAGAATTGTATGGTGTACCTTCCCCATGCATTATTTCTACGACCAGCGATGCTGTGTACTGGCAGCCACAGCCATTTGTGGGCGAGTCGAATGTAAACGCGGTTGAACGCGCCTTTGATATTGTGATACAACCCGCCGTTCATGCTTTTTACACCACCCAGTTTGCCGGGGATATGCACGCGCAGTTTGCGGATGAAAAGCTCACGCTGTTGCAAACCTGGAGTGAAGATGACTTCAGGCGCGTTCAGGAAAATCTGATAGGCCACCTGGTTACGCAAAAGCGACTCAAGCTCCCGCCAACGCTGTTTATTGCGACGCAGGAAAATGAACTGGATGTCATTTCGGTATGCAACCTGACCGGGGAAGTGTGCAAAGAAACGCTGGGAACCCGTAAACGAACGGTGCTGGCGACCTCTCTTGCGGATTTCCTGACTCAACTTAAGCCAGTTCTGTAATCCATTTTGCCCTTAAGCGTGTGAGAGATCTCTTACAAACACTGTAGGAGATCGCCAGGTAATAGGTGAAAGACTACTGGCGTTGAATAATACTAAATATATATAATTCAATATGTTGGTGTTTTATTGTCAACTTTCATATGAAAAAAACCTTAAAGGAATGTCTGTAAGTGTCTTGTAAGATAAAGCGAAACAGGCGATTCTATCTCCGTCGACAAGGAGTCGCACAACGAAGTGAACATCAGGATGATGACACTTCTGCAGGACACACCAGGACGGTGTTGCAAGGACAGGCTTCAGGATGAAGCAAAGAGGAAAACGCCGGATGCGTTAAGGGACACCTCCAGGAAGGAGAATGAGAGCCGGTCAGGATGGTCGGTGGGTCAGGATGGCCATGGACACTTCAGGATGAAGTTTTCACATCGGGGTGATGTGAGCAGGATGCAAACGTTCAGGATGAACAGGTCGCAAGACCACAGGAAAAGTTGTCATGGATGAGCAGGGAGCACTAAAAGTAGCTGGAATGCTGCGAAACGAACCGGGAGCACTGTTTTTACAGTGCTCCCTTTTTTTATTTCCTTTCCACAAATGCTATTCTTCGCGCCAGATTTTTCATCAATGAGGTTAATTTCATGACCACTCATGACCGTGTGCGCCAGCAACTCCATGCGCTTGAAGCGCTGTTGCGCGAACATAATCACTGGCGGATGGATGAGCCAGAGGCGCATCGCTTTACCAGCACGCAGCCTTTTTGTATGGATACCATGGAGCCGATTGAATGGCTGCAATGGGTGCTTATTCCCCGTATGCATGTCCTGCTGGATAACGCACAACCGCTCCCGGACGCGTTCGCCATCGCGCCGTATTATGAAATGGCGCTAACAGCCGATCATCCACAGCGTGAAGTGATCCTGGTTGCGCTCCAGGAGCTGGATGCTCTTTTCACCAGTGATAAATCCTGATGCTGGAGATTCTCTATCAGGACGAATGGCTAGTTGCCGTTAATAAACCATCTGGCTGGCTGGTTCACCGAAGCTGGCTCGACCGCGATGAGAAAGTGGTGGTGATGCAAACGGTGCGTGACCAGATTGGTCAGCATGTTTTTACCGTGCATCGCCTGGACCGACCGACATCCGGCGTGCTGCTGATGGGGCTGTCCAGCGAAGCCGGGCGTCTGTTGTCACAGCAATTTGAGCAGCATCAAATTCAGAAGCGGTATCATGCGATTGTACGCGGCTGGCTGATGGATGACGCGGTGCTGGATTACCCGCTGGTGGAAGAGTTGGATAAAATTGCTGACAAATTTGCCCGCGAAGATAAAGATCCGCAGCCTGCGGTAACGCATTATCGCGGACTGGCAACGGTAGAAATGCCGGTGGCCACCGGGCGTTATCCGACGACGCGTTACGGACTGGTAGAGCTTGATCCTAAAACGGGGCGTAAACACCAGCTCCGGCGACATCTGTCCCATTTGCGTCATCCTATTATTGGTGACAGTAAGCACGGTGACTTGCGGCAAAACCGCAGCGCCGCAGAGCATTTTGGTTGTCAGCGTCTGATGTTGCATGCCAGCCAGCTTGAACTGACACACCCTTTCACCGGCGAACCGCTGGTTATTCGCGCCGGGCTGGATGATGTCTGGATGCAGGCACTGTCACAGTTTGGCTGGCGCGGACTTCTCCCTGAGAATGAAAGGGTTGAGTTCATCGAGCGCTCAGGTCAGGATGAGCAGATAGATTCTTAAGTCCCTGGAGAAAAAGGTTATGGCGGAAATTGGTATTTTTGTCGGCACGATGTACGGAAACTCGCTGCTGGTAGCCGAAGAGGCTGAGGCTATCCTTACTGCACAGGGCCATAAGGCCACGGTGTTTGAAGATCCAGAGCTGGCGGACTGGCAGGCGTATCAGGATAAATATGTCCTGGTGGTAACCTCAACGACTGGGCAGGGCGATCTGCCGGATAGCATTGTGCCTCTTTTTCAGGGAATCAAAGATAATCTCGGTTTTCAGCCAAATCTGCATTACGGGGTAATTGCGTTGGGCGACAGTAGCTACGTTAATTTCTGCAATGGCGGCAAGCAGTTCGATGCGCTGTTGCAGGAGCAAAGCGCGCAGCGCGTAGGTGAAATGCTGTTGATTGATGCCAGCGAGCATCCTGAACCGGAAAGCGAATCTAACCCCTGGGTAGAAAACTGGGGAACCCTCATGTCCTAAGGCTCACCCTCCCCCTACCGGGAGGGCGTCCTGCCTGTGCCAGCAAGCAAAAAGAACGACCTGACGCTATCCTAATAAAACTGAAACGTGTTAGCTTCGGGCAAATGCCTGTAAAAACCTTCATCTGAAAGCGGTTTTACAGGCGCTTTCATAGGGTCAAGCGACCTGTTTCACACTCCTTTCTTTTCCGTCCTGAGATTTCCCTTTTCAACCTACAGGTTTTCATTTCCGTGAAGTTGCTTCCAGTCACCTGGGCTTTTGCCACAAACAGGCTTGGTGTGCTGCTGAAATACTGTGTTGTTGCACGGTGAGTGTCTCCTGTCAGCTTTTTATACTTCTCATGCCAGTTATAAGAAAACGCAGCATGTAAGGCGAACGACCTCAAAAAAAGCTGCCTATACACGAAACGTTACCTCTGACCCCCTACCGGTTTTGCAATTCAGAGTGAGCGAATAAAAACGCGAAAATTCAGGAGTGCAACAATGAGTTCATTAAGTCAGGCGGCGAGCAGCGCGGAAAAGCGCACCAACGCTCGCTACTGGATAGTGGTGATGCTGTTTATCGTCACATCCTTCAACTACGGTGATCGCGCCACCTTATCCATTGCCGGTTCGGAGATGGCCAAAGATATTGGCCTGGATGCCGTCGGTATGGGATACGTCTTCTCCGCGTTCTCATGGGCCTATGTTATCGGCCAGATCCCAGGCGGCTGGCTGCTCGACCGCTTTGGTTCAAAACGCGTCTACTTCTGGTCCATCTTTATTTGGTCCATGTTTACCCTGCTGCAGGGCTTCGTCGATATCTTTAGCGGATTCGGCATTATCATTGCGCTGTTTACCCTGCGCTTCCTCGTCGGTTTGGCTGAGGCGCCTTCCTTCCCCGGCAACAGTCGCATTGTGGCGGCATGGTTCCCGGCGCAGGAGAGGGGTACGGCGGTGTCGATTTTTAACTCTGCACAGTACTTTGCCACCGTTATCTTCGCGCCAATCATGGGTTGGTTGACCCACGAAGTGGGCTGGTCTCACGTGTTCTTCTTTATGGGTGGCCTCGGGATCGTTATCAGCTTCGTTTGGCTGAAGGTGATCCACGAACCTAACCAGCACCCGGGCGTCAACCAAAAAGAGCTGGATTACATCGCCGCTGGCGGCGCGCTGATCAACATGGATCAGGCGGCAGCGAAAACGAAAGTCCCGTTCAGCGTGAAGTGGGGACAAATTAAGCAGTTAATTGGTTCGCGTATGATGGTGGGGATCTACATCGGCCAGTATTGCATTAACGCGCTGACCTACTTCTTTATCACCTGGTTCCCGGTCTACCTGGTGCAGGCGCGTGGCATGTCGATTCTGAAGGCCGGTTTTGTGGCGTCGGTTCCGGCTATCTGCGGCTTTGTGGGCGGCGTGCTCGGCGGGATTATTTCCGACTGGTTGATGCGTCGTACCGGCTCGCTGAATATCGCCCGCAAAACGCCAATCGTCTTGGGGATGTTGCTGTCGATGGTGATGGTGTTCTGTAACTACGTCAACGTGGAGTGGATGATCATCGGCTTTATGGCGCTGGCCTTCTTCGGTAAAGGCATTGGTGCGCTCGGCTGGGCAGTCATGGCGGATACCGCGCCGAAAGAGATCAGCGGCCTGAGCGGTGGTCTGTTCAATATGTTCGGTAATATTTCTGGCATCGTGACGCCGATTGCCATTGGCTACATCGTCGGCACCACCGGTTCGTTCAACGGCGCGCTGATTTACGTTGGGGTGCATGCGCTGATTGCGGTGCTGAGCTATCTGGTGCTGGTGGGCGATATTAAGCGTATCGAACTGAAACCTGTCACAGGACAACAATGATGACAACACAATCAAGTCCCGTTATTACCGATATGAAGGTCATCCCGGTGGCTGGTCATGACAGTATGCTACTCAACATCGGCGGTGCGCATAACGCGTATTTTACCCGCAATATCGTGGTACTGACCGACAACGCCGGGAATACAGGTGTCGGTGAAGCGCCGGGTGGCGAAGTGATTTATCAGACGCTGGTCGATGCCATCCCGATGGTGTTAGGGCAGGAAGTCGCCCGCCTCAATAAAGTGGTACAGCAGGTACATAAAGGCAACCAGGCCGCTGACTTTGACACCTTCGGTAAAGGCGCCTGGACCTTTGAGTTGCGGGTTAACGCAGTCGCGGCGCTGGAAGCGGCACTGCTCGACCTGCTGGGCAAAGCGCTCAACGTGCCGGTCTGCGAACTGCTAGGCCCCGGCAAGCAGCGCGATGCGGTAACCGTGCTGGGCTATCTGTTCTACGTAGGCGATCGTACGAAGACCGATTTGCCGTATCTGGAGACGACGCCGGGCAACCATGAGTGGTATCACCTGCGTCATCAGCAAGCGATGAACAGCGAGGCGGTAGTGCGCCTGGCGGAGGCCTCGCAGGACCGCTACGGTTTTAAAGATTTCAAACTCAAGGGCGGCGTGCTGCCCGGTGAGCAGGAAATTGACACCGCCCGTGCGCTGAAAAAACGTTTCCCGGATGCGCGTATTACGGTCGACCCCAACGGCGCCTGGCTGCTGGATGAAGCTATCTCATTGTGCAAAGGGCTGAACGATGTGCTGACCTACGCCGAAGATCCGTGCGGTGCCGAACAAGGCTTCTCGGGTCGCGAAGTGATGGCGGAGTTCCGCCGTGCGACCGGTTTGCCTGTGGCGACCAACATGATTGCTACTAACTGGCGCGAAATGGGTCACGCGGTGATGCTGAACTCCGTCGATATTCCGCTGGCCGATCCGCACTTCTGGACGCTTTCCGGCGCGGTGCGCGTGGCACAGTTGTGCGAGGACTGGGGCCTGACCTGGGGATGTCACTCGAACAACCACTTTGATATTTCGCTGGCGATGTTTACCCACGTGGGGGCCGCGGCACCCGGCAAGCCGACGGCTATCGATACCCACTGGATCTGGCAGGAGGGCGATTGCCGCCTGACCAAAAATCCGCTGGAGATTAAGAACGGGAAAATTGCTGTTCCGGATGCGCCTGGACTGGGCGTGGAGCTGGACTGGGATCAGATTAACAAGGCTCATGAAGCCTACAAGAGACTGCCCGGCGGTGCGCGTAATGACGCAGGTCCGATGCAGTATCTGATCCCTGGATGGACTTTTGACCGTAAACGCCCTGTTTTCGGCCGTCACTGATTACGCAATAAGGATTGAATTATGAGCACTCAATTTACGACTCCAGTTGTTACCGCCATGCAGGTGATCCCGGTTGCGGGCCACGACAGTATGCTGATGAACCTGAGCGGCGCACATGCCCCGTTCTTCACGCGCAATATTGTGATTATCAAAGATAACTCTGGTCATACCGGCGTCGGCGAAATCCCCGGTGGCGAGAAAATCCGCCAGACCCTGGAAGATGCGATTCCATTGGTGGTGGGTAAACCGCTTGGCGAGTATAAAAACGTGCTGAACGCGGTACGTAACCAGTTTGCCGATCGCGATGCGGGTGGACGCGGTTTGCAGACCTTCGATCTACGTACCACCATTCATGTGGTCACTGGTATTGAAGCCGCAATGCTTGATCTGCTGGGTCAGCATTTGGGCGTCAACGTCGCTTCTCTGTTGGGCGATGGTCAGCAGCGTAGCGAAGTCGAAATGCTCGGTTATCTGTTCTTTGTCGGCAACCGTAAAGCGACGCCGCTGCCGTATCAGAGCCAGCCGGATGAGAAGTGTGACTGGTATCGCCTGCGCCATGATGAAGCGATGACCCCGGATTCGGTGGTGCGTCTGGCGGAAGCCGCGTATGAGAAATATGGTTTCAACGACTTTAAACTGAAAGGCGGCGTGTTGGCTGGGGAAGAAGAGGCGGAATCCATTGTTGCGCTGGCGAAACGCTTCCCACAGGCACGCGTGACGCTGGATCCTAACGGTGCCTGGTCGCTCAATGAAGCGATTAGCATCGGTAAGTACCTGAAAGGCTCTCTGGCTTACGCAGAAGATCCGTGTGGCGCCGAGCAGGGCTTCTCCGGGCGTGAAGTGATGGCGGAATTCCGTCGGGCTACCGGCCTGCCGACCGCCACCAATATGATCGCCACCGACTGGCGCCAGATGGGGCATACGCTGTCGTTGCAATCCGTCGATATCCCGCTGGCGGACCCACACTTCTGGACCATGCAGGGTTCCGTACGCGTGGCGCAGATGTGCCATGAGTTCGGCCTGACCTGGGGATCGCACTCTAACAACCACTTTGATATTTCGCTGGCGATGTTTACTCATGTTGCGGCGGCGGCTCCGGGCAAAATTACCGCAATCGATACTCACTGGATCTGGCAGGAAGGCAACCAGCGCCTGACCAAAGAGCCGTTTGAAATTAAAGGCGGCATGGTGCAGGTACCGGCGAAACCGGGTCTGGGTGTAGAGCTGGATATGGATCAGGTCATGAAAGCTCACGAGCTGTATCAGCAACATGGGTTGGGTGCGCGTGATGATGCGATGGGGATGCAGTATCTGATCCCAAACTGGACGTTTGATAATAAGCGTCCGTGCATGGTACGCTAAGCACTCTGGGACCGCTCCCATAAGGGGCGGTTTTTCTCCTGGTGTATGCTTAACACAGTCAACATGCGTAAGGATGCTTTATGAGAATAGTAATCGCGCCGGATTCCTATAAGGAAAGTTTGAGTGCGCTTGAAGTGGCAACGGCTATTGAGCTGGGATTTCGTGAGGTCTGGCCTGAGGCGGATTACGTGAAGATCCCGGTCGCGGATGGCGGTGAGGGAACGGTCGAAGCGATGGTTGCCGCAACGCAAGGCCACCTTGTGCATGTTGATGTTACCGGCCCTCTGGGCGACACAATTCAGGCATTTTATGGTTTATCCGGTGATGAGCGTTCGGCGTTTATTGAAATGGCGGCCGCCAGCGGGCTTGAGCAGGTTCCTGCAGGATTACGCGATCCGCTGAAAACTACCTCCTGGGGAACCGGGGAGCTGATACGCCACGCGTTGGATGCGGGCGTAGAGCATATCATCATCGGCATTGGTGGTAGCGCAACCAACGATGGCGGTGCCGGTATGGTGCAGGCGCTGGGAGCAAAATTGCTGGATGTGCAAAATAAAGATATTGCCCATGGCGGGGCAGGCCTCGAATCGCTCGCCCGGATTGATATCTCTCAGTTAGACGCGCGGCTTGCCGCGTGTCGTATTGAAGTAGCCTGCGATGTAACGAACCCGCTCACTGGTAAAGAGGGGGCGTCAGCGGTATTCGGCCCGCAAAAAGGGGCGACACCGGAGGTGATTGCCCGTCTGGATCGGGCGCTCACCCATTATGCACAGCTGATTTCCCGCGATCTGGACGTTAACGTTCTGGAACTGGCTGGCGGCGGTGCTGCCGGGGGCATGGGGGCGGCATTGTATGCATTTTGTGGTGCGCAACTGCGTAGTGGCATTGAGATTGTGACCGATGCGTTACACCTTGATGCCTGGGTTGCGGATGCCGATTTAGTGGTCACTGGTGAAGGGCGTATCGACAGCCAGACTATCCATGGCAAAGTTCCCGTTGGTGTGGCAAACGTCGCGAAGCGTTACAACAAGCCGGTTATCGGTATTGCCGGCAGTCTGACTCCGGATGTGGGCATTGTGCATGACCATGGTATTGATGCTGTTTTTAGCGTTATCTATACCATTTGTACGTTGGATGAGGCGCTGAAAAATGCGAGAGAAAATGTTCGTATGACGGCACGCAACGTAGCCGCAACCCTCAAAGCAGGGCTGCAGTTGCGTTGAATTTATACGGCGTAACGCTGTTCGGCAAAATGCCCGATGGCGCGCAGCTTTCGGGCCTACGCGACACATCGCAATCAGATCTTTACCCCAACAGCTTCTTCGCTTCGCGTGCCACGTTGTCCATCTCATCAAGCAGCTCTAAAAACTCAGGCTCCAGATCTTCTTCCTGGGTTCCACTGCGCAGTTGCTGTTCGATGAGCTGGCACAGGTTCTTCATGCGCGGAACGCCGCTGTAGCCGCAGCTGCCGTGCAGTTTGTGGATCAAATCGACCAGCCCTTCCGGGTTTTCACCGACCAGCTGTTCCTCGATTTTATTACGCACCTCTGGCAGAAAATCGATCAGCATTTGCAGCATATCGCGCGCCAGATTATTTTTCCCGGCAGCTTGCCGCAACGCCAGTTGCCAGTCGAGCGTCGTGTTCGGGTTGACCACCGGTTCAAGAGGCTCTGCGGCGATCGCCCGAATGGCTGTGCCGGTACCGGGTTTGTAGCGCAGCAGCAGATTATGCAGCTTCTCTTCTTCAATCGGTTTTGCCAGATAGTCGGTCATCCCGGCGCTGAGGAGTTTCTCTTTTTGCCCAGCCATGGCGTGTGCGGTAACCGCAATCACCGGCGTCTGCTGCTGATGGGGCAACTGATGGATGAGCTCGCAGGCGCGAATACCGTCCATATCCGGCATCTGAATATCCATCAAAACCAGATCAAACTGCATCTGTTTAGCGCGATCCACCGCCTGATGCCCGCTGTCGCAAAGTTCGACGTGGCGTACCATATCTTCCAGCAATGCGCCGATCAGTTTGAGATTCGCTGGGTTGTCATCCACCGCCATGACGGTCATCGCAATTTTACTGTCGTCGACCAGCAATGGTTCGGTGCTTTGGTTCAGATGACAATACTCTGTCAGGGCCGGCAGCAGGCGGGTTGAAGTGAGCGGTTTTAACAGACATGCAGCAGCACCGCCTTGCTTTAATTTCTCGGCGTTAATCTGCGCGTGGCAAGGCAGCGCCAGTAACAGGAAGTCGGTCATTGCCCGGGCGCTTGCCAGCCGTTCATGCTGCATGGTGAGCGGCTCGCGCAGCGTCACCGGCACGCCAAGCAGCAGAATATCGTAGTGTTCCGCCGGTAGCGCGGAGAATGACGGGCTATAAATCACCTCCAGCGGCGTTTCGCTCAGGATATCCAGTGTACATTGCGCTGCATTGGCGTTGGGTTCTACGTAGGCCAGTCGTTTTCCGGTCAGGCAGCGGGTAGGTGAGCGTTCACTGAGTACGTTAGGATTGAGATCGAGGCTGATGTGGAACCAGAAGGTTGACCCGCGATTGGGCTGACTGTGGAACGAGATATCCCCGCCCATTTCGTTGACCAGTTTTTGGGTAATCACCAGGCCCAGCCCGGTGCCGCCGTGGCGTCGCGAAATACTGGCATCCGCCTGGCGGAAGGCCTGGAACAGACGCGACTGATCGCGCTCTGGAATGCCGATACCGGTATCGCGGATTTGGACTTCAATCTGCACTTTGGTATTACTGAGAGCGCGTTTCTCCACCAGAATGTCGATATTGCCGCTCTCGGTAAATTTGATAGCGTTGCCGACCAGGTTGGTGATGACCTGCTGCAAACGCAGTGGATCGCCAATCACATTGTCCGGCACGTCGTTCTTAATATTGAGCGTTAGCTCCAGCCCTTTATCATGGGAGGAGTGCGCCAACAGCGTCACCACATCGTCCAGCGTGCTGCGTAGCGGGAACGGGATACTTTCCAGAATCAACTTGCCCGCTTCCAGCTTGGAGAAGTCGAGTACATCATTGATGATGGCCAGCAGATTGTTGGCGGAGCGTTCAATGGTATTCAGGTGATCGCGCTGGGTGGTGTTCAACTCGGTTTTTAGCGTCAGGCGAGTAAAGCCAATCACGCCATTGAGCGGCGTACGCAGCTCATGTGACATGTTTGCCAGAAACTCGGATTTGATACGCGCCGCTTCCTGGGCGCGTTTCTTGGCCAGATCCAGTTCAACGTTCTGGATCTCCATTTGCTCCAGCGTTTCGCGCAGATCAGACGTAGCCTGATCGATATTGTGCTGCATCTCCTCATGGTAGGCCGCCAGCGACATGGCCATCGAGTTGATGCCATTCTTCAGCATATCCAACTCGCCCAGCATAAAGCCTTCTACTCGACTGTCGAGCTGCCCTCGTCGTATCCGGTCAACGGTATTCACCATATTGCGAATAGGGCCGGTCACGTCGCGCATCAGGCGCCAGCCAAAAATTAACGCAATACCGATGCAAAACAACATCATCACGCTGGAGATAAAAATCTCTTTGTACTGCTGTAACCGCACCGATTTGAGGTCTAACTCAAGCGCCACGTACCCCAGCATATTTTTAGTATTTTTCGCGTCGCTGACTGCAGACTCATCCGGAGAATAACTTTCCGATATAATCGGGGTGCGCAGGATCATGATATCCCCCTGCCGGATGACGCTCAGTTTTCGGGGAAACGGCGCGCCGGCAGGTAGCTGCATTTCTGAGGGATCGAGATGAAAGTTGGACGTGACAAACAGCCGATTATTTTCGTCATAGACCGAAATTGCCCGTACAATTTCGGAATGGCGACGGTGCAGCACGCTGATAAGCTGGCCGATGGACTCCCGATTTTGTAGGTTCATACCATATTCGCTGGAGACCGCGAGTGGCTCAATGATGCTGGCCCCCGCATCTTCCAGTTGACGCTGCAAGTCGTTATAGCGGTGCACAACAAAAAAGATACTGAGCAGTAAGCCGATCAGGACGGTAGGTGCCAGGATCAGAATCATCATGCGAGCGCGCAGGCTGTAGTTGGTCATGGAGTTCCGTTATGGGACAATTAGGGTCACACTGTTAAATAGAGAAAACTCTCGTCGATGGCGCAATTCTACTCTGCAAAACGACGCGTGACGACGCGTCAGATCATAACCGTTACCGTCAATGACCTCGATCCTTTTGGTCAGGGCGTAGCTCGCCATAACGGGAAGGCCCTGTTTATACCGGAATTACTGCCCCAGGAAAGCGCTGAGGTGATAATCACCGAAGATAAAAAACAGTTTGCCCGCGCGCAAGTCAAACGTCGTTTAAACGACAGCCCAGACCGTGAAGTGCCACGCTGCCCACATTTTGGCGTGTGTGGTGGCTGTCAGCAGCAGCATGCCAGCATCGCTTTACAACAGCGTAGTAAAAGTGCGGCGCTGTCTCGCTTAATGAAATGCGAAGTGTCGGAAGTTATCGCCGATACGCCGTGGGGATATCGCCGTCGCGCACGTTTAAGCCTGAACTACCGGGTGAAAGAAAAGCAATTGCAGATGGGATTTCGTAAATCTGGCTCCAGCGACATCATCGACGTGAAGCAATGCCCTGTTTTGGTACCCCAACTTGAGGCATTACTGCCCGACCTCAGGGCGTGCCTGGAAACTCTGCAAGGGTTACGCCATCTTGGCCATGTTGAATTAGTGCAGGCCGGCAACGGTACGGTGATGATTTTGCGCCATACGTCGCCGCTAAATACTGCTGATAAAGAAAAACTGGAATGCTTTTCGCATTCTCAGGGACTGTCTTTGTTTCTGGCCCCGCAAAGCGAGATACTGGAATCCGTTTCAGGAGAATCACCCTGGTATGACTCAAATGGACTACGTTTAACCTTCAGCCCGCGTGATTTTATCCAGGTGAATGCCGGAGTGAACCAACATATGGTTACCCGAGTGCTGGAATGGCTGGATGTACAGCCTGAGGATCGGGTGCTCGATCTGTTCTGCGGCATGGGGAATTTCACGCTACCGCTGGCAACCCGTGCGGCAAGTGTGGTCGGCGTTGAAGGCGTACCTGCGCTGGTGGAAAAAGGTCGGGAAAATGCCCTGAATAACGGATTACACAATGTGACATTCTTTCATGAGAATCTTGAGGAGGATGTCACCAGGCAGCCGTGGGCAAAGAATGGATTTGACAAAGTTTTACTCGATCCCGCGCGTGCAGGTGCTGCAGGCGTGATGCAACATATTATAAAATTAAAACCGGATCGCGTTGTTTATGTATCCTGTAATCCTGCTACGCTGGCTCGTGACAGCGAAGCGTTACTCAACGCGGGATACACCATTCAGCGACTGGCGATGCTCGATATGTTCCCGCACACCGGACACCTGGAGTCAATGGTCCTGTTTGAGCATAGGTAATGAATCTTATACCCACTGGATTTCGGCGCGCAGTAGCCTGAAACCCAATGGGTACGGCTTGTCGACTTCGACAGGCCAGGCCCCTAAAGGAGAGGACGATGGTTGCGGTAAGAAGTGCACATATCAATAAAGCTGGCGAGTTTGATCCCAAAAAATGGATCGCAAGTCTGGGGATCTCCAGCCAGCAGTCGTGTGAACGCTTAGCCGAAACCTGGGCGTATTGCCTGCAGCAGACGCAGGGGCACCCGGATGCTGAACTGCTGCTGTGGCGCGGCGTGGAGATGGTGGAAATTCTCTCCATGCTGAGTATGGATATGGACACGCTGCGGGCAGCCATGCTGTTCCCTCTGGCGGATGCCAACGTGGTTAGCGAAGAGATCCTGAGCGAGAGCGTGGGTAAATCCATCGTCAATCTTATCCACGGCGTACGCGATATGGCAGCAATACGCCAGCTTAAAGCCACGCATACCGACTCGGTCTCCTCAGAGCAGGTGGATAACGTTCGACGCATGCTGCTGGCCATGGTCGACGACTTCCGCTGTGTGGTCATTAAACTGGCTGAGCGTATCGCGCACCTGCGCGAAGTGAAGGATGCACCGGAAGACGAACGCGTACTGGCGGCAAAAGAGTGCACCAATATCTACGCGCCGCTGGCTAACCGTTTAGGTATCGGGCAGTTAAAATGGGAGCTGGAAGATTACTGTTTCCGCTACCTGCATCCGGATGAATACAAACGAATAGCCAAGCTGTTGCATGAGCGCCGTATCGACAGAGAACACTACATTGATGAGTTCGTCGGTCACCTGCGTTCAGAGATGAAAATCGAAGGCGTGAAAGCCGAGGTGTACGGCCGTCCTAAACACATCTACAGCATCTGGCGCAAAATGCAGAAAAAGCAGCTGGCCTTTGATGAGCTGTTCGATGTGCGCGCCGTGCGCATCGTCGCCGAGCGGTTACAGGACTGCTATGCCGCGCTGGGGATAGTGCACACTCACTATCGTCATCTGCCCGACGAGTTCGATGATTACGTTGCCAATCCAAAACCTAACGGTTACCAGTCAATCCATACGGTTGTGCTGGGGCCAGGTGGTAAAACCATTGAAATCCAGATCCGTACTAAACAGATGCACGAGGATGCCGAACTGGGCGTCGCGGCGCACTGGAAGTACAAAGAAGGCACCGCTTCAGGTGCGGCGCGTTCGGGTCATGAAGACCGAATTGCCTGGCTGCGTAAGCTGATCGCCTGGCAGGAAGAGATGGCAGATTCCGGCGAGATGCTCGATGAAGTGCGTAGCCAGGTCTTTGATGACAGAGTTTACGTCTTTACGCCAAAAGGTGATGTGGTGGACTTACCGGCGGGCTCGACGCCGCTTGATTTTGCTTACCATATCCATAGTGATGTCGGTCATCGCTGTATTGGCGCCAAAATTGGTGGGCGTATCGTGCCGTTTACCTACCAGTTGCAGATGGGCGATCAAATTGAAATCATCACCCAGAAGCAGCCAAACCCGAGCCGGGACTGGCTGAACCCGAATCTCGGGTATGTAACCACCAGTCGTGGGCGCTCGAAGATCCATGCCTGGTTCCGCAAGCAGGATCGCGATAAAAATATCCTTGCGGGCAGACAAATCCTTGATGATGAGCTGGCGCACTTAGGCATTACTCTAAAAGAAGCCGAAAAGCATCTGCTACCACGCTACAACTTCAATGAACTGGAAGAGCTGCTGGCGGCGATTGGCGGAGGGGACATCCGTCTTAACCAGATGGTGAACTTCCTGCAATCGCAGTTTAATAAGCCGAGTGCCGCCGAGCAGGATGCCGCCGCGCTGAAGCAGTTGCAGCAGAAAACGCATGCGCCGCAAAACCGCCGTAAAGATGATGGTCGCGTTGTGGTTGAAGGCGTTGGTAACCTGATGCACCACATCGCTCGTTGCTGCCAGCCGATTCCTGGCGATGAGATTGTGGGGTTCATCACCCAGGGACGCGGTATTTCCGTACACCGGGCAGATTGCGAACAGTTGGTAGAACTGCGTTCACACGCGCCGGAGCGGATTGTTGATGCGGTTTGGGGCGAAAGCTACTCGGCGGGATATTCGCTGGTGGTCCGTGTCCAGGCCAACGATCGCAGCGGTTTATTGCGTGATATCACCACCATTCTCGCCAACGAGAAGGTGAACGTGCTGGGGGTTGCTAGCCGGAGCGATACCAAACAGCAGCTGGCCACCATCGATATGACTATCGAAATCTATAACCTGCAGGTGCTCGGGCGCGTACTCGGCAAGCTCAACCAGGTGCCGGATGTCATTGATGCACGTCGGCTGCATGGTAATTAATCATTTGTAGGCCGGATAAGGCGTGCCGCCATCCGGCAATATCACCATGCCCGATGGCGCTTTGCTTATCGGGCCTACGTTTTCAGGATCTTGTAATGAATCAAATCGACCGACTGCTCGGCATTATGCAGCGCCTGCGCGACCCGGAAAACGGCTGTCCGTGGGATAAAGAGCAGACTTTCGCCACCATCGCCCCCTATACCCTCGAAGAAACCTATGAAGTGCTCGACGCCATTGCGCGTGAAGACTTCGACGATCTGCGCGGAGAGTTGGGTGATTTACTGTTCCAGGTGGTGTTTTACGCCCAGATGGCGCAGGAAGAAGGGCGCTTTAATTTTGATGATATCTGCGCGGCTATCAGCGATAAACTCGAGCGCCGTCATCCACATGTTTTTGCCGATGTTTCCGCCAGCAACAGCACTGAGGTGTTAACCCGCTGGGAGCAAATTAAAAGCGAAGAACGTGCACAGAAAGCCCAACATTCCGCATTGGACGATATCCCCCGCAGTTTACCGGCGCTGATGCGCGCCCAAAAAATCCAGAAACGCTGCTCAAATGTTGGTTTTGACTGGAAGACATTAGGACCAGTGGTCGACAAGGTTTACGAAGAGATCGACGAAGTGATGTTCGAAGCGAAGCAGGCCGTCGTCGACCAGGCTAAACTGGAGGAGGAAATGGGCGACCTGCTGTTTGCCACGGTCAATATGGCCCGCCATTTAGGTACAAAAGCCGAGACCGCATTACAGAAAGCGAACGAAAAATTTGAGCGACGTTTTCGTGAAGTCGAACGGATTGTTGCTGAACGCGGTCTGGAAATGACTGGTGTTGATCTGGAAACCATGGAAGAAGTCTGGCAACAGGTAAAACGCCAGGAAATTGATCTCTAAGGGGTTTCGGCGGTCAAGGGCGATTTGTGTGATTTTTTAAATAACAAGCGATTGATTTACGTCAAAAACATTTACCCCAAAGGGGCTATTTTCTCACTCCCGATGTTAATGTGAGCCTGGTGAAGAGGAGGAATAATGAAAGTTTGTGGCGCTCGCCATGTTCGGGTATACTACTTTCCCGTCTTGGTAATTCCATCGTTTCACCCTAACTTCTCAGGTCCAGCATGACAACGAACTATATTTTTGTGACCGGCGGGGTCGTATCCTCTCTGGGAAAAGGCATTGCCGCAGCCTCCCTGGCAGCCATTCTTGAAGCCCGTGGCCTCAACGTAACCATGATGAAACTGGATCCGTACATCAACGTCGATCCAGGTACTATGAGCCCAATCCAACACGGGGAAGTGTTCGTTACCGAAGACGGCGCTGAAACCGATCTGGACCTGGGTCACTACGAGCGTTTCATCCGCACTAAAATGAGTCGCCGCAACAACTTCACCACCGGTCGTATTTACTCTGACGTTCTGCGTAAAGAACGCCGTGGCGACTATCTGGGCGCAACCGTTCAGGTTATCCCGCACATCACGAATGCAATCAAAGAACGCGTTCTGGAAGGCGGTGAAGGTCATGATGTTGTTCTGGTTGAAATCGGCGGAACTGTTGGGGATATCGAATCTCTGCCGTTCCTTGAAGCGATTCGCCAGATGGCCGTAGAAATTGGCCGCGAGCACACGCTGTTTATGCATCTGACGCTGGTTCCCTACATGGCGGCGGCAGGTGAAGTCAAAACTAAACCGACTCAGCACTCTGTAAAAGAACTGCTTTCTATCGGTATTCAGCCAGATATTCTGATTTGCCGCTCCGATCGTGCTGTTCCGGCTAATGAACGTGCAAAAATTGCATTGTTCTGTAACGTCCCGGAAAAAGCGGTGATTTCTCTGAAAGATGTCGATTCTATCTATAAAATTCCAGGCCTGTTGAAATCTCAGGGGCTGGACGATTATATTTGTAAACGATTCAGCTTGAACTGTCCGGAAGCAAATCTGTCAGAATGGGAACAGGTTATCTACGAAGAAGCCAATCCGGCAGGCGAAGTGACTATCGGTATGGTTGGCAAGTACATTGAACTGCCGGATGCCTATAAGTCAGTTATCGAAGCACTGAAGCACGGTGGTCTGAAGAATCGTGTCACCGTCAACATCAAGCTGATTGATTCGCAGGATGTTGAAACGCGTGGTGTTGAGATCCTGAAAGGTCTCGACGCTATCCTGATCCCTGGCGGCTTCGGCTACCGTGGCGTTGAAGGTAAAATCGCGACAGCACGCTTCGCGCGTGAGAATAATATTCCTTATCTGGGTATTTGCCTGGGTATGCAGGTAGCGTTGATTGAGTTTGCTCGTAACGTCGTGGGTATGGACAACGCCAACTCCACGGAATTTGTGCCAGACTGTAAGTACCCGGTGGTGGCCCTGATTACCGAATGGCGTGATGAAGACGGCAACGTCGAAGTCCGTACCGAGAAGAGCGATCTGGGCGGAACAATGCGCCTTGGTGCGCAGCAGTGTCAGCTGGACGACGAGAGTCTGGTGCGTAAGCTGTACGGTACGCCGACAATTGTTGAACGCCATCGTCACCGCTACGAAGTCAACAATATGCTGTTGAAACAAATTGAAGCTGCGGGTCTGCGTGTTGCAGGCCGCTCCGGTGATGATCAGTTGGTCGAGATCATTGAGGTACCGAATCATCCGTGGTTCGTGGCCTGTCAGTTCCACCCGGAATTTACTTCCACGCCACGTGATGGGCACCCGCTGTTTGCCGGCTTTGTGAAAGCCGCCAGTGAACATCAGAAGCGTCAGGCGAAGTAAGAAGTAAAAAGTTAGAACGGCAATGCACCCATCCGGGTGCATTGTTTGTCTGGAGTTTTAGTTTAACTTGTACTGAGGAAAACCTAATGTCCAAAATCGTTAAAATCATCGGTCGTGAAATCATCGACTCCCGTGGTAACCCGACTGTTGAAGCCGAAGTACACCTGGAAGGTGGTTTCGTTGGTATGGCAGCAGCTCCGTCAGGTGCTTCTACTGGTTCCCGCGAAGCACTGGAACTGCGCGATGGCGACAAATCCCGTTTCATGGGTAAAGGCGTACTGAAAGCTGTTGGTGCGGTAAACGGCCCAATTGCTCAGGCTCTGCTGGGTAAAGATGCTAAAGATCAGGCTGGCATCGACAAGATCATGATCGATCTGGACGGTACTGAAAACAAATCCAACTTCGGTGCAAACGCCATTCTGGCTGTGTCCCTGGCGAACGCCAAAGCAGCAGCTGCTGCTAAAGGCCTGCCGCTGTATGCACACATCGCAGAACTGAACGGTACTCCGGGCAAATTCTCTATGCCGGTTCCGATGATGAACATCATCAACGGTGGTGAGCACGCTGACAACAACGTCGACATCCAGGAATTTATGATTCAGCCGGTTGGCGCTAAATCCCTGAAAGAAGCCGTACGTATGGGTTCTGAAGTGTTCCACAACCTGGCTAAAGTTCTGAAAGCTAAAGGTATGAACACTGCCGTTGGCGACGAAGGCGGCTACGCGCCGAACCTGGGTTCTAACGCAGAAGCACTGGCTGTTATCGCTGAAGCGGTTAAAGCTGCTGGCTACGAGCTGGGCACCGACATCACCCTGGCGATGGACTGTGCAGCATCTGAATTCTACAAAGACGGTAAATACGTTCTGGCTGGCGAAGGCAACAAAGCGTTCACCTCCGAAGAATTCACCCACTTCCTGGAAGAGCTGACCAAACAGTACCCGATCGTGTCCATCGAAGATGGTCTGGACGAGTCTGACTGGGATGGTTTCGCATACCAGACTAAAGTACTGGGCGACAAAATCCAGCTGGTTGGTGACGATCTGTTCGTAACCAACACCAAGATCCTGAAAGAAGGCATCGACAAAGGCATCGTTAACTCCATCCTGATCAAATTCAACCAGATCGGTTCTCTGACCGAAACTCTGGCTGCGATCAAAATGGCGAAAGACGCTGGCTACACGGCTGTCATCTCTCACCGTTCTGGCGAAACTGAAGACGCAACCATCGCTGACCTGGCTGTTGGTACCGCTGCAGGCCAGATCAAAACCGGTTCTATGAGCCGTTCTGACCGCGTTGCTAAGTACAACCAGCTGATTCGTATCGAAGAAGCGCTGGGTGAACAAGCGCCGTACAACGGTCGTAAAGAGATCAAAGGTCAGGCGTAATCCTGCTCTTTAGCTCTTAACGTAAAAACCCGCTGCGGCGGGTTTTTTTATGTCTTTAATTTATTCTTAATTGAAAATTTTAATGAACGATTTGATCTTTGTCACTTTGTTATTGTTTCACTAAGAGTAGTTTAAATG
>NZ_JADABY010000032.1 GCF_015672735.1 Citrobacter sp. Res13-Sevr-PEB04-36 | reverse complement strand
TTTCCGAGTGCGTATTATTTCACCAAAACCATCATTAACGTGCCATAAAATAAGCAACTTGCCGTTTTTGCAACCGCAATCACACTTCCTGGTGGCATACTAATGAATAAGAGAAAGAGTAAGGAAGAACATTCATGCCTTTAAATGCCCAACAACTAGCCGCACAGAAAAACCTTTCCTATGTTCTGGCCGAAAAGCTAGCTCAGCGAATATTAAAAGGTGAGTACGCGCCGGGTGCTATCCTGCCTGGTGAAATAGAACTAGGGGATCAGTTCGGTGTGAGTCGTACTGCGGTAAGAGAAGCTGTAAAAACCTTAACGGCAAAAGGTATGGTATTACCGCGTCCACGTATTGGTACTCGTGTTATGCCGCAGGCAAACTGGAACTTTCTCGATCAGGAGCTGCTCACCTGGTGGATGACGGAAGATAATTTCCCTCAGGTCATCAAACATTTTCTGGTGATGCGCATTAGCCTCGAGCCGCAAGCCTGTTTACTGGCTGCGACCATAGGCACAGCAGAACAAAAAGCACATCTAAATACCTTAATGGAAGAGATGGTCGAGCTGAAAAGGAACTTTAAGCGCGAACGCTGGATTGAAGTGGATATCGCCTGGCATGAACACATCTATGAAATGAGCGCGAATCCATTCCTGATCTCCTTTGCCTCGTTATTCCATTCCGTCTATCAAACTTATTTTACCTCAATTACCTATAACGATGTGGTGAAGCTGGATTTGCATCAGGCCATTGTGGATGCCATAGAGGTTAGCGATGGCAATCGCGCCTTTACCGCCTGTCAGGCATTGCTGATAGCACCCAACGATCTCCCGGATAAATAACATGCCAGAAAAGAAATCGCGCAGTATGGCCGGATTGCCATGGATCGCCGCCATGGCCTTTTTTATGCAGGCATTAGACGCCACTATCCTTAATACTGCGTTACCCGCCATCGCACACAGCCTCAACCGCTCCCCACTCGCCATGCAGTCTGCCATTATCAGCTATACCCTGACGGTGGCGATGCTGATCCCGGTAAGTGGTTGGCTGGCAGACCGCTTCGGAACCCGACGTATCTTTATGATTGCCGTGAGCCTGTTCACCCTGGGTTCACTTGCCTGCGCGCTCTCCAGCTCATTAACCGAACTGGTTATTTTCCGCGTGGTACAGGGTATTGGTGGCGCAATGATGATGCCGGTTGCCCGCCTGGCGCTACTACGCGCCTATCCACGCAGTGAGCTACTCCCGGTCCTTAACTTCGTAACAATGCCGGGACTGGTGGGGCCAATTCTAGGCCCGGTTCTGGGCGGAGTACTGGTTACGTGGGCTAGCTGGCATTGGATATTTCTGATTAATATTCCAATTGGCATCGCTGGCATCTTCTATGCCCGTAAATATATGCCTAACTTCACAACACCGCGCCGCCGATTTGATATGACCGGTTTCTTTCTCTTTGGCCTGAGTCTGGTGCTGTTTTCCAGCGGTGTTGAGTTGTTCGGCGAAAAGCTCGTCGCCAGTTGGGTCGCTCTCAGCATTATTCTTAGCAGCATTTTGCTGCTACTCGCCTACATCCGCCACGCGCGCCGCCATCCCACACCGTTAATTTCTCTGCCGATCTTTAAGACCCGCACCTTCTCGGTCGGTATCGCGGGAAACCTTGCCACACGACTGGGGACAGGCTGTGTACCTTTCTTAATGCCGCTGATGTTGCAGGTAGGCTTTGGCTACCCGGCGCTAATAGCCGGTTGTATGATGGCGCCGACTGCGCTGGGATCCATTCTGGCAAAATCGATGGTGACCCAGGTCCTGCGTCGTCTTGGTTACCGCACCACGCTGGTCGGCGTGACAATATTTATCGGCCTGATGATTGCGCAGTTCTCTTTGCAATCTCCCACTATGCCAATCTGGATGCTGATCCTGCCGCTGTTCATTTTAGGTATGGGGATGTCCACCCAGTTTACCTCGATGAATACCATTACCCTTGCGGATCTAACCGATGATAATGCCAGCAGCGGCAACAGCGTATTAGCTGTCACGCAGCAGCTGTCGATCAGCTTAGGGGTTGCGATTAGCGCCGCCGTACTGCGTGTCTATGAAGGCATGGAAGGAATCAATACGGTGGAACAGTTCCACTATACCTTTATTACTATGGGCGCTATTACGGTGATATCGGCGCTGATGTTCATGCTGCTAAAAGCTAAAGATGGCCGCAACCTGATCAAAGAGCGGCATAAACCTAAACCGACCCCCGCACCATCAGAACAGGAGTAAGCTGCAGACGCTGTTGCTGCAAGGCGGGCTGCGCCATACGGTGGATCAACACGTCAATGGCCAGCTCACCCAGTTCATCTTTCGGTTGATGAATAGTGGTGAGCGGCGGCGTCATATAGCGTGCCAGTTCGATATCATCATAACCCACGACTGCCATATCCTGCGGGACACGCAATCCTGACTGATACAGAGCCTGATACGCCCCCACAGCCATTGCATCATTACCCGTAAAAACGGCCTGCGGTCGTTGTTTATGCAACAGCAGCGTTTGCATGGCTTCAAACCCGCCGCCAAACTCGAAATCACCGGTTATCTCATAACCTTGCGGAATCGTTAATCCAGCCCGTTTCATAGCTGCGCGATATCCCTCCAGACGTAAACGCGCCGGCGTTTTATCCAGTGGACCGGTAATACAAGCTATGCGAGTAAAACCCTTATCAATGAGATGCTGAGTTGCCAGATCGCCACCCAGCAGGGAATTGTCCTGAATCAGGTCACTTTCCCCTTCAAAGGGTGACCAGTCCATCATCACGGTGGGAATAGAAGGGTAACGCTGCATGATCTCCATGGAAGGCTGATGGGTTTCGGTGCAGAGCAGCAGTAAGCCGTCCACCCGCTTTTGCATCAGCGTCTCCAGATTACGATTCATGCGCTGTTCATCACCTTCGGTGTTACACAGCACCAGACTGTAGCCGCGCTCAAAACAGCTGCGCTCAACGCCGCGCACCAGTTCTGAATAGAAGGGGTTGGTACTGGCAGTGATTAACATGCCAATGGTGCGAGTCTGATTCAACTTGAGGCTACGCGCCAGCGCGGAAGGCGCGTAGTTAAGCTCTTTAATCGCAGCGTCAACTTTGCCGGTGATAGCCTCGCTGACAAAGCGATCTTTATTAATGACGTGAGAAACCGTCGACGTGGAAACACCCGCCAGGCGGGCAACGTCCTTCATTGTAGCCAAGCGTTACCTCTGCTGACCTAAAAACGCCTCAATTTCTTCGCGCCACGGAACGGAAGGTTGTGCACCTTTACGCGTTACCGCTATCGCCGCGGCCGCATGCGCAAAGCGAATCGCCTCAGGCAACGGTGTCTCTTCCAGTAACGCGGTAATTAACGCACCGTTAAAGGTATCACCGGCAGCGATGGTATCAACGGCGTCCACTTTAAAACCAGGAACACGATGACCTTCACCGTTTACGCTAGCCCACACGCCACGACTTCCTAAGGTAATCAGTACGGTGTGAATTCCCTTTGCGTGCAGCGCCTGCGCTGCTTTGGCGGCATCTTCATCGTTTTCTACCCGGATCCCGGTCAGCTTCTCAGCTTCCGTTTCATTCGGGGTAATGATATCCACCAGCGACAGCAGTTCGTCAGGGAGTTCACGAGCCGGAGCCGGGTTAAGCGCGACCGTCGTATTATGTCGACGCGCAATTTTTGCCGCAGTCAGTACGCTTTCAATGGGCGACTCTAACTGCATCAGTAAGGCCGAGGCCTGCGCAATACGGTCATGCTGTGCTTCCACTAATGCAGGAGAAAGCGCGGCATTCGCCCCGGCATGAATAGCGATAACGTTCTCGCCTTCCGCGTTAACAAAAATCAGCGCCACGCCGGTCGCTTCGCCAGAAATCACGCTAACAGGCGCAATATCGATATTATCGCTGGCTAATTGTTTACGTACACGCTCACCAATATCGTCATCCCCCGTACAGGCAATGAAGGCGATATTCGCACCACTACGACCCGCAGCAACCGCCTGGTTCGCGCCTTTTCCGCCAAATGCGACCTGATAATGGCTACCGGTTACGGTTTCGCCAGGTGTCGGAAAAGAATTAAGGTTAAGGATGTGATCGGCATTAATGCTGCCAAGAACAACGAGGTTGCCTGCGGTTTTCATGTTCGGAATTCCAAGTCAAAGTGCGCCACCGGGTTAGGGTGGCGCGTGCCCTGCTTTTCTTTTTACGCTTTCATCTTCAACGCTCTGAGGATGGCGTATTTATGTCGCCATCAGGTCGCGAACGGCCTGAATCGCTATTACTGCTTGATGACCAGCTTCAGGTCAACCGGATATTTAGCCTGAACCTTCTCGCCTTTCAGTACCTTATCCGCAGTCTCAACGCCTTTTGCGCCAATCTGATCCGGTAACTGAGCGATGGTCGCAGCCAGTTTGCCATCATTTACCGCTTTTTCGCCATCAGGCGTGCCGTCAAATCCAACCACCATCACATCAGATTTACCCGCCGTTTGCAGAGCACGCAGCGCGCCCAGCGCCATTTCATCGTTCTGAGCAAAAACGGCCTGCACATCAGGATGCGCGGTCAGCAGGTTCTGCATGACGTTCAGACCTTTGGTACGGTCAAAGTCTGCCGGCTGGCTGGCCAGTACGTTAAACTTGTGTGCAGCAACGGCTTGCTGGAAACCTTCACCACGCTCACGCGCCGCCGATGTACCGGCAATGCCCTGCAGTTCGATAACTTTCGCACCTTCGCCTGCTTTCTTCGCGATGTAGTCGCCAGCAATCTTTCCGCCCAGCACGTTATCAGACGCAATATGGCTGACAACTTCACCTTTACTTGCCTGACGGTCCAGGGTGATCACCGGAATTTTCGCCTGGTTAGCCATTTTCACGGCATTACCCACGGCATCGGAGTCGGTTGGGTTAATCAGCAGAATTTTGGTTCCACGAACGGTTAAATCCTGAACGTTCGCCAGTTCTTTCGCCGGGTTGTTCTGCGAGTCCAGAATCACCAGGTTGTAACCCAGTTTATCGGCTTCTTTTTGCGCACCATCTTTCAGAGAAACAAAGAACGGGTTGTTAAGGGTAGAGACCACCAGCGCAATGGTATCTTTTGCCATCGCATTCGCACTCACGGTGGCGCTCAGCGCAACAGCAGAAACCAGGGTAGCCAGTTTTTTCATGTTCATATTTAAGATGTCCTGTAGTCGTTGTTACTGCTTTTTGTTGTCTACCAGTACCGCCAGCAAAATCACCACCGCTTTAACGATCATCTGGTAATAGGAGGAAACACCTAACAAATTCAAACCATTATTGAGGAAACCGAGAATCAGTGCGCCGATCAGCGTACCAACAATACGTCCTTTACCGCCCGCAAGGCTGGTGCCGCCTAATACCACCGCCGCGATAGCATCCAGCTCATAGCCAGTTCCCGCCGTTGGTTGCGCTGAGGAGAGACGCGCCACTTCGATGATGCCTGCCAGCGATGCCAGCAGCCCACAGAGTGAATAAACGATAATTTTGATCTTATTGACGCTGATACCGGACAGACGCGTTGCCGCTTCGTTACCGCCCAGTGCATAAATATAGCGGCCCAGACGGGTATGGTGCAGCATGTACCACGCGGCCAGGAAGACAATCCCCATAATCCATACTGGTGTAGGGACGCCTAATGGACGGCCAATACCAAACCAGCCAAACAGATCGGCATTGTCGGTAAAGCCTGTGTTTACCGGACTGCCGTTGGTGTACACCATGGTGACGCCGCGCAGCAACAGCATCATCACCAACGTGGCGATAAACGCCTGCACGCGGCCTTTTGCCACAATAACGCCAGTCACGGCACCAACAGCCGCACCTAACGCCAGCGCAGCGGCAACAGCCACCAGCGCGTTGACTTCAAGACCCACAATCGAAGCAGCAACGGCACCGGTAAGCGCCAGCAGCGAACCCACGGACAGATCGATACCTGACGTCAGAATAACCAGCGTCATACCAACGGCCATGATGGCATTGACCGACGTTTGCTGGAGAATGTTGAACAGGTTATTAACGGTAAAAAAGTTGGGGCTCATGGTGGAAACAATCGCGATCAGCACTAACAGAGCGATGAGCGACTTTTGCTCCAGAAGCCATGCTTTGGTGAAATAACGGCGACCAGAAACAGCCTGGGTAGTCATCTTTTTTACTCCTGATTCACGCGATTAAGCTTGCCCACAGCGGCAGCCATTAATACTTCCTGAGTGGCCTGCTCGCGAGTGAATTCACCGCCGAGATGCCCTTCATGCATGACGATAATGCGATCGCTCATGCCCAATACTTCTGGCATCTCCGAAGAGACCAGAATAATGCTCAGCCCATCAGCCTTAAACTGGTTGATTAGCTGGTAAATCTCTTTCTTAGCCCCAACGTCCACGCCGCGCGTGGGTTCATCGAGGATCAGCACTTTAGGACGGGTCATCAAACCACGCGCAATCGCCACTTTTTGCTGATTGCCACCGGAGAGCAGGCCGATTGCCTGTTCCATCGAGGGCGTTTTCACATTGAACAGACGGATAAAATCACCCACCGCCTGCTGCTCATCTTTGTGTTTCAGACTGCCGCCCGCACGGCTGAAATAACGCAGTGCGGTCAACGACATGTTCTCTTTCACCGACATGCCCAGCACTAAGCCGTCGCGTTTGCGGTCTTCAGAAATATAGACGATACCGTTGGCCAGCCCATCCTGTTCAGAACGCGTAACTACTTCATGCCCGTCAAGCGTGACGTAACCACTGGAGCGCGGCAGCGCGCCGTACAGCACTTTCATCAATTCAGTACGTCCGGCCCCCATCAGGCCCGACACGCCAAGGATCTCACCTTTACGCAGCGTGAATGACACATCATGCACTCCAGGGCCGCACAGGTTATCGACCTTCAGGCGCACATCGCCAGGTGCTTTATCCAACCGCGGGTACTGATCTTCCAGCTTACGTCCCACCATCATTTCAATGAGCGAGTCTTCGGTCAGTGAGGCTACTTCACGTTCGGCAATAAACTGCCCATCGCGGAACACCGTCACGTCATCACAAATCTCAAAAATCTCTTTCATTCGGTGAGAAATATAGACAATGCCGCGCCCCTGCGATTTCAGTTCACGGATCACGCGGAACAGAGATTCAGTTTCGGTATCCGTCAACGCATCCGTCGGCTCATCCATAATGATGACCCGGGATTCAAAACTTAGCACTTTGGCGATTTCGACCATCTGCTGATCGCCAATCGATAACTCACCAACCAGCTTGTCGCTTTTAAAACGCAGATTGAGTTTTGCCAGCAACTGGTCTGCTTCGGCATACATCGTCTTCCAGTCAATTTTGCCAAACCGATTCACAAACTCACGACCGAGGAAAATGTTCTCGGCGATGGTGAGTTGCGGGATCAGGTTCAGTTCCTGGTGAATGATACCGATCCCAGCTTCCTGAGAGGATTTAGGACCGTTAAAGGTGGTTTCTTTCCCCAGCCACAATAACGAACCTGCATCACGGGTGTAGATACCGGTCAGGACTTTCATCATGGTGGATTTGCCCGCGCCGTTTTCGCCCACCAGCGCCATAACGCGGCCGGAGTAAACATTCAACGCGGCGCCGGATAGCGCTTTAACGCCCGGGAACGCTTTATCGATCCCTTTGAGTTGCAGTAGTGCGTTCATGATGGCCTCAGAACGTGACGCCAGCACAAAGAATGATATTCGCATACGGAGAACATTCTCCGCTGCGAATTACCGCCTGACTGTCTGCGGTTTGTTTTTTGAATTGTTCATGCGTGGTGTAACGAATTTCTATGGTATTTCCCTGGTGTTGTTGCAGTTGCTCAATGTGGCTGAGCAACGTTTCGTGGAGTTGCGGATTATGTTGTTTGATTTCCGTCGCGAGAATGGCTGCCTCGACCTGCATTTCACGCGTGACCACGTCCAGTACCTGCATAAAAGAAGGTACGCCCTGGGTTAATGCCATATCGATACGCGTTGTGCTGTTCGGGATGGGTAAACCCGCATCACACACCACCAGCGTATCGGTATGCCCCAGACGGGAGATCACCGATGAAATTTCAGAGTTGAGTACCGTGCCTTTCTTCATTTTATTTCCCCACTAGCGAAACGTTTCGCTGGAGATAATTTTAGTCTGAAGGATGCACAGAAAACCACCACGTCGTTACGAAAATGTGATCATCATCGAAACGTTTCGCAAGCCATATCATCAGAAAAAAGGAAAAAGGTGAGGGGGAAAACAAAACGCCCCCATTCCTGAGGAAAGAGGGCGTTGGTAACGTTAAATCTCGACCTGCGTCCCGAGTTCAATCACCCGGTTCGGTGGGATCTCAAACTGGTCCGGCGCACGTAGCGCATTACGCTGCAACAGCAGATACAATTTGCCGCGCAGGCGTAAGTACCACGGCCGTTTGCCGACAATCAGCGACTCGTGCGACATAAAGAACGAGGTTTCCATCATCCGACAGCTTAGGCCTTCCAGACCGCAGCGATGGAACACTTCCTCTACGTTTGGCGTTTCACGCCAGCCGTAGCTGGCCACCACGCGCCAGAAGGTCGGCGACAGCTGCTCAATTTGCACCCTACGCACATTATGAACATACGGCGCATCTTCTGTACGCAGCGTCAGCAGGATCACGCGTTCATGCAGAACCTTGTTATGTTTGAGGTTATGCAGAAGCGCAAACGGGATGACGTTCATGGCACGAGACATATACACCGCAGTGCCAGGCACGCGTACCGGCGGCGATTTCTCCAGAGAAGCAATCATCGCCTCCAGAGAATTACCGTGCTCGTGCATCCGACGCAGCAGACGGAAGCGTTCGCTTTTCCAGGTAGTCATGATGGTGAACATCACCAGACCCAGCGTCAACGGCAGCCAACCACCAGAAATCAGTTTATCGAGGTTCGCGGAGAACAGCGGGATATCAATGCACAGGAAGGCAACCAGAATCAGGAACACAAAGTATTTATTCCAGTGCCAGTTTTTGCGCGCCACGGTCGTCGACAGAATAGACGTCAGCACCATCGTCCCCGTCACCGCAATACCGTACGCGGCGGCCAGGTTACTGGAGTGCTCAAAGCTGACAATCACAATCACTACCGCGATATACAGCATCCAGTTGACGAACGGAATATAGATTTGCCCTGACTCCATCTCTGAAGTATGGATGATACGCATAGGTGACAGATACCCCAAACGTACCGCCTGCCGTGTGAGTGAGAATACCCCGGAGATCACCGCCTGCGAGGCGATAACCGTAGCCAGCGCGGCAAGGATCAGTAGGGGAATCAATGCCCAGTCAGGTGCCAGCAGGAAGAACGGGTTTTTGATCGCTTCAGGATGTTTTAACAGCAACGCCCCCTGGCCAAAATAGTTCAGCACCAGCGAAGGTAACACTACAGAGAACCACGCCAGGCGAATGGGGAACTTACCAAAGTGGCCCATATCCGCGTACAGCGCTTCAACGCCGGTGATTGACAGCACCACCGCCCCCAGCGCAATAAATGACAGCGTTTTGTATTCGAGGAAGAAATGCACCGCCCACATTGGGTTTAACGCCTGCAGCACTTCCGGGTTAGCAATAATGCTACGCACACCCAATACCGCCAGCACCAGGAACCAAACCAGCATAATGGGTGCGAAAAGCTTACCCACGGTACCGGTACCGTGCTTTTGAATCATAAACAACAGCGTCAGAACAATAATTGAGAGTGGGACTATCCAGGTATCCAGTTGCGGCGCCACGATCTCCAGACCTTCAATCGCTGACATCACCGAAATGGCCGGAGTAATCACCACCTCACCATAGAAGAAGCTGCCGCCTATCAACCCCATAATGACCAGCATTGAGGTCGTTCGCGCCGACGTATTACGCCCGGCCAGTGACATTAACGTCAGGATCCCGCCTTCTCCGGCGTTATCGGCACGCATGACAAACGTCAGGTACTTGATAGAAACAACAAAGATCAGCAGCCAGAATATCAGCGAGAGGAAACCAAACACGGCATCACGTTCAACGCCAAAACCAAACTGGCCAGACAAACATTCACGGAGTGTATAAAGTGGGCTGGTACCAATATCACCATAGACAACCCCAATCGCCGCGAGGGTAATCGCAGACAATGATTGCTTATTATCAGTGCTCATAGACTCGTCTTTCGTTTATACACGTCATCTTTCAGGCCACTTCCATTGACTTCACTCGTTATTCCCCCCATCCCAGGAGATAACTCATTAACCGTCTTCGTGCAGCTTGATTGATTTGGTGTATATATAAGAAATGTGTGCGTAGTCCCTTGGCCCACAAAAAGGCGCACAGTATGCACGATTAATCGCAAAATCGTACCCCTAAATGAGACCAGATTAATCTGGCTCAAAGAAAAATAAGCGCACCTTCAGTCTATTACTGCACTGGTGTGAAGCATCTATACTCGCAATTTACGCAGTACATTTGGCGAAAGGACGCCACTTCATTATGGCTCACCCACATTTATTAGCGGAAAGAATTTCCCGTCTGAGCAATGCGCTGGAAAAGGGACTTTATGAACGTAGCCACGCCATTCGTCTGTGCCTGCTGGCAGCGCTTAGCGGTGAGAGTGTGTTCTTACTCGGCCCGCCCGGGATCGCAAAAAGCTTAATTGCACGTCGGCTGAAGTTTGCGTTTAAAAACGCGCGTGCTTTTGAATATCTGATGACGCGCTTCTCTACGCCAGAAGAGGTTTTCGGCCCTTTGTCCATTCAGGCTCTGAAAGATGAAGGACGTTATGAGCGCTTAACGGCGGGTTATCTTCCCGAAGCTGAAATCGTTTTTCTGGATGAAATCTGGAAGGCAGGCCCAGCCATCCTCAACACCCTGTTGACCGCCATAAACGAACGCCACTTCCGCAACGGCGCATTTGAGGAAAAAATCCCGATGCGTCTGCTGGTCGCAGCCTCCAATGAACTACCTGAAGCAGACAGCAGCCTGGAAGCACTGTACGACCGTATGCTAATTCGCCTGTGGCTGGACAAGGTGCAGGACAAGGCCAACTTCCGCTCCATGTTGTTAAGCCAGCAGGATGAAAGCGACAACCCGGTCCCCGAAACATTGCAGGTGACCGATGAAGAATATTACCAGTGGCAAAAAGATATTGGCGCCATTACGCTTCCCGATCGCGTCTTTGAGTTGGTCTATACGCTGCGCCAGCAGTTAGATGCACTACCAAACGCCCCCTATGTCTCTGACCGTCGCTGGAAAAAAGCAATCCGCCTGTTGCAGGCCAGCGCCTTTTTCAGTGGACGCGATGCAGTTGCGCCTATCGATCTTATCCTGCTAAAAGATTGCCTGTGGTACGACGCACAAAGCCTGAATCTGATGCAGCAGCAGCTTGAGATATTGATGACCGGACACGCCTGGCAGCAACAGGCAATGCTGACGCGCCTCGGTGCGATTGTGCAGCGTCGCCTCCAGTTGCAGCAGCAACAGAGCGATAAAACAGCCTTTACCGTCATTCGTCAGGGGGGAATATTCAGCCGTCGTCCTCATTATGATCTACCAGCAGACGTAAATGCGTCGGTAGTGACGTTGCTGCTACAAAAGCCTTTGAAACTGCACGATATGGACGTTATCCATATTGCATTTGAGCGTAGCGCGCTGGAACAGTGGCTGACCAAAAGCGGTGAGATCCGTGGCAAATTAAACGGGATCGGCTTTGCCCAGACGCTAAATATGGAAGTCGACAGCGATCAGCACCTGGTTGTACGTGACGTCAGTTTACAGGGCTCGCGCCTGGCGCTGCCGGGTTCATCGAAAGAGAACATGCCCAGCGAGATAAAAGAGCAGCTTGAAGCGCTTGATACCGAGTGGCACCAACAGCACCGCGGGTTCAGCGAGCAGCAAAAATGTCTGTTTATCCATAGCGACTGGTTAGGTCGGATTGAGGCCAGCCTGCAGGATGTCGGTGAACAGATCCGCCAGGCACAACAATGCTGACGCTTGATACGCTGAATATCATGCTGGCGGTAAGCGAAGAGGGGATGATCGAAGAGATGATCCTCGCGCTGCTGGCCTCTCCACAGTTGGCGGTTTTTTTTGAAAAATTCCCCCGGTTAAAAAAAGCGATAGCCAACGATCTTCCCCGCTGGCGCGAGGCATTACGCAACCGTCTGAAAGATACTCGCGTACCGCCAGAACTGACGGAGGAAGTAATGTGTTATCAGCAAAGCCAACTCCTTTCTACCCCGCAGTTTATCGTCCAGTTACCGCAAATATTAACATTACTGCACCGGTTACATTCCCCCTATGCCGGGCAAGCCCAACAGTTAGTTGATGGAAACAATACATTTACCCCCGCGCTGCATACGCTGTTTTTACAACGCTGGCGTTTAAGCCTGGTTATTCAAACCACCACGCTGAATCAACAATTACTGGAAGAAGAGCGCGAACAGTTGCTCAGTGAAGTTCAGGAACGTATGACGCTAAGCGGACAGCTGGATCCGGTACTGGCGGAAAACGACACCGCCGCAGGCCGTTTGTGGGACATGAGTGCAGGTCAAATCAAACGTGGCGATTACCAGTTAATCGTGAAGTACGGTGATTTCCTGACGCAGCAACCCGAACTCCAGCGGCTGGCCGATCAACTGGGGCGCTCCCGGGAAGCTAAATCGGTCCCGCGGAAAGATGCGCCAATGGAAACCTTTCGCACGCTGGTGCGCGAACCCGCCACCGTCCCGGAACAGGTTGATGGCATCCAGCAAAGCGACGATATTTTGCGTTTACTTCCTCCGGAGCTGGCTACCCTTGGCATCACCGAACTGGAATATGAGTTCTATCGGCGGCTGGTGGAAAAACAACTGCTGACATACCGCCTGCACGGCGAAGCCTGGCGCGAGAAAGTTACCGAACGTCCGGTCGTACATCAGGATTTTGACGAGCAACCTCGCGGGCCATTTATTGTTTGCGTAGATACATCGGGTTCAATGGGCGGATTTAACGAGCAGTGTGCAAAAGCCTTTTGTCTGGCTCTGATGCGCGTGGCCCTCGCCGATAACCGCCGCTGCTTCATCATGCTATTTTCAACTGAAGTGGTACGCTACGAACTATCTGGCCCGCAGGGTATTGAGCAGGCGATCCGTTTCTTAAGTCAGCGTTTTCGCGGCGGTACGGACATAGCCAGCTGTTTTCGCGCCATTATTGAAAGGATGCAGGGAAGGGAATGGTTTGATGCCGACGCGGTCGTAATTTCGGATTTTATTGCTCAGCGGTTGCCCGATGAGGTGGTGAGTAAAGTCGGAGAGTTGCAGCGGGCACATCAGCACCGTTTTCATGCGGTTGCTATGTCAGCTCATGGCAAACCCGGCATTATGCGCATTTTCGACCATATCTGGCGCTTTGATACCGGGATGCGAAGCCGCCTGCTTAGACGCTGGCGGCGTTAATACTTACAGCAGGGAAGCGACGCTTTCACGAACCTGCGCCGGCCATACGCCGCACTGTACCTGACCAATATGCGGTAACTGCAGCAGCAGCATAGTTAAACGAGATTGGCCGATACCACCACCAATGGTCTGCGGCATTTCGCCACGCAGCAGCGCCTGGTGCCATTCCAGACTCAGGCGATCTTCGTCACCCGTCAGGGAAAGCTGGTGTTTCAACGCATCGGCATCCACACGGATCCCCATGGAAGACAGTTCAAAGGCATCTTCCAGGACCGGGTTCCAGACCAGGATATCGCCGTTCAGACCGGCATAACCCAACTCAGAAGCAGAACTCCAGTCATCATAATCCGGCGCACGCACATCATGGCGATGGCCATCGCTGAGTTTGCCGCCGATCCCCACCAGGAATACAGCCCCCAGATCTTTCGCGATTGCGCGTTCACGCCCTTTGGCATCGAGATCCGGATAACGCGCTAACAACTCCTGGCTGTGAACAAAATGGATTTGCTCTGGCAGGAACGGTGCCAGACCAAATTCTTTACTTACCGCCGCTTCGGTCGCCTTAATTCCCGCCCAGATAGCCTCTACCGTGCTTTTCAGAGTGGAGAATTGACGCTCACCGTCACCCATTACGCGCTCCCAGTCCCACTGGTCCACATAGACCGAGTGAAGCGGAGAGAGGCGGTCTTCATCCGGGCGCAGGGCTTTCATGTGCGTGTACAGCCCTTCACCCGCACTGAAGTCGTGCTGTCCCAGCGTTTGACGCTTCCACTTCGCCAGTGAATGCACCACTTCAAACTGGGCATCTGGCAATGCTTTCACTTTCACCTGCACCGCTTTTTCACAGCCTGACAAGTTATCCTGCGTGCCATCTCCTACTCGGCTCAGGATCGGTGCCTGGACTTCAATCAGCCCCAGACGCTCTTCCAGTTGACGAGAAAAGTGAGATTTCACGAAGCTAATTTGACGTTGTTTGGCAATGTAAGCGGTTTTCATTATGTTTACTCCTGTGTCCTGTTGCCTATGATTAAGCAACAAAACACGGTCAACATTCAATAATCAACAAACAAAAAGCCATGTTCGATTTTGATTCATTAAAATTAATCGCTAAAATAGAGTGAATCATCAATACACATAAGAAAAACCTATGGAAAATTATCAGATCGACAATCTGGACCGTGGCATTCTTGACGCCCTGATGGAAAATGCCCGCACCGCTTACGCAGAACTGGCCAAAAAGTTTGGCGTCAGCCCGGGAACGATCCACGTGCGCGTAGAGAAGATGAAACAAGCTGGGATCATTACCGGCGCACGCATTGACGTCAGTCCCAAACAGTTGGGTTATGACGTTGGCTGTTTTATCGGCATCATTCTGAAAAGCGCGAAGGACTATCCGTCCGCACTGGCCAGGCTGGAAAGCCTTGATGAAGTAACCGAAGCGTATTACACCACTGGCCATTACAGTATCTTTATTAAGGTAATGTGCCGATCCATCGATGCCTTACAGCAGGTACTTATCAACAAGATCCAAACAATCGATGAAATTCAGTCCACTGAAACCTTGATCGTCCTGCAAAACCCGATCATGCGTACCATCAAGCCGTGATCGCTTTTTTAATACCCTGGTTTTCCACAGGTAGATCCCAGCTCGCTCACAGCGTACAATAGCCCTTCTTAATCAGGATGGGCTCGTATGGCGGACATTACTCTTATCAGCGGCAGCACCCTTGGCGGTGCAGAATACGTTGCAGAACATCTGGCTGAAAAGCTAGAAGATGCTGGTTTTTCAACCGAAACCTTGCACGGTCCGCAAGTAGAGGAGCTCTCCCCCTCAGGCATTTGGCTGGTGATCAGCTCAACGCACGGCGCGGGAGACATTCCGGACAACCTACTTCCCTTCTATAACGATCTTCAGTCTCAGAAAACCGACCTTTCCCAGGTTCGTTTCGGTGCAATAGGCATCGGCAGCCGCGAATACGACACCTTCTGTGGCGCGATTGATAAATTACAGACTGAACTGACCGCTTCTGGGGCAAAACAGGTAGGCGAGACACTCAGGATCAACGTCCTCGAACACGACATTCCGGAAGATCCCGCAGAAGTTTGGCTCGGATCCTGGATTAATTTACTCAAAAATGTGTAAAGATCGTGCGATCGAGTGTGGATAACTCTGGTAGTAAGCTTGGATTAACCGGTAGTTATCCAAAGAACAACCGTTGTTCAGTTTTTGAGTTGTGTATAACCCTTCATTTTGATCCCAGCTTATACGGACCAGGATCACCGATCATTCACAGCTAATGATCCTCAACAACTCGTTGATCTTATTCAGCGGATCGCCCTTATCCACAGCAAGTCGCGATCCTAATAAGAGATCACAATAAAACAGATCTCTAAATAAAAAGATCTTCTTTTTAATACCCAGGATCCAAGGTCTTTCTCGATCGACTAAAGTTGAGTAGAATCCACGGCCCGGGCTTCAATCCACTTTCACACCGCGTTATGCGAGGCAATTACCATGTTTTATCAGGATCCTTTTGACGTCATCATCATTGGCGGGGGTCATGCAGGCACCGAGGCCGCGATGGCAGCGGCGCGAATGGGTCAACAGACCCTGCTGTTGACACACAATATCGACACTCTGGGGCAGATGAGCTGTAACCCTGCTATCGGCGGTATTGGGAAAGGACACCTGGTAAAAGAAGTTGATGCGCTCGGTGGGCTGATGGCTAAGGCGATCGACCACGCAGGTATTCAGTTTAGGATACTAAACGCGAGCAAAGGACCAGCGGTGCGCGCCACCCGTGCTCAGGCCGATCGTGTACTGTATCGGCAGGCAGTCCGTACCGCGCTGGAGAATCAGCCAAACCTGATGATCTTCCAGCAGGCGGTTGAAGATCTGATTGTGGAAAACGATCGTGTTGTCGGGGCAGTAACCCAAATGGGGCTGAAGTTCCGTGCCAAAGCCGTGGTCTTAACGGTCGGAACCTTCCTCGACGGTAAAATTCATATCGGTCTGGACAACTACAGCGGTGGCCGTGCGGGCGATCCGCCGTCTATTCCGTTGTCACGTCGTCTGCGCGAACTGCCGCTGCGCGTCAGCCGCCTGAAAACAGGTACACCACCGCGAATTGATGCGCGTACTATCGATTTCAGCGTGCTGGGTCAGCAGAACAGCGATAACCCCATGCCGGTCTTCTCGTTCCTGGGCGATGTCTCTCAACACCCGCGCCAGATGCCGTGTTATATCACGTATACCAACGAGAAAACCCATGACGTGATCCGCAATAACCTCGATCGTAGCCCGATGTATGCAGGTGTGATCGAAGGGATCGGCCCACGCTACTGCCCGTCGATTGAAGACAAAGTGATGCGCTTTGCCGACAGGAACCAGCATCAGATTTTCCTGGAGCCGGAAGGACTGACGTCAAACGAAATTTACCCGAACGGTATCTCCACCAGCCTGCCGTTTGATGTGCAGATGCAAATTGTCCGCTCAATGCAAGGGATGGAAAACGCCCGAATCGTCCGCCCTGGCTACGCGATTGAGTATGATTTCTTCGATCCACGTGACTTGAAACCGACCCTGGAAAGCAAATTCATTCAGGGCCTGTTCTTTGCCGGGCAAATCAACGGTACAACGGGCTACGAAGAAGCCGCTGCGCAAGGTTTACTTGCGGGCCTCAACGCTGCTCGCCTGTCAGCCGACAAAGAAGGCTGGGCGCCTGCGCGTTCTCAGGCCTATCTTGGCGTGCTGGTGGACGATCTCTGCACGCTGGGCACCAAAGAACCGTACCGCATGTTTACCTCACGAGCGGAATACCGTTTGATGCTGCGTGAGGACAATGCCGATCTCCGTCTGACCGAAAAAGGACGCGAGCTGGGTCTGGTGGATGATGAGCGCTGGGCGCGCTTCAATGAAAAACTGGAGCGCATTGAACAAGAACGTCAGCGTCTGAAATCGACTTGGGTGAACCCATTAGCCGAAACTGCAGCAGAAGTGAACGCTTACCTGGCGACCCCATTGTCACGCGAGGCCAACGGTGAAGATCTCCTGCGTCGCCCGGACGTGACCTACGCGCAACTCACGTCGTTGTCAGCGTTTGCGCCAGGTCTTGACGATGCTCAGGCCGCTGAACAGGTTGAGATTCAGGTTAAGTACGAAGGCTATATCGCTCGCCAGCAGGACGAGATCGAAAGACACCAGCGTAATGAAAACACCCTGTTGCCTGCGACGCTGGACTATCGCCAGGTCTCCGGCTTGTCGAATGAAGTCATTGCCAAGCTGAACGATCACAAACCAGTGTCCATCGGTCAGGCATCGCGCATATCTGGCGTTACGCCTGCCGCCATCTCCATTTTGCTGGTATGGCTGAAAAAACAAGGTATGCTGCGCCGCAGCGCTTAATGACACACTATTTTGGCGGGGGCGCTTTGCTTGCCCGCCCTACAAATTTGTAGGCCCGATCAGCGTTAGTGCCATCGGGCAAATTATCATCAACAGGTAACGACCGTGCTCAACAAACTCTCTCGTCTGCTGGCCGATGCCGGTATATCTCTTACCGATCACCAGAAAAATCAGCTGATAGCGTATGTCGATATGCTGCATAAATGGAACAAAGCGTACAACCTGACGTCGGTGCGTGATCCCAACGACATGCTGGTACGTCATATTCTGGACAGCATTGTCGTTGCGCCACATCTGCAGGGAGAACGTTTTATTGACGTTGGTACGGGTCCTGGGCTGCCGGGTATTCCGCTTTCCATTGTTCGTCCAGAGGCGCATTTCACCCTGTTAGATAGTCTGGGGAAACGCGTACGCTTCTTGCGCCAGGTGCAGCATGAACTCAAGCTGGAAAACATCACCCCGGTACAAAGTCGGGTTGAGGATTTTCCTTCAGAGCCGCCTTTTGATGGCGTGATCAGCCGTGCTTTTGCCTCGCTGAACGATATGGTGAGCTGGTGCCATCATTTACCGGGTCAGAGCGGACGTTTTTACGCGTTAAAAGGGATGTTGCCTGAGGATGAGATTGCCTCTTTGCCCGCTGAGTTTAGCGTAGAGTTTGTTGAAAAATTACGCGTTCCGCAACTGGATGGTGAACGTCATCTGGTGGTGATTAAGCCAAACAAAATTTAATATTTGTCAAAATAAATAGAAAAAAAACGGTACTTCAGGTGTTAAAAAACAGGGAGTATCGTGTGGTTAAATGTTGTTACATTTCACTGGTGGCTTACTGTTTTGCATCATAACCATAACGTAACGTTTTTTGTTAAAAGTGAAACAAGTCAACTGTGAAAATATCAGGCTGCTAAAAATAGAACCTAAAAATTACTCGGTTGTGTTAATTTTTTATTATAAATGTCAATGAGTGGTTTTTTTGTTGTTAGTCGCTATTTTTAAAAGAGTAACGATTTTTAGGCTTAAATATCAAAAAGATGAAAAGGCATCATTTGCCACGTAATTAAATTATGCGAAGGTGAATATGTTCAATATGTGATCTGGTGCACGCTTTGCCGCCAGTGTTTACGCGGTATTTGCAGTTTTGCATGATCGTTCACAGTTTGCTAAAAAGTAATAAATGTGGCCCAGAGAAAAATATTTAAACATTTATTCACTTTTTAGCTACTTATTGTTTGAAATCACGAAGCCGCACCGTATAATTTGTCCGCTTTTTGATGCTTGACTCTAAGCCATAAAGAACGTTTTATACGACACGCGGCATACCTCTAAGGGAGCAGGAGTAAAAACGTGATGTCTATGTCGCTCTTGAGTCGAAACGTTGCTCGTAAGCTTTTGCTCACACAGCTTCTGGTGGTAATGGCAAGTGGATTGCTGTTTAGCCTCAAAGACCCTTTCTGGGGCATCTCCGCATTATGCGGTGGATTGGCAGTGTTACTGCCTAATATGTTGTTTATGATATTTGCCTGGCGTCACCAGGCGCATACACCAGCAAAAGGTCGAGTGGCTTGGTCGTTCGCCTTCGGCGAAGCCTTCAAGGTATTAGCGATGCTGGTTTTGTTGGTGGTGGCGTTGGCGGTTTTGAAGGCGGTGTTTATGCCGCTGATCGTTACGTGGGTTTTGGTGCTGGTGGTTCAGATACTGGCGCCGGCTGTAATTAACAACAAAGGGTAAAGGCATCATGGCTTCAGAAAATATGACGCCGCAGGATTACATAGGACACCATCTGAGTAACCTTCAGTTGGACCTACGTACATTCTCGCTGGTGGATCCGCAGAACCCCCCAGCCACCTTCTGGACGCTCAATATTGACTCCATGTTTTTCTCGGTGGTTCTGGGTCTGTTGTTCCTGCTTACGTTCCGTAGCGTGGCCAAAAAGGCGACCAGCGGCGTACCAGGTAAATTTCAGACCGCGATTGAGTTGGTAATCGGCTTTGTGCATGGTAGCGTGAAAGACATGTACCATGGCAAAAGCAAGCTAATTGCCCCTCTGGCCCTGACGATTTTCGTCTGGGTATTCCTGATGAACATGATGGACTTACTGCCTATCGACCTGCTGCCATACATCGGCGAGCATTTCCTTGGCCTGCCGGCTCTGCGTGTGGTTCCGTCTGCTGACGTGAACATCACTCTGTCGATGGCGCTGGGCGTATTTATCCTCATTCTGTTCTACAGCATCAAAATGAAAGGCATCGGTGGCTTCACGAAAGAGTTGACGCTGCAGCCGTTCAATCACTGGGCGTTCATTCCTGTCAACTTAATCCTTGAAGGGGTAAGCCTGCTGTCCAAACCAGTTTCTCTTGGTTTGCGACTGTTCGGTAACATGTATGCCGGTGAGCTGATTTTCATTCTGATTGCTGGTCTGTTGCCGTGGTGGTCACAGTGGATTCTGAATGTGCCATGGGCCATTTTCCACATACTGATTATCACGCTGCAAGCCTTCATATTCATGGTTCTGACGATTGTCTATCTGTCGATGGCGTCTGAAGAGCATTAATTTACCAACACTACTACGTTTTAACTGAAACAAACTGGAGACTGTCATGGAAAACCTGAATATGGATCTGCTGTACATGGCTGCCGCTGTGATGATGGGTCTGGCGGCAATCGGTGCTGCGATCGGTATCGGCATCCTCGGGGGTAAATTCCTGGAAGGCGCAGCGCGTCAACCTGATCTGATTCCTCTGCTGCGTACTCAGTTCTTTATCGTTATGGGTCTGGTGGATGCTATCCCGATGATCGCTGTAGGTCTGGGTCTGTACGTGATGTTCGCTGTCGCGTAGTAAGCGTTGCTTGAATTAAGAGCAATATCAGAACGTTAACTAGATAGAGGCATTGTGCTGTGAATCTTAACGCAACAATCCTCGGCCAGGCCATCGCGTTTGTCCTGTTTGTTCTGTTCTGCATGAAGTACGTATGGCCGCCATTAATGGCAGCCATCGAAAAACGTCAGAAAGAAATTGCTGACGGTCTTGCTTCTGCTGAACGAGCACATAAGGATCTTGACCTTGCAAAGGCCAGCGCGACCGACCAGCTGAAAAAAGCGAAGGCGGAAGCTCAGGTAATCATTGAGCAGGCGAACAAACGTCGCGCTCAGATCCTGGACGAAGCCAAAACTGAAGCAGAGCAGGAACGGACTAAAATCGTGGCACAGGCGCAGGCAGAAATTGACGCCGAGCGTAAACGTGCTCGCGAAGAACTGCGTAAGCAAGTCGCTATCCTGGCTGTTGCTGGCGCCGAGAAGATCATCGAACGTTCCGTGGATGAAGCTGCTAACAGCGACATCGTGGACAAACTTGTCGCTGAACTGTAAGGAGGGAGGGGCTGATGTCTGAATTTATTACGGTAGCTCGCCCCTACGCCAAAGCAGCTTTTGACTTTGCCGTTGAGCACCAAAGCATTGACCGTTGGCAGGATATGCTGACGTTTGCCGCTGAGGTGACGAAGAACGAACAAATGGCAGAGCTTCTCTCTGGCGCGCTGGCGCCAGAAACGCTCGCTGAGTCGTTTATCGCAGTCTGCGGTGAGCAGTTGGACGAAAGCGGCCAAAACCTGATAAAGGTAATGGCTGAAAATAACCGTCTGAATGCGCTCCCGGATGTTCTTGAGCAGTTTATTCACCTGCGTGCAGCCAGTGAGGCTATCTCTGAGGTAGAAGTCACTTCTGCCAATGCACTGAGTGATGAGCAGCTTGCGAAGATCAGCGCTGCGATGGAAAAACGTCTGTCACGCAAAGTTAAGCTGAATTGCAAAATCGATAAGTCTGTAATGGCGGGCGTAATCATCCGTGCGGGTGATATGGTCATTGATGGCAGCGTACGCGGCCGTCTTGAGCGCCTTGCAGACGTCTTGCAGTCTTAAGGGGACTGGAGCATGCAACTGAATTCCACCGAAATCAGCGAACTGATCAAGCAGCGCATTGCTCAGTTCAGTGTTGTGAGCGAAGCTCATAACGAAGGTACTATTGTTTCTGTAAGTGACGGTGTTATCCGCATCCACGGCCTTGCCGATTGTATGCAGGGTGAGATGATTTCCCTGCCGGGTAACCGTTACGCTATCGCACTGAACCTGGAGCGCGACTCCGTAGGTGCAGTTGTGATGGGTCCATACGCTGACCTCGCCGAAGGCATGAAGGTTAAGTGTACGGGTCGTATCCTTGAAGTTCCGGTAGGCCGTGGCCTGCTGGGTCGCGTGGTGAACACACTGGGTTCCCCAATCGACGGTAAAGGTCCGGTTGATAACGATGGCTTCTCGCCAATCGAAGTTATCGCCCCGGGCGTAATCGAACGTCAGTCCGTCGATCAGCCGGTGCAGACCGGTTATAAATCCGTTGATGCCATGATCCCAATCGGACGTGGTCAGCGTGAGCTGATCATCGGTGACCGTCAGACCGGTAAAACCGCGATGGCAATCGATGCGATCATCAACCAGCGTGACTCCGGTATCAAATGTGTGTACGTGGCTATCGGCCAGAAAGCGTCCACCATTTCTAACGTGGTTCGTAAACTGGAAGAGCACGGTGCACTGTCCAACACTATCGTTGTTGTGGCTACCGCGTCTGAATCCGCTGCACTGCAATACCTGGCACCGTATGCTGGTTGCGCAATGGGCGAATACTTCCGTGACCGCGGTGAAGATGCACTGATCGTTTACGATGACCTGTCCAAACAGGCTGTTGCTTACCGCCAGGTTTCCCTGCTGCTCCGTCGTCCACCAGGACGTGAAGCGTTCCCAGGCGACGTATTTTACCTCCACTCCCGTCTGCTGGAGCGCGCATCCCGCGTTAACGCGGAATACGTTGAGAAATTCACCAATGGTGAAGTTAAAGGTAAAACCGGCTCCCTGACCGCTCTGCCAATTATCGAAACCCAGGCGGGTGACGTTTCTGCGTTCGTTCCGACCAACGTAATCTCCATTACCGATGGTCAGATCTTCCTGGAAACCAACCTGTTTAACTCCGGTATTCGTCCGGCGGTTAACCCGGGTATCTCCGTATCTCGTGTAGGTGGCGCAGCGCAGACCAAGATCATCAAGAAACTGTCCGGTGGTATTCGTACCGCTCTGGCGCAGTATCGTGAACTGGCTGCGTTCTCTCAGTTCGCTTCCGATCTGGATGAAGCTACGCGTAAGCAGCTGAGCCATGGTCAGAAAGTAACTGAACTGCTGAAGCAGAAACAGTATGCCCCAATGTCTGTTGCACAGCAGGGTGTGGTGTTGTTTGCAGCTGAACGCGGTTACCTCGAAGATGTGGAACTGGCGAAGATCGGTAGTTTCGAAGCTGCTCTGCTGGCTTACGTCGACCGTGACCACGCTCCGCTGATGCAAGAGATCAACCAGTCCGGTGGCTATAACGATGAAATCGAGGGCAAGCTGAAAGCTATCCTCGATTCCTTCAAAGCAACCCAGTCCTGGTAACGTCTGGCGGTCTGTCTTAGGACGGACCGCAAGGCATTGAGGAGAAGCTCATGGCCGGCGCAAAAGAGATACGTAGTAAGATCGCAAGCGTCCAGAACACGCAGAAGATCACTAAAGCGATGGAGATGGTCGCCGCTTCCAAAATGCGTAAATCGCAGGATCGCATGGCGGCCAGCCGTCCTTATGCAGAGACCATGCGCAAAGTGATTGGTCACCTTGCGAATGGTAATCTGGAATATAAGCACCCTTACCTGGAAGAACGCGACGTTAAACGCGTGGGCTACCTGGTGGTGTCGACCGACCGTGGTCTGTGCGGCGGCTTGAACATTAACCTGTTCAAAAAGCTGTTGGCGGATATGAAAGCATGGTCCGATAAAGGCGTTCAGTGCGACATCGCAATGATCGGCTCTAAGGGTGTGTCTTTCTTTAACTCCGTTGGCGGTAACGTGGTTGCTCAGGTAACCGGCATGGGGGATAACCCTTCCCTGTCCGAACTGATCGGTCCGGTTAAAGTGATGCTGCAGGCCTACGATGAAGGCCGTCTGGACAGACTGTACGTTGTCAGCAACAAATTTATTAACACCATGTCACAGGTTCCGACCCTCACTCAGATGTTGCCGTTACCGGCATCAGAAGATGAAGAGTTGAAACAAAAAGCCTGGGATTACCTGTATGAACCAGACCCGAAACCGCTGCTGGATACCCTGCTGCGTCGTTACGTTGAATCACAGGTTTATCAGGGCGTGGTAGAAAACCTGGCCAGCGAGCAGGCCGCACGTATGGTGGCGATGAAAGCCGCGACCGACAATGGCGGCAGCCTGATTAAAGAGCTGCAGTTGGTATACAACAAAGCTCGTCAGGCCAGCATTACTCAGGAACTCACCGAGATCGTCGGTGGTGCATCCGCGGTATAACCAGGTTAATTCGTAGAGGATTCAAGATGGCTACTGGAAAAATTGTCCAGGTAATCGGCGCCGTAGTTGACGTCGAATTCCCTCAGGATGCCGTACCGCGTGTGTACGAAGCCCTTGAGGTTCAGAATGGTAATGAAGTTCTGGTGCTGGAAGTTCAGCAGCAGCTCGGTGGCGGTATCGTGCGTACCATCGCCATGGGTTCTTCCGACGGTCTGCGTCGTGGTCTGGAAGTTAAAGATCTCGAGCACCCGATCGAAGTCCCGGTAGGTAAAGCAACACTGGGTCGTATCATGAACGTATTGGGTCACCCGATCGACATGAAAGGCGACATCGGTGAAGAAGAGCGTTGGGCTATCCACCGCGCAGCACCATCCTATGAAGAGCTGTCCAGCTCTCAGGAACTGCTGGAAACCGGCATCAAAGTTATCGACCTGATGTGTCCGTTCGCGAAGGGCGGTAAAGTCGGTCTGTTCGGTGGTGCGGGTGTAGGTAAAACCGTAAACATGATGGAGCTGATCCGTAACATCGCGATCGAGCACTCCGGTTACTCCGTGTTTGCGGGCGTGGGTGAACGTACTCGTGAGGGTAACGACTTCTACCACGAAATGACCGACTCCAACGTTCTGGACAAAGTATCCCTGGTATATGGCCAGATGAACGAGCCGCCGGGAAACCGTCTGCGCGTTGCACTGACCGGTCTGACCATGGCTGAGAAGTTCCGTGACGAAGGTCGTGACGTTCTGCTGTTCGTCGATAACATCTATCGTTATACCCTGGCCGGTACGGAAGTATCCGCTCTGCTGGGCCGTATGCCATCAGCGGTAGGCTATCAGCCGACTCTGGCGGAAGAGATGGGTGTTCTTCAGGAACGTATCACCTCAACTAAAACCGGTTCTATCACCTCCGTTCAGGCGGTATACGTACCTGCGGATGACTTGACTGACCCATCCCCAGCCACCACCTTTGCTCACTTAGATGCAACAGTGGTACTGAGCCGTCAGATCGCATCCCTGGGTATCTACCCGGCCGTTGACCCGCTGGACTCCACCAGCCGTCAGCTGGATCCGCTGGTTGTTGGTCAGGAACACTACGACACTGCGCGTGGCGTACAGTCCCTGCTGCAGCGTTACCAGGAACTGAAAGACATCATCGCCATCCTGGGTATGGATGAACTGTCTGAAGAAGACAAACTGGTGGTAGCACGTGCGCGTAAGATCCAGCGTTTCCTGTCCCAGCCGTTCTTCGTTGCGGAAGTATTCACCGGTTCTCCGGGTAAATACGTATCCCTGAAAGACACCATCCGTGGCTTTAAAGGCATCATGGAAGGCGAATACGACCACCTGCCAGAGCAGGCGTTCTACATGGTCGGTTCTATCGACGAAGCCGTGGAAAAAGCTAAAAAACTTTAACGCCTTAATCGGAGGGTGATATGGCAATGACTTACCACCTGGATGTCGTCAGCGCAGAGCAACAAATGTTCTCTGGTCTGGTCGAAAAAATCCAGGTAACGGGTAGTGAAGGTGAACTGGGTATTTTCCCGGGTCACGCACCGCTGCTCACCGCCATTAAGCCTGGTATGATCCGCATCGTTAAACAGTTCGGTCATGAAGAGTTTATCTATCTGTCCGGCGGCATTCTTGAAGTGCAGCCTGGCAGTGTGACCGTACTGGCTGATACCGCGATTCGCGGGCAGGATCTCGATGAAGCGAGAGCCCTGGAAGCGAAACGTAAGGCCGAAGAGCATATTAAAAGCTCTCATGGTGACGTGGATTACGCTCAGGCATCTGCGGAACTGGCCAAAGCGATCGCCAAACTGCGCGTTATCGAGTTGACCAAAAAAGCGATGTAACACCGGCTTGAAAACACAAAAACCAGTCTGATTTGAGGCTGGTTTTTTTATGCCTGTGTTTTGGTAAAGATGAAAATGAAAAAGTATTTTAAATTTTAAGTGATGTAGATCACATAAATATTGATCGATTAAAAAATGAAGCGTAGACTCTTTTTTGTGATGAGTGTCACATAATTAACTCAGATAAAAACGGGATACCAACATGAAACTGATCAACAAAATCATCGCCCTTTTCAGCAACATGAACGTTTAGTTATACCTTGCCTGCTATGTGGCGTGATGCTTAGTGTTGTGATAAGCCCGCGCCATCCTTCGTTAATACCCTTCCTCCTTCAATCTCAAGATTTTTTCATCTTCTCTGCTTCTCACTGAATCGTATAAACAACTATGCATTGTTAACTTAATTCTTTATTCATGGGGCAAAAAAATAGCAAAAACATTAACCTAAGGCTTTAATAAGAGCAGTCTCCTGTTTTTGGGAAGACAAAAGGCGCAGATATAGATGAAAATAGTGGATTAAACGATAGGTATTTCCCCCTATTGAACGTTTTATCTTCGGCCCATTTCACGATGAAAAAAATGTAGTATTTTCAATGTCAAACGGTATAAATTTGTTCTTAAATTACAGTCAGGACGTGTATGTTGAATAGTGCTATGAGCGTCGTGATCCTTGCCGCAGGCAAAGGCACACGTATGTATTCAGATCTCCCTAAAGTGCTGCACACCCTCGCGGGAAAATCGATGGTCCAGCATGTCATTGATGCTGCTAACGAATTAGGCGCATCTCGCGTACATCTGGTCTACGGACACGGTGGCGATTTGCTTAAGCAGACGCTGAAAGATGGCAACCTGAACTGGGTCCTGCAAGCTGAGCAGTTGGGTACCGGCCATGCTATGCAGCAGGCGGCACCATTCTTTGGTGATGACGAAGACATTTTAATGCTTTATGGCGATGTACCGCTCATCTCCACCGACACCTTACAACGCCTGCGTGATGCGAAACCGCAGGGTGGTATCGGCTTGTTAACGGTGAAACTGGATGACCCAACCGGTTACGGGCGTATTACGCGTGAAAACGGCGTCGTCACCGGTATTGTTGAGCATAAAGATGCCACCGATGAGCAGCGTCAGATCCAGGAAATCAATACAGGTATTCTGGTGGCCAACGGTGCAGACATGAAGCGCTGGCTGGCAAAACTCACCAACAATAATGCTCAGGGTGAATACTACATCACCGATATCATTGCGATGGCTTATCATGAAGGGCGTGAGATTGCCGCGGTTCATCCGGCGCGTATTAGCGAAACGGAAGGGGTAAATAACCGCCTTCAGCTTTCTCGTCTGGAGCGCGTTTATCAGTCCGAGCAGGCAGAAAAACTGTTGCTGGCCGGCGTTATGCTGCGCGATCCGGCGCGTTTTGATCTGCGCGGTACGCTTATTCACGGGCGCGATGTTGAAATTGATACTAACGTTATCATTGAAGGTCACGTGACCCTTGGCGATCGTGTCAAAATTGGCACGGGTTGCATCATCAAAAACAGCGTGATTGGTGATGACTGTGAGCTTAGCCCATACAGCGTCGTGGAAGATGCGCGCCTGGATGCAGCATGTACTATCGGTCCGTTTGCGCGTTTACGTCCGGGTGCTGAGCTACAGGAAGGCGCACACGTGGGTAACTTCGTCGAAATGAAAAAAGCGCGTCTGGGTAAAGGCTCCAAAGCCGGTCATCTGACGTATCTGGGCGATGCGGAAATTGGCGATAATGTGAACATCGGCGCAGGGACGATTACCTGCAACTACGATGGCGCCAATAAGTTTAAAACCATTATTGGCGACGATGTGTTTGTTGGTTCTGATACTCAGCTGGTGGCGCCTGTCACCGTGGGTAAAGGTGCCACCATTGCCGCCGGAACCACCGTTACGCGTGATGTCGCGGATAACGAACTGGTTATTAGTCGGGTACCGCAGGTCCATAAACAGGGCTGGAAGCGTCCGGTGAAGAAGAAGTAATTTATTTTTTGCCGGATGGCGGCTTTGCCTTATCCAGCCTACGTGCGGTGACGTTCTGTAGGCCTGATAAGCGTGAGCGCCATCAGGCAGACAAGAGATGAGGGGATAATATAATCCTCCGCTCAACAAGCAGTACCTATAAAAATAACCCCACTCTCTACAAGGCTCGGGGCGCCCGTAAATACGGGTTTTATCCAAAGATTTCGCGTTGTGGTAAGGCGGCAAGCGCGTGAGACCATGGGAGCTTACAATCAGTAAGTGACCATGGCGAAAGCGTGCAGCCAACACAGCCACAGCGTGAAAGATGAAGGATAAATACAGGTTGACCGACAACGACAGGCATAATGCCTAAATTCGGAATCAAAAAATATGTGTGGAATTGTTGGCGCTATCGCGCAGCGTGATGTTGCTGAAATCCTTATCGAAGGTTTACGTCGTCTGGAATATCGTGGTTATGACTCTGCCGGTCTGGCAGTTGTCGATGCTGAAGGCAAAATGACCCGTCTGCGTCGTCTGGGTAAAGTACAGATGCTAACCGCCGCTGCGGAAGAGCATCCGTTACATGGTGGCACCGGTATTGCCCACACTCGTTGGGCGACTCACGGTGAACCTTCAGAAGCTAACGCGCATCCGCATGTTTCTGATCACATTGTGGTGGTGCATAACGGCATCATCGAAAACCATGAACCGCTGCGTGAAATGCTGAAAACGCGCGGTTATACCTTCGTCTCAGAAACTGACACCGAAGTGATTGCTCACCTGGTGCACTGGGAGCTGGAACAAGGTGGTACCCTGCGTGAAGCAGTACTGCGGACTATCCCACAGTTGCGCGGTGCATACGGCACGGTGATTATGGATACCCGTAACCCTGAAATCCTGCTGGCGGCACGTTCTGGTAGCCCGCTGGTGATTGGTCTGGGCATGGGTGAAAACTTTATCGCTTCCGATCAGCTGGCGCTGCTGCCGGTAACTCGTCGCTTTATCTTCCTGGAAGAAGGCGATATTGCGGAAGTGACACGTCGTTCCGTTACCATTTTCGACAAGTCTGGCGCGGAAGTTAAACGTCAGGATATTGAATCCAGTCTGCAATATGACGCGGGTGAAAAAGGTATCTATCGCCACTACATGCAGAAAGAGATCTACGAGCAGCCGAATGCGATCAAAAATACGCTGACCGGGCGCATCAGCCACGGTGAGGTGGATTTAAGCGAGCTGGGGCCAAATGCCAACGAGATGCTGTCTCAGGTTGAGCATATTCAGATCATCGCCTGCGGTACGTCGTATAACTCCGGTATGGTGTCACGTTACTGGTTTGAATCGCTGGCGGGTATTCCGTGTGATGTGGAAATCGCCTCCGAATTCCGCTATCGCAAATCAGCCGTGCGTCGCAACAGTCTGATGATCACCCTGTCCCAGTCTGGTGAAACGGCGGATACCCTGGCGGGTCTGCGCTTATCAAAAGAGCTGGGCTATCTGGGATCGCTGGCGATTTGTAACGTGCCGGGATCTTCACTGGTGCGTGAATCCGATCTGGCAATGATGACCAACGCCGGTACCGAAATCGGCGTGGCCTCCACGAAAGCATTTACCACTCAACTGACAGTTCTGTTGATGCTGGTGGCGAAATTGTCTCGTCTGAAAGGTCTGGATGCGACTATTGAGCATGATATCGTTCACGGTCTGCAGGCGTTGCCGAACCGTATCGAGCAGATGCTGTCTCAGGACAAACGCATTGCTGCCCTGGCGGAAGATTTCTCTGACAAACACCATGCGCTGTTCCTTGGCCGTGGCGATCAGTATCCGATTGCGCTGGAAGGCGCGTTGAAGCTGAAAGAGATCTCTTATATTCACGCGGAAGCCTACGCTGCTGGCGAACTGAAACACGGCCCGCTGGCACTGATTGATGCAGATATGCCGGTTATCGTCGTGGCACCAAATAACGAACTGTTGGAGAAACTGAAATCCAACATTGAAGAAGTTCGTGCCCGTGGTGGCCAACTGTACGTCTTCGCCGATCAGGATGCCGGTTTCACCAGCAATGAAAACATGCACATTATTGAGATGCCGCATGTTGAAGAGGTTATTGCACCTATTTTCTATACCGTTCCTCTGCAACTTCTGGCATATCATGTGGCGCTGATTAAAGGCACCGATGTCGATCAGCCGCGTAATCTGGCGAAGTCGGTAACTGTAGAGTAAGTTTTTTGCTATAAAAAGCCGCCATTCTTTTGGCGGCTTTCGCTACTTTCTTCTTTTTTTACCTCGCCTTTCATCTGAATCCATCGTCATATCAATTTCAATTTGAGTATAAAAGATATACCCATGAATTATTTTTTTACGTTTACTTACATATTTAATGGGGTGCGTCAGCATGAATTTCTGCTGATTAAAAACAATACAATTTGTTCTTTTGTTGACCATGTCCATTAACGGATTCTTAAAAAATAACGATGCTATGGAATGAATAGCTTTTTTTGTATATTATCATAAATAATATTTATTATG
>NZ_JADABY010000031.1 GCF_015672735.1 Citrobacter sp. Res13-Sevr-PEB04-36 | reverse complement strand
TTAACGATACTTTTTTCATTTAAAATCATCGCATGGGGATCTGTTAATACAATACTAGCGACTTCGGGGCATGACAAACTCAGCGATTTTCTTAGATCATTTTTATAAATACGTTCAATACGGGGGAATGTTTTACATGTGGTACTTAATGCCTTGGCCCCCAGCGTTTTCTGTACCTGACAGAGGCTGTCCTCGGTCAGATAAGGACAGTTTCCCGTATCTTCAACAAGTTTGACCATTCCCCAGGTAGTAACCTCTTTTTTAAGCAGGATAATGTTCTCTTTGGCGATCTTCTTTATATAATCATCTTTGCTGGAGAGATATTTATTCACCGTTGCCTTGTCCAGATGTATATTCCAGCCTTTACAGCAATGATCGCGACATTGTGTGCCGGTGCACTGAAACGTAGACACAAAATTGGGTTCAGTAACGGTAATTTCTTGCATTATTCAGACTCCAGTATAGAAAAAAGGCAGCTTTCGCTGCCTTTATTGTCTCTAATGACTGAGTAACCCAATCGATGGATTAACGCAGTAAAGAGAGCACGTTTTGCGTGGTCTGGTTAGCCTGTGCCAGAACAGAGGTACCCGCCTGCTGCAGGATCTGCGCACGAGACATGTTAGACACTTCGGTCGCGTAGTCGGAGTCTTCGATACGGCTACGGGCAGAGGACAGGTTGTTAACGGTATTACCCAGGTTGGTTACGGCAGATTCAAAACGGTTCTGAATCGCACCCAGGGAGCTACGGAATTTGTCTACATCAGACAGCGCGGCGTCAATTTTCTTCAGTGGATCAGTTGTTCCTAATGCTACTGAATTGTTTCCTTCCGATACTTCGCCAGTATCACTAATCACTGCGTTCTTATAAGTAGACTTACCGCTTGCTTGATCTTCTGTACGAATAGCATAAGAGAGTTTACCATTGCTATCCTTATAAGAGACCAGGCTTTGGCCAACTGTAATGCTTGTAGCATTTGAAGTTGTGACTTCTTTGCCAATTGTATTAACTTCAGTACCTGAAGCTATCGTAATACCGGCTACCGTCTTGGTACTGTCAAATGATACTGTACCTGTTGTAGCATCGATATCCGCTTTAAAATAGTCAGTACCATTGCCAGAGAAATAATGATCTCCTCCAGCAGTTTTAATCAACTTCGAAGTGACGGGAGTATAACCTACAGAGCCACCAGTATCATCCATAGTTGCTTTGTTTAATGCAATTTGAGTATTTACTTTAGAACCAGTAGCAACAGTTGCACCTGTGTTCGTAATATTCAAAGAATCTAAACCTAAAGTAGTACTGTCAATTTTCTTTAAATCAATAGTAATGGTTTCATTATCTTTTGCACCAACCTGAATAGTCAGTTGACCGTTCTGGTTCAGGACTTTTTTACCGTTGAAGTCGGTCTGCTCGGAGACACGGTTGATTTCTGCCAGGCGCTGATCGATTTCGTCCTGGATAGAAGTCAGGTCAGACTCAGAGTTAGAACCGTTAGCGGCCTGGACGGACAATTCACGAACACGCTGCAGGTTGTTGTTGATTTCAGACAGCGCGCCTTCAGTGGTCTGGGCAACAGAGATACCGTCGTTGGCGTTACGGGACGCCTGAGTCAGACCTTTGATGTTAGAGGTGAAGCGGTTAGCGATCGCCTGGCCAGCAGCATCATCTTTGGCGCTGTTGATACGCAGACCAGAAGACAGACGCTCGATAGCGGAGCCCAGAGCGGACTGAGATTTGTTCAGGTTGTTTTGGGTCAACAGCGACAGGCTGTTTGTATTGATGACTTGTGCCATGATCTTTTCCTTATCAATTACAACTCGATGTTATTGGGCTGTTGCCCACGGTTTCTGACCGTAACCCATGTATCGGCACGTTAATTTCGAACTTTAGAAAATTTTTAGTTTCTGCCCTCTTTTTTCTTAGCCCGTGAAATACCCGCTATATGCACCACTATTCCGCGCATTATTTTCATAAAACAATCATTAAACTTTGCGCGCAGATTGCCGATAAGCCATAGAACAAATGTTTGCAATCACAAGGAATCGAGCATGCCTTCATTTTCATCACTGGGCGTAGGATCAGGCTTACCACTGGACACGTTGCTAAACAACCTGACTATTGCTGAGAAAAAACGTTTAAATCCTATTACTCAGCAACAGACCGATAATACCGCCCGCCTGACGGCCTACGGTACGTTAAAGAGTGCGCTGGAAAAATTTCAGACGGCTAATACCGCATTAAATAAACCCGAACTGTTCAGAAGCAGTAACGTGACCAGCAGTACCGAAGATCTGAAAGTGACCACGGAGGCAGGCGCAGCACCGGGAATTTATACCATCAGCGTAACGCAGCTGGCCCAGGCGCAATCGTTGAGTACCAAAACGGTTGCCTCAAACAAAGATTCACTGGGTGACGGCTCTGCCACACGTACCATTAAGATTGAACAACCGGGCCGTAAAGAGCCGCTGGAAATTAAGCTTTCACAGGATAAAACCTCACTGGAAGATATCAGTAAGGCGATTAACGATACCGACAGCGGTATCTCCGCCAGTATCGTGAAAGTGAAAGACGGTGAGTTCAAACTGGTACTGACCGCCGCCGAAGGTATGGACAGCAAGATGACCATCTCTGTTGACGGCGACAGCAAGCTTAACGATCTGCTGGCTTACGACAGCAAAACCGGCACCGGTAAAATGAGTGAACTGGTTGAAGCGCAAAATGCCCAGTTAACCATGAACGGCATTCCTATTGAGCGACAGAGCAACAAAGTGACTGATGCCCCACAGGGCGTGACGCTGGAACTGACCAAAAAAGTCACCGACGCGCGGGTAACTGTCACTAAAAGCAATGAAAAAGCGACGGAAGCTATCAAAGGTTGGGTCGATGCTTATAACTCACTGATCGACACCTTTAATACGTTGACCAAGTATAAAGAAGTTGATCAGGGCGCGGAAGGTCAGGATAAAGACAACGGCGCACTGGTAGGCGATAGCGTGGTACGTACGATCCAGACCGGTATCCGGGCGCAATTTGCTAACTCGGGCAGCGAAGGTGCCTTTAAAACCCTGAATGAAATCGGCATCAAGCAAGATGGCAAAACCGGCAAGATGTCCATCGATGATACCAAGCTGAAAAAAGCGCTGGACGAAAACACCGCTTCAGTACGTGAACTGCTGGCAGGCGATGGTAAAGAAACCGGGATCACCACCAAGATTGCCGCCGAAGTAAAAAGCTATCTGGCCGATGACGGCATTATCGACAGTGCGCAGGACAGCATTAACTCAACGCTGAAAAAACTGACCAAGCAATATCTCTCCGTCAGCGCCAGTATTGATGACATGGTTGCGCGCTACACGGCACAGTTTACCCAGCTTGATAGCATGATGAGCAAATTGAATAACACCAGTACCTATCTGGGCCAACAATTTACAGCGATGAATAAATCCTGATAACACGAGGTAAGCATGTATACCGCGAGCGGTACCAAAGCCTATGCACAGGTCAGTGTGGAAAGCGCCGTAATGAGCGCCAGCCCGCATCAGCTGATCGAAATGTTGTTTGATGGCGCGAACAGCGCCCTGGTGCGCGCTCGCCTGTTTATGCAGCAGGGTGATATCGTCGCCAAAGGCGAGGCCTTAAGCAAGGCCATTAATATCATCGATAATGGCCTGAAAGCGGGACTGGATCAGGACAATGGTGGTGAAATCGCCACCAATTTGTCAGCGCTGTATGACTATATGATCCGCCGCCTGCTGCAAGCTAACTTGCGCAATGACAGTCAGGCCATTGAAGAAGTCGAAGGGTTGCTCAGCAACATTGCGGATGCCTGGAAACAGATCTCACCCAAAGCATCTTCCCAGGAGTCTCGTTAATGACCTCAGCCGTGGAGTTCGTCAACCGTTGGCAGCGCATCGCGCTACTCAGTCATTCGCTGCTGGAACTGGCACAGCGCGGTGAATGGGACCTTTTACTGGAACAGGAAGTTAGCTATCTGCAAAGTATTGAAGTGGTCATGGAAGACGAAACTCCACCAGGCATAACGCGAAGTATTCAGGACATCGTGGCTGGCTATATTAAACAAACGCTGGATAACGAGCAGTTACTTAAAGCATTGCTGCAACAGAGGCTGGATGAACTGAGCGGTCTGATCGGTCAGTCAACCAAGCAGAAAACGTTGAATAATGCCTATGGTCGTCTTTCCGGCATGCTGCTGGTACCCGACGCCCCCACCACGCCGTAAAATTTTCCCGTCTCGCCTGAATAATCTTCCATACTCCAGAGGTCGGCCAAACGGCTTCTGGAGCACGGAAGATGAAAAATCCCACGTTATTGCAGTACTTCCACTGGTATTACCCTGAGGGCGGGCAACTGTGGCCCGAACTGGCCGCACGCGCAGGCGGCCTCAACGATATCGGCATCAATATGGTGTGGCTGCCTCCTGCTTATAAAGGCGCGTCCGGCGGCTATTCCGTTGGCTATGACTCCTACGATCTGTTTGATTTAGGCGAATTCGACCAAAAAGGCACCGTCGCCACCAAATACGGCGATAAAAATCAGTTACTGGCAGCAATCGACGCGTTAAAGCACAACGACATTGCGGTACTGCTGGACGTGGTGGTTAACCACAAAATGGGTGCCGATGAAAAAGAAGCCATTCGCGTCCAGCGCGTGAACGCGGATGATCGTACGCAGATTGACGACGAAATCATCGAATGTGAGGCCTGGACGCGCTACACCTTCCCGGCCCGTGCCGGGCAATATTCACAGTTTATCTGGGACTACAAATGCTTCAGCGGCATCGACCATATTGAAAATCCTACCGAAGACGGCATTTTCAAAATCGTCAACGATTACACCGGCGAAGGCTGGAACGATCAGGTCGATGACGAGCTCGGAAACTTTGACTACCTGATGGGCGAAAATATCGATTTTCGTAACCACGCCGTCACCGAGGAGATCAAATACTGGGCGCGCTGGGTGATGGAGCAAACCCAGTGCGACGGTTTTCGCCTCGATGCCGTCAAGCACATCCCGGCCTGGTTTTATAAAGAGTGGATCGAACACGTGCAGGAGGTGGCCCCCAAACCGCTGTTTATCGTCGCTGAATACTGGTCCCACGAGGTCGACAAACTGCAAACTTACATCGATCAGGTAGAGGGAAAAACCATGCTGTTCGACGCTCCCCTGCAAATGAAGTTTCACGAAGCATCGCGTCAGGGACGCGATTATGACATGAGCCAAATCTTCACTGATACGCTGGTGGAAGCCGATCCGTTTCACGCGGTGACGCTGGTCGCCAATCACGATACTCAACCGTTACAAGCACTGGAGGCCCCGGTCGAGCCGTGGTTTAAGCCGCTGGCCTACGCGCTGATCCTGCTGCGCGAAAACGGTGTGCCGTCGGTGTTCTACCCCGATCTGTACGGCGCGCACTATGAGGATACCGGCGGGGATGGCGAAACCTATCCCATCGACATGCCGATCATTGAGCAGCTTGATGAGCTGATTCTGGCCCGCCAGCGTTTCGCCCACGGCGTGCAAACGCTGTATTTTGATCACCCCAACTGTATCGCCTTTAGCCGTAGTGGTACCGACGACGACCCTGGCTGTGTGGTGGTGTTGTCCAACGGCGATGACGGTGAAAAAAGCATCACGCTCGGGGCAAACTACGGCAATAAAACGTGGCGTGACTATCTGGGCAATCGAGAAGAAAGCGTGGTAACGGATGAAAACGGCGAAGCAACGTTTTTCTGCAACGGCGGCAGCGTCAGCGTGTGGGTGATTGAAGAGGTGTTGTAATATTCTCCCCGGTAGCGGTCAGCTACCGGGGTTAAACGCTTACGGCAGCGGTGTGGCCAGCGGCGTTTTCTGTAACACCTCGGCGCATTCCTGCGTTGGCCGGTCGACCCGTTGCAGCGTCATCCCGTCATATTCAAGCGTATTGCCTTCACGCTCAATCTCATACAGCTCACGTTTTACCGTCACGTTAGTGAGATCGCCGGAGAGCATCGTCAGTTTCCCCGGTAACGCAATCACCCGCTGCCACTGACGGCAATCCAGCGTATCGCCCTCTTTCGTTACCACCAGAGAGGCGATGGCTTCCGGACTCACCAGCGCACGCTGCGGACCTTTTGACTGCCAGTAGCCTTCCAGACCGGCGGGCGCTGGCGTTTTCACGACATCGTTATAATTTTCAACTTCGGCACATCCGCTAAGAAGCAGAAATGCACCAACGATTGCTAATTTTTTCATCATTCATCCTGCATGCGAAGAAAATGGGATTGTGGCATTAAACCCCTGATGTCGCCAGCCTTTCGCGGCGGCGGATAAAGATTGATCCCGTCGGGATTACTTCTTATTACTGATAGGCAAAAATATGGATCGGTGTAATATCCACACTTCTTGTTACATACCTTCTGAGTTCAGAGGCAAAACGCATGTCATGGCAACACTTCAAACAGGCCTGGTTAATTAAATTTTGGGCCCCTGCCCCTGCGGTCATCGCGGCGGGTATTCTCTCCACTTACTATTTCGGCATTACGGGAACCTTCTGGGCGGTAACCGGTGAATTTACTCGCTGGGGTGGTCAAGTCCTGCAGTTATTCGGCGTTCACGCCGAAGAGTGGGGTTACTACAAACTGATCCACCTCGAAGGCTCTCCGCTGACCCGCATCGACGGCATGATGATCCTCGGCATGTTCGGCGGCTGCTTTGCGGCAGCACTGTGGGCCAACAACGTGAAATTACGTATGCCGCGCAGTCGGGTGCGTATTATTCAGGCCATTATCGGCGGGATGATCGCCGGCTTCGGCGCGCGTCTGGCGATGGGCTGTAACCTCGCGGCGTTCTTCACCGGGATCCCACAGTTCTCCCTGCATGCGTGGTTCTTTGCGCTGGCGACGGCAATTGGCTCATGGTTTGGCGCACGCTTCACCCTGCTGCCGATGTTCCGTATTCCGGTCAAAATGCAGAAAGTCTCTGCCGCCTCGCCGCTGACGCAAAAACCGGAGCAGGCACGTCGGCGTTTTCGCCTCGGCATGCTGGTGTTTATCGGCATGATCGGCTGGGCGCTGTTGACTGCCATGGATAAACCCAAGCTCGGATTAGCCATGCTGTTCGGCGTGGGATTCGGTCTGCTGATTGAACGGGCGCAAATCTGTTTCACCTCGGCATTTCGTGACCTGTGGATTTCCGGGCGTACCCATATGGCAAAAGCCATTATCTTCGGCATGGCGGTCAGCGCCATCGGGATCTTCAGCTACGTGCAACTGGGCGTGGAGGCGAAGATCATGTGGGCCGGCCCCAACGCGGTGATTGGCGGCTTGCTGTTTGGCTTCGGCATCGTGCTGGCGGGCGGGTGTGAAACCGGCTGGATGTACCGCGCGGTTGAAGGTCAGGTGCATTACTGGTGGGTCGGTCTGGGCAACGTGATCGGCTCGACCATCCTGGCCTACTACTGGGATGACTTCGCCCCGGCGCTTGCCACCAGCTGGGATAAAGTGAACCTGCTCAACACATTCGGTCCGCTCGGCGGCCTGCTGGTAACTTACCTGCTGTTGTTTGCCGCGCTGATGCTCATCATCGGCTGGGAAAAACGTTTCTTCCGCCGTGCAGGGCTAGCGCCTGCTAAGGAATCCGCATGAAAAATATCGTCCCTGATTACCGTCTGGACATGGTGGGTGAACCGTGTCCCTACCCGGCTGTCGCCACGCTGGAGGCGATGCCGCAGTTGAAGAAAGGTGAAATTCTGGAAGTGGTGAGTGACTGCCCGCAATCGATCAATAATATTCCGCTGGATGCGCGTAATCACGGCTATACGGTGCTGGATATTCAGCAGGATGGACCCACTATTCGCTATCTGATTCAGAAGTAAGTGTTTGCCGGATGGCGCTACGCTTATCCGGCCTACATTTTCTGCACGTTGCACCTACACCTGCATGGACATCATATGACCATGTATTTTTCATAAATGACAAAGATCGTCCAAGAGCGCACCAAATAACAGATGGTTAGAGTAGTCGAAAGCATCAGTCGTCTAAGTTCACCTTAGAGCGAGTGCTGTTTTGTGCCACATCCATGCCCCATCACACATCCCATCATGAGCACACAAAGCCTTGCAAACCGATGCAAAGCTTTGTGTGTCCCGTTTTTGTCTCACGTCACCGGACACTCATCAAAACCAGTACGACCATTCCCGTGTACAACCACGATACACATCTGGATACGCGACTGGAGATGATGCAGTGGTGGATTGATTGGCTTGATGAGAATATTGTCTAATGTATAAGCCTAAATCCGTGCATGAACTTAAGTTTTCTCTACTTGTTTATTTTCACATCTGATATTAAAAGCCAGTTATGCAGTACGTGGTCCTTTCCATCAGGCGACTCTGCGGTAAACATATCAGAATCGCGAATATTCCCCCTTGCGATTCACTAGTCCTTCGCCACCATCAGGCTGGACAGTGGACTTTCATCCCAGAACTGCTAAGCATGCCCAGCACACAACAAAAAGCCCACTCAGTGGGCTTAAATTAAAATTATATTATTTCTTGGATAATTATATTCGATTGAGGGTTGATATTAAATACTGACCCAATATTAAGCATATCAAATGCTATGTTTGCGCTTGCATCTAGCGCGAGAGTTAAAGAATGTGATGCGCCAGCAGCGTTAGCTCCTCCAGATGATGCCACGCTAATAGTTGTGTTACCAACTAAAATGCGAAGAATTCCTCCGGCGTTACCTGACAAACCAGAACCAACTGCTAGCATAGAAACAGACAACATAACTGTGCATGGTCTTGAAAAACTGATTGCATTGTTAGCTACGGTAAACAGCCCGTTATCACTAGCAGTTGTCAAGCTTATTGACGTATATGCCCCTGAATTGTTTGGTATCAATTGCCCGGAAACAATCCCTACGCCATAAAGAGTTCGCCAACTGGTATCAGGTGAAACATTCAATCCATATCTAACAGTAGGAGCTCTAATCAATATCTGATCACCAGCTGATGCAAATGTTACCCTAATAAACTGAAGAACTCGGTCTACGGTGCTGCCAATTTGCTGAGCAGCACTATATCGCCTGTAAAGATTATCCAGACCGACAATGGAATACTCAGCAGTTTTAGTTGTTGATGAGCCAGAAAAAGCATTCAGACCTATTGATGCAGAAGTAACGGAACCAATCATATTTCGTACTGCCGCAGAAAAATTGACTGTTTCTCCATTTTTCATGCGCATTGGTATACTTCTCTGTACTAAGCATGAACCAGGAGCGGTGGCTGTTACATAAATATCGCCATTAGCAGAAACTGAAACAGACCCGTTAGTAGCAGTCCAGCCACTGGTATTGTTAACCAGTGTTCTTCCCTTAATATATATCATTGATGGGATGCAGGGAGATACCGTAGCTGAAGCAGCGGCAATGGATGGTGGAACAACATCAACATCATGCGCAACGGCATAATCAATAACATCTGATATTAGCTGAAGCTTATCACTATCGGCAGGAACGTCATGCGCATAAAATACCACAACGCCTGATGCTTCTACTGCCGAATCAATTATCGCTTGGGCAGTGGATAATGAAATAATACCATCTGATGTTTCAAGACCATATCGATACAATTCGGTAGGAAGCATGTTTTTCATTGGCGTAGCATTGGGGGCCGTTGTAAACGCATACTCGAACATACTCCTAATTAATGGTTGAAAAGAATCATCAGCAACAGAACTGGGAGATTGCATAATCCTTGGATTAATCCCCATTTCGTTAAAAAATGATTGAGCTGTCTCAAGCTCAGCTCTAACAAATGTAGCGTTAACTGATGAACTGAATGGTACAGATGAAAATGAATGATTAATAATCTCAAATCCTTGCGCTGCAAGCTCAATTATCTCAGTTCCACTCATGTCACTAGTTAAGTTGACATTTCCAGTATTTACAGCAAATCCGCATGATTTTCCCTTTGAGGCAAACAGTGGAGCTACTACTGAATAATGAGATTCTTTGGCATCATCAAAAACAAAAGAAATACATGGAGTATAATTTTTCTTTGAGCTAAGTGAATCTTGGTGAAGATTATCTATTTCTTCCTGCACGCTCTTACCACTTTCACTTCCAATAAGGCCTGCTCCATCATCACTTTCCAACTGATTCCTGAACTGATCAGGATCATACTTCAAGACGTTCGGATAGTAGAACTGCTGAGTTCCATATGCGTCATAAACAGCCATAGAATGGCCCTGCACGGTAACAAACTTTGCAATCTGTCCGTTATATACCGGATATCCTCCGGCGTTGATGATAAGCGGCTGGGCGACAGGCACATGGCTGCCATCTTCATTCTCAAGGTATACCTGAATCTGGTTCGCAGGGTTAACCGGATCCGTATCAATCTGGCCGATGTAGATTTTACCGTTAGCCACAGCTTTGAATGAGCGCGGCATAGTGAACAACTGCGAAGGCATGCTTACAACGACATTGGCGGTTATATAATCTGACATTTACTGTGCTCCAGGCGCAAGTAATCCCCACAGGCGAGCTGCGGTGAGATATAGTTACATACCGAAATAGTACGATTGTTGATTTATCCAGTAGGTTTTACGATGCCATTCCACCCACTGGTGAGGCATCAAGGATGTATAGCAAATAGGATGAGGCGCAGTTCCACTTGAGGCTTACACACGAGTTGCACGCTAAGATTAAGCAGCGTGCAAAAATGAACAACAGGTCTATCAATGCAGAGATTGTGGCAACGATGGAAGAGTCATTGGCCAGGCCGTCACCGGTACGCGGGTACCGTGATGATGCTGAGCGATTGGCCTCCTTGATTTCAGAGCAGGTAAAAGAAGTAGCTGCTGATATTCTTAGGAAAGAAAAAACCCGCGATTAAGCGGGTTTACTTAGCAGAGTGCAAAAATGCACTCTGGATAAATATCAATTAGTTATGCTACATCAGCACCATGGATCAGGTGGCGCAGCGCTTTCACACCCTCAGCATTGTAGCGGAACGCTTCAACCTGCTTGCTGGAATGGGCCGATTTGTCCAAGAAAAACTTACCATGCTGCTCAGTCTTGAGGTTATTGGCATTGGCAGTGCGTCCGATCTTCTGAGCAGACACGCCAAGCATCTCGCCCACTTCGCCAGCGGTATGGTAATGCTCCTCCAATACCGGCAGCGGAATCGCATCATAGCCGATGAGTGGATTAATCAAAGATGCTGCAAGAACCTGATGCGCCATTGGATCAAGGCGCGGCAGCATAGCCATAATCTCACGGGCGCTGGCAATGTTCTTTTCCAATGCCTGAGCTTTCAGCTGATCAGCCTTTGCTAGGCGATATTCAGTGATACCAGACTGGCTTTTCGGCATTGCCGGGATCGCCTGCATATCTTCGAGCTTATCTACCAATGAGCGGCGAACAGCTTTCGACTCGCGGGCGGCCACGCGGAGAGCCTGCTTGATGGACATTTCAACGACTTCAATTTCTGAGCCGTTTTTTTGACCTACAAAAATTTTGTAGGTCTCGCCATCAAGTTCATCCTTAATGCGGTCAATGAATACGTTATTACGCACCACCCCTTCCCCGCACTCCTTGCGAGCCTTATTGACCATCTCCAGCAGATACTGGCTATCAATAGTTTTCTCGGTGACAACAGAACCAGTAACTGCTAAATTCATCTTAGTCATATACGTTCCTATGCGTTGTTAGACTTCAGTAGACCGCCAGCTGTAACTGGCGGTTTTTCTTTTTGCGCCATCCCATACGCCCATCAGTGAATCCATCCTTCTTCTCCGCGGAGTTTTGCCAGCACAGGCTGAGCGCGACTTACGACAAAATTCGAGTTATCCAGGTTCTGCGTTTCGCGGAGTAATAACTTTTTGGTTTCGTCCGTCATGTACCTGGTTTCATGTGCGATATCGCGTAGCTTGCCTGAAAGTTCAGATCCCAGTTCGCGCATCGCAGGATAGAGCTTCTTGCTGATCTGCTGGCTCTTTTCCATCCAGAGCTGCAAGTAACAAAGACTCACCAACTCCTCATCAGAAAACTGCTTAGCGATCGGTGAGTCCTGCACCTCGCGATCCAGGATATCCAGCACCCAGCGACGAAACTCTTTGGCTACATCGGTACGGGCAAACATCGCGATTAGGTGAGCGCCGCGCAGTGAGAAAACGCGCACCTTCTTGCGGTAATTTCCTGAGGTACTCACTTCGAGTACCTGAGTCATTCCGTCGCTAAATTCATCCGCGTACTTATTGTAAATCATGGTCACAGCGCGACTGTTTGAGTATTCCAGCGCAGAAGCAAGATCCGATGACGTGAACCAAACGCCTTGCTTATTTTCTACTGGCACCAAATTAACTCCGTGGAAGTTGTAATCTGATTTTGCTACAATATTCATGTTGGTTTCCTTGCATACGGTTTCCGACATAGAGGCCCGGTTAGTGTTAGCGCACTGCTGGGCTTCGCTATTTTTAGAGAGCATTCTGCATTTTCTCCCGGTACTTCAACCACCAAGCCAATCCTTGAACCAACACAGAGTTTTCTGACATTCCCTCTTCCTCTGCGATACGTTTAACTTCTTCCTTAAAGCGGTACGGATAGCGAAGAGTTGTCTTCACTTCATTCTTTTCCATGCTGTCTCCTCATCTCATCAATGAAGGCAAATTGCCTTTAGAGTCAATTTACCACGATTGCGCATGAAGTCAAGTTGCCTCTACAATGATTTTTATTTGAGGTGAATCATGTCTGAAAAATTCCCGAGCCAGATGCAAGATAAGTTCACGGTAAGATTCCCTGATGGGATGCGTGATGTAATTGCCGAAATGGCTAAAAATGACGGTAGATCTATAAACTCTGAAATAATTGCGTTGCTAGAATTGGCGATTAGAGTTTGTCGTGATTTTGGTCCAGATGATGGTCCGGTCGTTCAACAGTTCAGGGAACGGCTAAGTGCATTAGATAAAAAAAGTGATGACATTGAAAAAACTGTAACGTTATCACATAAGGAGATGGAGAAAATGCTTGATAGATTCAGCGATAATCTACTCGGTATGATCAACGAAAAATACGAACTGATACCTAAAAACAAAAAGCCTACCTGAGTAGGCTTCCGCTTTTCACCCGTGCTACAGTAATGGAACCTAAGGAGGTTGGTGTGTTTGGTCTATCAAAAAAAGAACAAATCGCTTCTCTTCAGAAGCAGCTAACAAAAGCAAAAAGCGACGCAAAGCATTTCTACAGCGTGAAAGGCGAGGTTGAAGAGCGTGCTTTCTATGACCTTGCTGAATTGGCTCGCGAAAAAAACACATCAGCCAGAGAGGCCGCCAAAACAAAAGAAGGATTGATTATCCTTTCTGAAATTGTGCTTAACCGCCAATGGGCCTTTTACCTGAACGAGCATGCCATCCAGATCCAGGCGCAAATCAATTCACTGATAGATCCGGATTACCTTAATGACCTTGCCGATAAATCCATCTGGTTTGATAAAGTGGTCACGCCCGCAGGATTAGATATTGTGATAGATCAGCTAGAGCCGATGTGTGGAAAGCTAATTGGCGAAGTCGACGATTACATCAGTTAGCCTTCCGTGGCCAATGGTTAGTTCCCGCCTTCCTCAGCCTCACCTGATAGCCAGCCGATAATTCCCGCCCTGGCTATTCTCTCTTTCTGCTCTGCCGGAAGTGAGCGATAAAACTCTTTCCATGCAGGAATTGCAGCAATTCTCTTTTCAAAATGGGCGGCGATTTTTTCCTGTGCCTCTGCGCTAGGTCTCCGTTTGGCGGCAGAAACCATATCCTTCCACACCGGGCTAGTCATCAACTCCTGCGCAGCATCAGCCCCTGTTTTCCTAATAGCCTCCTTCGCCCCCATATGGGCGGCAACGGATGTATTCAGGATTGGGCCAACTACAGGAACATGCCCCAATGCAGTGGCGATTATCGCCATTTTCCCATGCCTTGAAAGCTGATCAATAAATCCTCCAGGCTGGTCTAGTTTTTTTAGAAATCCATTTAATTTTCCGTTGGGTATGTGAAATCTATTTGTCGCTTTAACTTCACGTCCCAGTTTGTAGAAATCATTGAGTTCGCGCATCGTTTGCGCTGGAAGTTCCTTCTCGAGAAGGCGGATGGTGCCCTTTCTTTTAAGCTCCCCATAAAAATCAACCAATCCATTTATATTATCAGCCAGATCCGATCTGCTCCCTTTGCGCAGCATGTCGCGCATTCCGGTAGCTATAAGTTGGCTGCGCATGTCCTTGTCTGGCATAGAGCGCATCAGTTGAACGAATGGTTTTGTATTCCCGCTATAAAGCCCATCAAGTGCGCTTTTAGCTTTAACCGTCACATCGCCCGTCAAATCCTTGCCAATAAGGTTGTAAACTCGTTTCTCCATCATTTTTCGCTGTGCGGTAACAGCATTGGCGGCCTTTAACTGGTCTGATAGCCCGTGAGAAATAGCCACGGCATCACGGTCTTTCGATAATGTGGAATAAAGGGCGCTAAGGTTCCTCTCTTTAGTGCTGCCAAATGGTGTTCCCGCCTTTTCAAGTTCAGCGCCAACCATAGACATCATGTTCCTAAGTCGCCGGTATGTTAACGGGCCTGCCTTGTCAGTGGTCGGGGATATTGCCTCGTACACTTCCTTTTCAACAGGTGAAAGATATTGATAACCGCCAACATCATCAGCCATATCATCAAGCATGCTTTTGGTATTTACTGACTCAACAGGTGTGCGCGGAGAAATGGCGTTATTAATAGGTGTAAAAAGCTCCTTTTCTTTTGCCTTTAACGCCCTTCTCGTGGTCTCAAATCCTGTTTTGAACTTGTCATCCATTGCTAGCCGATCGGGCATGGCCCCGGCATCGTCAATGATTTTTGAAGCTCGCTCAGATATCCGCTTAATGCTATCCCTCTTAACCGCAGCCAGTACCGACTCGTCTTGCGAGGCAAGCCCCATCTGAACCGCCTTGAAAGCATCATTCCCGGAAGTGTATGCCTCAAGCATATCATCAGGATCAAGGCCGAGATTCTTGGTGGCATCAATTACATCCTGCTTTGGCTGAATGTCGTTAACAACGTCAGCTATACGACTTGGCTTGCCTGATTGCGCAGCCTCGCCAACCTTTGCGGCGGTTTCCTGCACTCCGGGCGTGGGGATGGCTTCCTTAGCGGCGGTCGCAGCACCCGCGCCTTCATCTATCGCTGATGTTGCAGCTGATATTGGCGCGGCTTCCGCCCCTCTTCCAATCAGTGCTTTTGCACCACGATATAGGGAGGGGATGCCCATTAATGCGGTATTTATCGCCATTTCCTTTGTGGCGTTTTCCGCAAAATCGCCAGGCTGATTGCCAGCGTTTGCCACCGAACCAATCATTGCGCCACCCACAGGGCCAGCGCCTGGTATCAAATAGTTGCCAATCTCTTCACCAATCTTGGCGTATGGATCTATTGGCTGATCGATAGGGCGATAAACATCTTGTATAGGAGTAAAGCCACCATCGTTTACACCTAAAACTCCATTTGCCCATGCCGCCGCCTTGCCTACAGTATTAAGAATGTTGACCCCACCCTGAGCCAAGTCTGCTGGAATGTTGGCAATCCCTCTTGCGGCCTGTTCGGCTGCCCCGGGGAAGTCTTCTCCGATACTCCGGCCAGCGGCTTTAAGCGCGCCAATCATGCTGCTATCCAAACTATCTGAACCCTGCTGACTTTGTGGTTGCGGAGATTCTGGCTGAGCCTGCGCTTGCTGATACTTCAGCCATGGCTCAGTGCTACTGCCAGTATCTGCTTCATCTACAGCGGTTGCTCCTTGGTATTTCTCCCATGGTTTAGCCATTATTGCGCCTTCCAGTTTTTAGAGTTAGACGGATCGCCGCCGAGGAAAATATGCCCACCATCCACCGTACCTATCTGTGGGGCTCCAGGGTAATTCCTCTGCGTGTAGGAGTCAGTTACCGGAATGCGTGAGGCTGCATTTTCAATTTTCTGCTGAATGGCATTTAGCCGCTTATCAAACGCATCAGTAGGCATGCTGGTATTAAGTCCACTTGCGGCATTTCTTACCAATTTCATGTCTGATTCTGAAAGCGTACCTTTCAACACGCCTGACTTATCCAGTGAAAGCATGGCGTTCAGCCGTTCAACCTTATCCCTGTAGGCCGCCCCTACAGTGCCTGGAACGCGGGGAAGAATGCCTGCTTGCCCTTCAAGTCCACCGTAGCGCCCATCCTTGTCTGTTTTTAAATCACCAATGAGGTCAAGAGTTTCCTGCAACCCTTCCCTTTGCGTGTCATAGGCGCTATCTCGCTCTTGTCTAACTCGTGTAATTTCTTGCTGGTTTTGCTGTCGTTTATCCTGCAAGTCAGCAAGCTTAATGGCATTTGTTTCCCTGGCGATCTGTCGGTCAAATCCCTTATCAGCCAGCTCCATGCGCCGCAGGTTAACGTTCTGCTGCGCGATGCTGTTATTCGCCCACTGGACAGCATTGCTTTCCCGATTGTTACGAGCGGTTTCATCTAACTGCTGCTGCTTTTGCTGCGCATCAACCTGCTTCTCGAAAGGCATAGTCGCGTACATAGACGCCTTAAGGAGTGATCCAAATTGCTGCGGGTCGTTTTGGGCCATTTGAATGGCTTCCTGCGGATCAACGCCGAAGCTCATTAGCGCTGGTTTGTTTTGCTCTATTGCGGTTTGAATCATTGCCGGATTGCCGGTTGCTGCCGCTACAGATATTTTGTTGAGCGCCTTGTTAACAAACGTAGCGTGCTCAGCATCCTGCACGCCGATCTCCTTCTGGATGAGATCCGCAAATTCAGGGTATTGTCTGCGAAGCGCTGGTAAATCCTCCGGCTTTGCATTCTGCAGCGCAGCGTAAGCACTGTCTTGCCGCTCCTTCGCCGCAGCCGCTTTCTGATTTTCCAGCTCCTGCTGGTTTGCCACACCCATCAGGCCGCCGAGTCTCGCCCCGTTCGCAATGGAGCGATCCAGACCTGCGGTATAATCAATTGGATCAACCATCAGTAACCTCCTTTTAGGCCGCTACCATATAGGCTTTTGCCACCTGTCGCCCAGGCAGCGCCAAGGCCAGCAAGCGTGTTAAAGCCTGCGGTCGCCGCTCCGGCATTGGCCGCGCCGATTTGCCCCATATTCTGACCGTAGGCGTTTGAGTAATTCCCTGCCGCCGCATTGTTGGCACCTGCTGCTGACAGCCCGACATTGCTCAAACCGAGCAACTGGCCGTACATGTTGTTCTGTTGATCGGTCATCATAGACAGGTAGTTTTGCCCAAGCTGCGGAGCAATTGATGAGAGCATATTGCCGGTGGCGGTTGAGCCAAGGCCGCCGGTTGCTTCGGCAGCATTCAGCGCCTGATAGCGCGCCTGATCGCTCTGCATCTGATATTCGGGTGAGGCGTAGTATTGCGACAGCATCTGGTTTCGGTCGATTGGCTGACCAGCGATACCCTGCAACCCGTTAAGCCCCTGCAACCCAGCCTGGAGGAATGGCTGGTTGGTTTTCTTCTGGTCCTGGTAGATATTCCAGGCCATCTGATTGGAGTCTTTCGCCGCGCTAACCTGAGCGCTAGCTGCTTGATTAGCGCCGGTGATACCGCCGACGACGCTACCGACTGCGTTACCAATACCTTTAGCGATACCGCCCATTTGCATACCTCTTCATTAGAATTATAACGCCGCGGGTATCGTCGATATACTCGACCTCGCCGCGCCACGTTTCGATGAATCCAAACTTTTTCGCCAGGTTGCACACCTGCTTATGCTCGATGCGGATCGGCGCATGCACCTCACGCCCGCCAATCATCGTCAGCGCATCAGCCACAGCATCACGGCATCGATGGCGCTCACCGGGTTTCATTGCCATATGCAGATCGACATGCGAACCGTGGTCGATAGTCACGAACACGCCGCAGCCATCAAACAGCCAGTAGTCAGCATCGAAATCCGGCCACGACGGGACACCCCACAGGCGCATTAATGCCTGCCCGGTGAGAGCATCGATATTCGTTAGCATGGTTACTGTTCCGCTATGATTTTGATGGTCGTTGCGGTGAAGACCGCGCCGTTGGCCTGAATGGTCAATGTGCTGCCGTTGGTGGCGAGGAACCCGCCCTGGTCGACACTGAAAAAAGTAGAAAGAAGAATGTTGCTGGTAGCTGTTGCTGCGTTACGGCTGTCAACAAGCGTGTCAGGAACCGCTCCAGAGAAAGTCAACTGCATAGATCGGTTTGTCGTTCCCCCAGGCCAGGTTCCGACGATGGATAGCTTGAAATTAAGCGTCTTGTTCTCGTTAAAGACAACCATTTTGTTGGATGTCGTATTGAAGAAAGGTGCTAGCGTTCCTGACGTCGGCGTCAATGCCTTGAGCATCGTCACCAGGTTGGTGGCGGTAGTTGGGATAACCTGCGATATGCCGGTATAAACCACCTCTGACTTCTTGCGCGTTACAGCGTATTCAAGCGCATCTATCCGAGTTTCGTGGTCTGCCAGCTCCGCCTCATTGGCAGTGATGCGCGTCTCATGGTCTGCCAGCGTCGTCTCAATGTCAGCGACTTCATCAATCAGGAGATCGACATCGTTACGCAAGACATCAATCTTACCTTCTGCTGTCGTCAGCCGTACATCGAGCAACTGAATAGCATGGGTGTTGGCGGTGATCCTCCCCTCGTGGTCAGCAAGGGTAACGTCCTGCTCATCGTTCTTAACCTGCGCATCGTATGCGCCTTTTCCGGCTTCGTTAGCCTTTCCAGTAACGCTGGTGAAGTCAGCAGCCTGAGACAGAATATATTGCTCATACGCAGGGCTATAACCAGCTGGTAATGATTTTGCACTTAAGCTAATTGCCCTAATCATTACCGGATTATTTAGGGACTCATCAGCCATCACTCAATCCTTATCTGGCAGCCTGACAGAGTTACAGGTGATTTTGTTATGATTCGAATCTTGAAGCCGATGTTCTTTCGAACCCTTCCAACCCTTCGCCATATCTGCCTTTTGTCATACTGGAAAGGTGCATTCCATGGGACCATCTGCTCCCTTCCATAATTTATTCCGTCAGTGGTTGCAGAATAAAAAAGTCGTTCAGCAAATTGAGATACTCCGGTAGAAGACTCAAGTTCAAGATCGAAAATGCGCCCGTTGTCCGCCTTGAATAGCGGCGTGAACAACAAAAATTCCTGTTGTTTTTCATACTGTGAAGATATGTCGAACTTGAGCGCACCCTTCACGGGCTCCAGCTTGTCGCCGCAGGTTATCGAGTTGCCTTCATACATGAAGTCGATAGCGCGGTACACATCGTCATGCAGTCCTGTTTTCAGGATGCACCACTGGGCCCCGTTCAGTGATGCTGTGCCGTCGTATACCAGCACATGGCGCGGCAGGTGGATCATCAGCAACTCGTGAGAGTCGAAGCGCAATGACTCCATCACCACTGTGGATAGCTCGGATGATGTGTAGCTGCGGATTATCTTCTCGATGCTGGCGGTGGCGATCGGAGTCGCCCGGCCCGAGTCGATGATATATACCGACGGTGCACCGGTAGCAGGGTTGCTGACGATGGCATACGCATCCATGAACACGCATTTACAGAATGTACCGGCGATACCTTTCGGCACCATATATGCCAGGTTGGCAACGTACAGCGCCGCGCCTGCCGTGCTGGCGCCAGTCAGTGAGAAGAACTCTGTTGTTGTGGCACCGAAGCAAACAACGAAATCACGCCATGTACCAATGCCGATGATGCCGTCGGGTTGCGACTCGGCCCGGTACTCCGCCGCGTTACGGTCAGGGTGCGACTCGTCCTGCAGGTCAGAGATAAACCATGAATCCGTCCCATCCTTCGCCCAGGCATAACGTCCGCGCAGCCGGGTTACGTCACGCGCGGATCCGAGTTCGTACTGAGTGAACCCGCTATCAACAGGCCAGTTGGCAATCGTCTTAACCGTTCCGTCATACCGGTACTCGACGATATTCCCGTTCACACAAACAGCCTGAGACGTGCGACCGTGCGCCAGAGATACGCGCGCCGAACCGCCAACATCACCAACCGTTGCGTCTGACCGGTATAGCTTGCCACCCATAACGCGATATACGGCATTCTGAGAGGTGTTGTACTCTGCCCCGCGTGATGTTCCAGCAACGTCTGATAGCTTCGTTACGCCGGGGAATGAGCGAAGATAGCCCGATGCATTGAGCACCTCCTTCGGCGTCGCCAAAAGGTTAACCGGAAGGAAGTCGATATAGTCGGCGTTGCGAAAGTCTTTACCCGTTCCCTTCATCAGAGGAAGTTGCTGGATCGGCATCTTGTTTCTCTCCCGGGAAGAAATGCCATCCATTCAGGGTGGCTAATTGATTTCCGCTGCCAATAGGCATACGGCTTGGATAAGGTGCGCGTTTGGCGCGTGATATAGCGGTCTGCTTGTACAGCAACTCTTTGCCGTATCTGGCGGTGGTGATAATTTTTGCTGTCGCTTCCAGCGCGTAGTCTGGAGCAATACGGCAGGCCAGATTGTGGTATACGGCACTCACTGCGCTCGAACGTAATCCGTGGTCATCGCCTTCGGCTGGAGGATTATCCGGGTCCGCGAATACATAGCCGGTGATAATGCCCTTTCCGTCCTGGTACCACTCAGCCATCATCGACTCAAGGTCATCTACCGCATCCTGCATAGACTGCGGTTCAACGTCGGTTAGGGTGGCGTTTGATGCAATTGCTAACTTGCGCAGCGCCGCTCTAACCAGGTCACCTTTAGTTGCTATCAGCATCTTTATCCGCCTTAGGTTTTGGCCCCGGCTTGTTCTTTGGCTTAACTTCTGGCTCTGGCTCTGGCTCTGGCTCTGGCTCTGGCTCTGGCTCTGCAAGAGAGTTCACCAGATCATCAGGATGCGCAAACCAGCCAGCATCGAGATATTCCTGCAGATCGTCTTCCTGGATAATCTCGAAGTCGTAGCCCACACCCTTCCACTTCTTCATCTCGCCATGGCGAAATACCATCTGTGTCATGCCTTGCTCCAGAATGAAAAAAAAGGGGCCAAAGCCCCTGGGTGGTTTAGTTATTACGCCTGACCAGGAAGGCCGACGACGATTGCTTCCGGGCGAACAGCGCAAGCTGAATACCAGACCGCGATACGGCACTTACCAGTCAGGGTGTTGATATCACCCTGGGTAGCAAAGATGCCGTTAATGCCAACGCCAGGAATGCTGAACGACTGGGTTTTCATGCCAGAGAACAGCTCATGGTTAAGCGGGATCGGCTGTGACAGCAGTCGAATAGAGTCATCAGCCCAGCCGATGTTGGCGGTGGTCGTGGTGGTGTTCAGCAACGTGATCGGTGCAGCTGCAGCCAGCGAAGTGTTCACGTTGGCGTAGGCCTTCTCTTCCGCAGTCAGCGCGGCGTCGTCGAGAGCTACCGGTTTCGGAGTGATCTCGATGTGAGTACCATCGATAACACGGGTGATAGAGAAGGTGGCGTCGTCGGTGAGGACGTTCTTCGCCATCTGCGACAGGTATTTCACGCCAGCAAAGCTGATCTTGTCGCCACGCTTCAGGCCCGCAGATGCTGATACAACTACCGTTGCGACACGGTTATCAACGTTCTCGTTGTTGCCGTCGGTGTCAGTAATGTAAGCCTGTGGCTTAAACTTCTGCGCGCCGGTGACGGTGATGCCGGTGACGGTGGAACCAACGACAGTTGGCAGTTTTGGCGAACGCAGGACGTCATCAAAGCCAGCAACTTGCTTCTGGATCGTTCCGTTGCGATATGCCTCTTCCGGTACGCGCCCGAAGATATCGCCAGCAGTCAGATCACGACCGGACTTGCGATAGTCAGATGGGTTCAGGAAGTAGCTGATGCCCATGTCTCGGTTAAGTTCGCGCGCAAACATCAGTTCTTCAGCGGAGGACAGGAAATCCCAACCGCTCAGGCCGGTAGCCGGACCAATAGATCGCGAGTCATGCACGACCAGTGATCCCATTTCCGTGGCCTGCTTGGCGATAGCCGTTTCGATGTTGTTCGCCAACTTCTTGGCTGATGCCTGGATGCGACGGCGGTACGAGCGCTCATCACGCAGATCGTCAGCGCGCAGCTGGAAGAAGTCGTTATCCGGCAGGCCCATGTTGCACTTAACTGACAACTCCAGAACGTTGGTTGACTTGTTGGTCAGATCCCAACCTTCCTGAGTTGGCGCTTCCTGCTCGAGTGGCATCCAAACGGTGTTACCGGAACGCTGCATTGAGTCAGCTTCCGGGGTGTACTTGGTGGTTTTTGACGCCATTGGCGTCAGGTTTTGAACAGTCTCGATGATCTCATCGATTGCATACGTGACCAGTTGGCCTTCTTTTAAGCTCATTATTTGATTCCTTTAAGCTGAGATTTCAGCTGGCGGTAAAGCACTACGTCGCCTTTGTTAGCTGCGGCTTCCATCTTCTTCTGGAGCGCTGCAACGTTGGCGGCGACGGCCTGGCCCTGCACCGGTTCGTCAGGGGCTGGGGCTTCGGATACTTGCTTACCGCGCGGCTTGAGAGTTAAACGTTCAGAGAGTCGAGTGAGTTCAATCAGCGCTGACTGCCCATCCATCGACAAGATTCGACGGGTGGTCTCCGGGTTTGCACCCAGGTGATATACGAGCGCCGCGGATTTCTCAGGGAAGAGGCGCATGATATCGACGGTTACCTGTGGCGGAACCATCTGAGAAAACGCATCTTCTTTCGCCTGGTAATCAGGAAGGTTGAGTTTTTCCGCAGCGTCGTAGTGTTTACGGGCTGCCTCGACGTGTTGCGTTGATTGCTGGGTGTACTCCTGAGTCTTGCGCCCCTGCTCGGCTACCGCATTGCTGCGCGCGTCCTGAGCTTTGGTACTCCATTCGTTATTGGCCTGCTGGAATGCAGCCGACGCCATGGCAGTGTCACCGTTGTACTTGCTGTATAAGGCATCATCACCAAAGAAGTCGTTAACGTTTGGCTGTGGAGGGAGATCTGGGGTAACCCGTAAGTTCTCCGGCAACTCGCCACGCTTAACAGCTTCCGCCTGTTGCTCAAGGTCGCGTTGACGCTTGCGCTCCAGGCGCTTAGCTGCAAATTTCGCGTTGGTTTCCGGGTCTTGTTTCTGCTTACCCTCATCGTCACTCAGGACAACATCGAAGCCTGTATCCAGTTCTGCGTTATCGTTGGCATTATCGATAACTAAGCCATCAGCGGGTGCGGCCGCCTGAGTGCCGGACAGGGTTGAGTCTTCAGTTGCCTGAATTACGTTGGTATCTTTCATGTTTAGCTCTCTCTTATTGAGGAATCTCGGCTACGCCGCCGGAGGGGGTGTTTGTCTCTGCGATTGCAGGAGGTTGGCTACGTCCAGCTGCTGCTTATGCCGCTGTCCAGCGCCTTTGAGTAGAAGATCTGCGTTTGCTCGCGCATCAGCAGCGCTTTCGTTCTGAGCGCGCTGCATGAGGTCGAGGAAGTCGCGGAATGCGGCTTGCTTATCGAGATCCATGTTGTTGAAGATTTCAGCAATCTTCGCCTGGTTGAGCTGGTTGACACTTTCAACCTTGGCTGCGTCAACCTGCAGTTGCTGTTGCTTAACCTGCGCGTTGAGTAGATCGGCCTGACCGGTAAGCAGGACACCTTGAGCCTGTAGCTGCTCTGGTGATGGCTGCTGCGGTTGCTGTTGCGCCTCCTGAACCATCTGCATTTCTTCAGGTGTTTCAGGTTTCTTAAGGCCCATCGTGACGAGTTGCTTGTTCGCGTACTCTCGCATCATCTCGACACCCTTACCGTCGAGCAGCGTGAAGTACTGGAGCAGCAGCATCTGCCATTCCGGCGTGCCTGGCGGAACCTTGGCGAGCAGCTCCTGAATCTCTGCGCGGTTCTGGTCTTTCATGCTCTGGAATGACGGGCCAACGTCGGTATAGCACTCGTACCGGCCGCGAATATCGTTGAGCGTCACCACCTGCCCGGACTGATAATCGACAACCTGAGTAAGCAGTTGAACCTGCTTCTCGCTGCCGTCTTCCAGCGTCATCATCACGTTGCGCGGAACGTCGTAGATGTCGTTAACCATCGAGGCGTAAATCTCCCCGTCACGGCGCATAGCAGTGGCGAGGTTATCCTGAAAGACGTACGTCTCAAGGTCGGCACGCATGTTGAGCTGGTTGACGGTATCGAATGCCACCTGACCGTTAGCGGCGTCAGCATCAACACCCATCGTCGCAACATGATTAACCGACTGAGTTGCGGCTTCAAGCATGTAGGCGTTGGCCTGAGGAACGGCTGGCTCCTCCATGTATGCAACCGGAGTAGGTGGCAGGTCGCCACCATTCTCGTCAGTTCTGTTGATCAGGTAATACGGGTAGGCATCAGTGCCGCTGTACATGTGCTCATATCCGGCGATCTGCTCGGGATAGAAGAACGGCTTCTTCTGCGGGTTTCGCGCGACGATGTCAGCGTTGAACGACATGATCATGTTGCGCAGGCGTTGCCCGTCTTTCGTCAGGCGAACTACACCCTCATACACCTCTTTGTCGCCTGCGAATGACCACTCGCCAAAAACCGGCACAATCGGGATATGCTCACCGGCGATAAGCTCGCGATCCTTCAACACTGAGGTGCAGGTGATGATTGATTTGTACACCCGGCGCCGGGTTACTTTCTTCTCCGCCACCTTCTGCATGCCGCGCTCGGCCAGTTCGTCGATCACATCTTTGATGTCACGCTTGAAGTAGCTGACAGGTTCGCCCGTCATCGGGTCGATGTAGATAAAGACAGTTTCTTTCTTCTCTTCTACCTCGTAATACTCGCCGACGTAGACAACATCTTTGCTGATCCACGGGAAAAGCCAGTTGCTATCAGGTGACTGAAAGCTAGGCATTTCCTCTTCATCAAGCCCATGCTCTTCAGCGTACTGTTTCCAGCCGTCCGTGCTCATTGGGTTGATGATGGTGCAGTGCCGGGCATCGCTCTTGTCCATCTGCTTACTGTTGCAGTCCCAGATTACATGGGAGCAAGCTTCGTGGATCGGAACGCGACGGATCACCTGGTTATTGCTGGTCGGGTCCTGGTCTTCGTGCTCAGCAACCAGACGCCAGGCACCTACGCCAGCCTCAATCTGCTCACGAACGCCAACGTTTACCGATATCTTCGCGGTGTTGTGGCGCATATCAGTACGGTACATGCCCATGAGGACATCGGCACTATCAGGTGCTGCGCCATCCTTCGGGCGGTACATGACATCAATCGGGTTCTTGCGCATCTCAGCGACGAGCTTACGCACGACAGGACGGACAACATCGAATTGCCCGCGGTACTGCAAGGTGGTGTATTCAGATAGCCAGTCATCCCATTGACTAACCCGGCTGAAATACAGGTCGTTGGTCGCCTCGGTTCTGGCTTCATCACTCGACATCCAGTCCATGTCGAACTTGCACAGGATGGAGTTGAGTCTTTCGTTATCGGCCATTTAAGTTCTCCGTGCGATGGGCCTGATTGGTGCTGGGGCTTTCTTCTCTTTTGGCTTCTTAATGTCCCGCATCGTTCTGGCAAAGCGGCGCATCATGTAGGCGTATCGAACAGCCGAAAGCACGTCATCATTGAGCTTGACGATCTTCCCGTTCTCATCGCGGTGGTACAGGCGAAACTCTTCGAAGAATGGTTCGCAGGTGTTGAACACTTTGAAGCGACCATCGAGCATCATGTCGCGCAGTTCGGTGATACCAGGCTCGACGGCGTTGCCGCCATCAGGCCATGTCGCGTGCTCTGGCAGCATGCTGAATCCGGCGTCGGCGTACTGGCCTTTTAGCTGCTCACCGCCACCCTTCTCATGCTGGTTCCCATCGTGTGGCCACGAAGTGGGTATTTTCTGCGCCCAAGCCTTCACTGCGCCCCACGCCTGCACAGCCGTTTGCTCTTTCTTCTTCCACGTGCGAGCGACGTAGATGGTGTCTGCGTCTTTATCCCACCATAGCTGAATCTGTGCCTGAGGGTGATCCCAGCCAAAGTCCATTGCGTTGATGACGTAGAAGTGTTCAGGGCATTCGAACGGCTGGCACTTAATGGTCTCTTCCGGTATCTGGAATATGCGGCCACTACCCATCGTCGGAATACCACGGGCCCGAGCTTCACGCTCATGCTCAGGATACGAGGCGACGATCTGCTCTTTCTGGTCGTCGCTGTAGTGGTCTGCGTCGTAGATTGTCATGGTGACAACCTTCTGCGCCTTGCTCGGGTTCTTGATGAATTTGGTAACGACGTCTGACATACCCATTAGTGGGGTAAACGTCAGCATTGAGAACTGACCGTATTTGTTGGTACGGGTCAGGCCTTCACCGTAGATACTGTATGGCGGCTCCTCATCGAACCAGACGCCGTGGATTGTGTCACCCTGCCAGCGGGCGCGGCCCTGTGAGTACGGCTTGAAGTAGCAGATGGAGATGCCATCTTCTGCGCCGTCGGCGTTGTGGTGCTTAATCAGCAGGTGATCGACAAGGTTTGGGAAGAATGGCGACTTCTTCCAGCTAATGATGTCCTCTTTCGGGATTGACCCGTAGCCAGGCTCATCATTCTCTTCGATGCGACCGCACAGAATGCGCTGTGTCGTCTTCGTTACGGTTTCGTTGGTCTCACCACCAACCCAGAATACGACGGGCTCATAGAAGCGTTTACCGCCCCACGATTCGCCATATGCTCCATCAGTCGGATAACCTTTCGTGCCGGGATAGCGGCCGGTGAGATGGAACGCCACCTCTGCGCCGCCAGTGTAAGACTTACCCAACTGGTTACCGGCCATGAAGCAACGCTCAGGGAATTCAGATCCAGCATCAATAAACTCACGCTGTTTGCCATACGGGGAGAACTCATACAACAGGTGAGTTTCCCGGTATCGCTCCTCTTCTTCCAGTTGCTCAAGCAATTCTATCTGCTCGTCTTCTGTCAGCTCATCAAGTATCGCGTCCAGTTCCACGGCTTAGTAACTCCTTGATACGAGAGCGGCGCTTATCGCGATCTCCCTTGTCAGGTGTCACGTCTTCAACTTGCGACTGCTCTTTGAGGCCCAAATCACGGGCGATGATATTGGCGTTAAGCAGGTCAGCAGCTGCGCCAGAGAACTTCTGGTCGTAGATGATTTCCTCTGCTCGCGTAGTGACCGTAAGAAAATCTTCGCGAGCCTTATACGTCGCCCATGTCTGCCTGGTGATATCGAGGAAAATAATCATCCCCCCGAGTGTCATTGCTCGCATCTTGGCGATCGGCTCTTGTGTCACCTCACCCTGATACGAAAACGCCTTCATCTCCCACAGCGGATTCTCTTCCACCCATGTGAAATACTCACAGCATGCATCCCACAGCGCCTCAGGCGACTCGAACTTCGGGTTGCGCCCATGACTACTGCGGGCCTCCCAGAATCGGTTACCCTTTGGTGCTGCCATAGTTACTTACCTTCTGTTGTGATTTCCTGAATGGATGGCAGGAAATGGCTAAACATGCGGTCAAGCATGTAGCAGTAGGTTTCGTTAGCGTCGCCAGGATAAGTGGTTACACCAACATCTCTGCACACGTAGAATGCAACGTGAGCACACTCATGAACCAGTGTGGCCGCATCACCATTGAATACACCAAGCAGGTAAAGATTCTCGCCTGTTTCGGTATTGCAATATGACTGCGTTGCACCCGCGAGCATTTCATTGCCACCACTATCAACGCCAAGATGGGCGCAAGCATGCTCCCACTCTTCCTTTGACCGGCAAAGATAGACATTGGCGCAATGGAATAATGGGACGAAGAACCGGGGTAATTTAGGCCACTTCGCCTTTGCCATGGTTATGCTCCGGTAGTGAACAGGTCCAGTGCTTCTTTAGCTTCGCGGATCGCCTTCTCAGCACGAGCCAGCGCGGTACCTTCACCGGCAGCCAGTACCAGTTGGTCTTTGAATAGCTCAAAGTTCAGCTTGCTACCCTTAACGAAGGTGATTGCCTTTTCTGCTGCTGCGGTATCACTCTGCACCAGGCGAAGGATGTCGAGGTTCATCTGCTGTAATTCTGTCAATGCGGTAATCTCTGCCATTGTTGGCTCCGGTTGTTGGGATAAGCCATTATCAAGCGCCCCAGTAGAGACGCTTTGGAATGGCTATTCCGCTACGGGTTCAGCAAGCCAGTCTTCGGCAAACAGATCGCCTTGTGATGGCACCCAGCCCGGCTGCATATGGCCTTGTGCATTCTTCAGGTCGAGATGAGGCTGAATAGTGAATTCGCCGACGATACCAGCGCGCGCATAATCAGAACCAGGCCGCGCCTCGCTTACTGTGTAGCCGCCAGCTTTGATGACGAATTGACCCTTGCCATTCCAGCCTTCACGGTAAATCTTTGCGCCGCTCTTAACGGCCTCAAGTGCTTGTCCAAAATTCATTGTCATATCCTGTGTGTTCGTTGGGTTGTTCGCCGCATTGCCACGTATTCCCATAGTTGCGCCGCCACTTCTCGTCTGTTCCGAGCCGTCAAGATAGTGATCACCTCCTACGGGGTTACACAATCTGGTCCTTGTCGGGAGGATTCATTTCAGGCACTGCGTGTTGATGTATTCCTGCAGCGTTCTCAGTGATGTTTGGTCACTGACGATTCCGGATCGGATACCGAGAACGTTTCGTCCAGCAACTGGAGAGAGTTCGATGGAGGCATCATTGCCCATGCTGGAGGTGCCGGTGGTTTTGGTTGTGGCAGACACTGGACACTTGCCTTTGACGAGCACCCGGCCACCATTATCAAGCTTGCGCTGCAGAGCAGCATTCTCAGCATTCGCATCAGCGAGCTCCTTCGTGTATTTGGCATCCAGAGCAGCAACATCACGCTGGCGTGTCTGCATGTCTTTAATGGTGGCGTTCGCCAGGCTGAGTTTCTCAGTGGCCTTATCGCGCTGGTCTTTGTAGTTGATAGCGTTGTCGCGGTAGTGGTTCACGAAGAAAGCCAGTGCGCCGATTAACGCCAGCACCAGCAACTGCAGCCAGTAACGCTTAACCAGTGCGCTAATCATGACAGGAACAGAGCTCGCTCTGCCTCCCGCCGACGGGTCAGCCCGTTCAGCACTTTGCCACCAGCTTTATTCCAGCGCAGGAACTCATCGGCAGCGCCAGCATAATCACCGGCGTTGAGTTTTCGCAGGAGAGTCGATGTCGACAGTGACCTGGCGCCAAGGTTATACGTGAACGACACCAGGGCGTCGAATTGCCCCTGAGTCACGCCGACTTTAACCAGGCGGGACACGTCACTTTCGTAGCTGACCAGTCCGGTCTTCAGCAGACGTTCTGCTGTTTCCTGCTTAATCGTCATCCCGGCGCGGATTGGTTTCCCGTCAACAGGCTGAGTCCAGCCATAGCCGATCGTCCAGACGCCAACGCTGTCCTGGTACGCGGTAAGCTTGCAGCCTTCGAACTCTTTGATCAGGGCAATGCCTTTATCACTGGTTTGCATTCTTCATCCCCGTCAGGCGTTCCCAGAAGTACGTCAGTGCCACGGAACCCATCGCCCCGCTAATGCCTGAAGTAACCAGAATCATATAAAGGCTAAGCCCGCTTTCAACGCTGATCAGGCCACCAATGAGACCGGTAAAGCCGGACACTGCAATTTGCGCCAGCGCGTTGATCCAGCTCCAGGTGGCTTTGTTCTGCTTAACGTCAATAAGGTATCGGACAAGCCCGCCCCAGCATGACAGAGCAAGGACAATCAGCCATGACACTCCGGCAATGCTTTCTTTATCTTGCATACGTTTAGCCATATCACCTCCGAAAAAACGGGGTGCTGTTTGTAGTAAGGGATCAGGCCCTCGGGACGATTTAACAAGTAGGCATGTCGAGGATGGTTCACGGGGCCTGGAATAAAAAACCTGGCGACAAGCCAGGAAGGTGAGGGTGTGGCAATGTCAGCTCTGCGGCTGAAGATACCCTGGCTGGGATTTGGCAATAAAAAAGCCCGAGGCGTTAACCTCAGGCTTGAATTCTTTACCGTAACAATTCACGGATTTTTAGTGTTAGGGCGATGATATTCTAACTTTCGTCATTATGCAAGCTGCAATCGTTATCGGAATCAAACTTTGCTAGTAACTTTCGATAAAATCGCATTTGCCGCTGATTCCGCCTTTTCAATCTCTGCAATTAAAGTCTCATAGAATGGCTTAACGGCCTTGTCCCATACACCTGGTGAAATAGCGTCAGTAAACTGGCGGATGGATCGATAGCAGGACGCTGCCGGAAGGCGCTCATATCCCCTGCCTGAGCATTGACGGCAAGCGCTCATAACTGGAACACCCTGCTCCTCTGACTTCTTGCGATCCAATGCCATACCTCTTCCTCTGCACTTCACGCAGGATGTTGAAATGACGCCTCGGCCACTACATTTCTTGCACGTCTCTTCTACCTGTTCATTCGCTGTTTTTGCAGGCGTTTTTTCTCCACATCCGGGATGCTTAACTACCAGTGTTTCCTTCCTGATTACGCCGCGACCTTTACAGCATGAGCAGGTAACCTGGCTGGCTGCTGACCGGCAATAATCCTGATATGCAAAAGTTGCGAGAGTTTGCAGAACCTTGCCCTTAACATTAGTCTCAAGCTTGCGAATGGCTGCCACCTTATCGCAGTGCTTTATCCCGTATTGCATTAGCAACTGAACGGATTTCTTTTTATCAGCATCACTCAGATTCATCTTTCCGCTAAAAGCACTGAATCCAAGCGGGGCGCGACTTTGCACCATGCCGAATGCCGCCATAACATCAGTACCAGTTAAAGAATCTGATGTGGTCGCCCTTGGTGAATCTGATAGTTGCGGTGATTTAGGAGAGTGAAATTTAACTGTGCTTTCAAGATTCATGCTGCTTCTCCTAATGGCTGTTTGGTTTTGGTCTGGTTCTGGCTGTGCTTTGCTACTGGCGGCAGGTTGGCGCGCATGACGCTTTCGGCCTGGTATCGGGCTATCTGGTCACGGGTCATGCTGCCTCCTGCTGTTTCAGTTCTTTGAGTTTTGCGCGGTACTCATCTCGGATCCGGATGTAGTCGTCGCGTTTCCATTTCGGTAATTCGTGCGGCCCCATCAGGGCATCAAAGCGGGATTGGCCTATCTTGGCGATAAGTGCTGGCTGATAGGCGATCAGGTTGCCTGAAAGGTGGTTATTACAGGGGGCACACTGGCGATGGCAGTTGTCTTCGTTAAAGCGCAACTCCGGGTTAGCGCCGGTCGTGCGGAAGTGTCCTGCGTGGTATTGCCCGTCATGGTAGCGACCGCAGCTGATGCATGGCTGATGCCGATCCCGGTACCGGATAAACTCGTTGAAAGCCTGCTGTGCCTGCTTTGCGAAGTAACTTAGCGGCTTAACCTCAAGGCGTTTTTTGGCCTGGCGATCCCTACTCTCTTTCTCGGCCTGATGCTTCTCCCTGATGCGCTTAGCCTCAGCCTTAATCTTCTCCTTGGCACGCAACTCCAGCGCGTAGATAGCGCCGTGAGCCGGGCAGCACCATCGGATGTTGTCGTATTGCGGGGTGAACTTCTCTCCGCACACCTTGCACTTACGGCGGGCTGGCTTACGCATGATTTCTCCTCGCTGCCAGGCGCAGCCATTTCTGATCGACGAGACGGGCGGTGTAGCCCTTGAGGGTTGGGATTTCAGATGGCTTCAGTTCCGGCTTGCGCTTGCGGCGAGTCCGGACCCGGTAGATTTCGTTGGTGATGATGCGAGCGAGAGGGCTAGCCATTACGCAACCCTCCCGAAGTAATCACCTGAGTAGCGAACTTCACGGAGTTGCACGCCGTTTTGCACAGCAAATGCCTGGCTGTATTCGATGAGACTGGTCATGCGACGGATGCCCATCTTCGCAGTGCTTTCCCGGATGGCGCAGAACTCCCCTTCCAGACCCGGCACCACTTCACCAGGCTTACCGGTGGCAATGGCATGGCCTGAGACATACAGGACTTTCCATGAAGCGAGGTCGCGCGACTTGCCAGCCCATTGCAATTGCTTCGCTGTATCTCCACAGAGAGCGTGGAAGAGGTCGTTTTGGGCGAGAGTGCGGTCAGCCTCAGAAAACTTCACCACGAGCGGCAGAGCGTCGTTAACGGGAAGCTTCCTGATGTAGCCGATGAGGTTATCGCGAACGCGTTCGTCGCGGAGGTAGAAAACAGGCTGTTTCATACGCCACCTCCGAGAGGTAACGCAGAATGCAGAAAATCGCAGGTGCATTTCTGCATCTGTGACAGGTGGTTTGAAGTACTCTTTGTGTTTCGCATCTAATTTCCCAATCAGATGCAGAGGTCACAACCAGTTGCTCAGACTGGCTGCGACATAATTATAACACTAATTTTGAGGGTGAGTAATGTTGCTTGACGTTGCGTTATCTATCACTTATCCCCTTCTGACAGTTTTTGCATAGCACCGGCGTAACGCTGCATTCCATGTTCAAGCGCGGATTTCACCTCCTGCTGCGGTGCTGCTGGGTATGCACTACCTTCCTGCCCCGGCTCGTTACTTCCAGTGCAATCATTCCTGTGGTCATTGGCATGCGGACAGCGCTTGTTTCCGCAATCCGGGCAAACGACGAATCGCATGTCACTCATTGTTACGGGGCGGCAAGTGCGACACCAACAATCCGTAGTTACCGGATAGTTGCCAGCCTGAAGCATGGCGGCGCGGCAAGCTTCATCTATGCGGCATTGAATACGAGACAGCAACTGAACATCACCACCGAGAAACTCATGTCGGCGGTTTACGTCACACATAATTTCTGTGGCCACCTCAAGCGCAATCGTATCGAAATGCTGAGTTATCGATTTGTTGTCAGGCACTACTGGCGCTGGCTTGGCGGTGTATAGCGGCGTCGAATGAAGACCCAATATTCCCTCAGCATTAGCAACGTAATTTCCGTCAGTGGTTAACTGGTCACCGGTACGAGCGTGAACTATCCACGCTACAGGCTCCGCATCCTTCACTGCCAGCACTTCATCAATCACCTTCACAGCATCAGCCATTGCGTAGCCGAGATTACCGCCGTCGCTTTGTGCTGCTGCTTTGCTGAGTATTTTGCTTATCTGATGCAGGCGATCGAGTGATAATGGACCGTGCGCCGGGTGGTTAGTTGTCATGGGTTAGTCCTCACGGTTCTAAACAATACTGATTGCTGAAAGCCGGTAAGAAACCATAGCCCATCGACTCGCTGGCTCATCTCGTACCAGTCTTCCGGGTTAAGGTCGGACACGAGGTCGTCACCACAAATACAAATATCAGGTCCGCGTTTCTCGGAATCATAAATATCACCTGGTGAAAACCACTCAGGATTAGTGGAATGAACGCACTCCATTTTGGTTACGTCAGCCATCTCAATCCCCCTTCACGCCAATGCCAGCGGCGGCGACACGTGATTGAATATCTGCTTTCGCAACACCTTCCCACTTATCGCCATGCTCTAGGTAAATGCCAAGAAACCAGTGGATAACAGCGGCCTGTTCATGCTCAGATTTACGTCTGATTTCGTCGCCACTTTTGCGCATAAGCTCCGCCAAGTGTGAGCATGTAAAATTAGGCCGGCCTAATATCGCGATCAGGTCATCATTCAGCGGGGGCAGTGTTACCTCCCGAGCCTCCAGTTCAGCGATGCGACTCCGTGCCGTCGAAAGCTCTGATATGTGCTCATGAAGGCTCTCGGTCGCAGCTTCAAGCGCATCCCAGTCAGGGTTGAAGTTGGCTAGCTGTGCCATCCGGCCTTTCAGAAAACCGATGCGCTTCTCTGCGGCTTCCAGCTTGGCCTCAGCCTCTTCTGCTCTTCCCCTCCAGATGGCGCGTCGTCTATGGGTGTGGTCTAAAGACTTCTGCATCTCGTCTACCTCCCTAAACGCCTCTTCTCGACCAGCGCATGCGCGGGCAAGCTGCTCCTTCATCTCGGTTGCATATTTTATTGCTTCGTGGGCCTCTTCCTGATTTGCAATGAATCCCTGCTGTAATTCATCTTTTTCATGCTGAGCGGCTTCCAGTTCGTCCAGCAGCGCCAGGACTGCTTGAGGGTTGGCAGCGGCGATGAATGCTGCATGAACCTTTAGGCAGTGCTGGGCAACTGCATTCACCCCAACCTTTACCTCATAGCCTCTCGCGCCTTTGTGCGGCTTATACGCTTCCCATTTTCCAAATGAGGCGATGTTTGCTGCATTAGCCGCTTCACGCAGCGCCTGTTTGTTGAGTGCTGTCATTGTGCTGCCTCCTTGCGAAACATCAGTATTGTCAGGTCGCCTTTGGTGGCTAGGCGAACGGTAGAGCCAGGTTCCAGGCTGTTAAGCTCAAAGGCGTCATAAAACTCATTCACAGCTTTCTGGCGGCGAGATTCCTTATGACGCTTGTCCCACTGCCTCAGAGCATTTTTGGTAATCCACTGGCCTGTTTTAACCATGATGTATGCCCATCCAAGAATGGCTAAACCTGTATTGAGATAAGTGGCGATGCTCATTTGTCGGCCCCCTCGCGCAGCAACTCTGCGTATTCAGATGCCGCTCTGCTTGCTCTGGCTTTCCAGCCGGTTGTAATGTTGTTGTCTTTGATTGCCTCTTCAGCAAACATCAGAGCAAACATCTCCACACCCTGCGCCCGCACTTCAGCCAGGAAAGCTTGATATGCTGGAATCTGCAATACAGCCAGTGAGCGAATCATCTTCTGAACTTCTGGCGGGCATTGTTCGTAATGGTCGTCGGTGATGAATACCGCTTCGTTGTGAATTTTATCTACAGCGCTTAATTCCGCTGCCAGTTCCCTGCACTTGCTCTCTGCGTTAGCGAGCTGTACTGCCATGCCTGTGAGTTTTTGCTCGAGCTCTGCGTAATCGCTATGCCGAACCATGTCAGTGCAAAATGATTCGCCAATAACTGGAGGTGAAAGCTCGTCACTTACCAATGTATAAATTTTTACTTCGCTCATAACCCTACCCTCATAAAAAAGGCCCGCGATGCGAGCCTGTTAATCGATGTTTTTGCGTATTGCATAAAAAAGGCCGGCTATCACGGCCACGCTGGCAGATAGCTCTGCTATGTAAGGTTCAGTCATGACGCCCTGACCTCTCTCAGTGCATTGTTGATGAATGCGGTCAGATGGTTAGCGCAGCCAAATACAAACGGTGCTGATTTGCTGTATACCCACAGTTTGCGCTGACCATGCCATTCCCTGTGCAATTCGCCCTGCTTATTCAGCGAAATCAGAATCTGTGTGACCGTTGTTTTGTCCAGTCCGGTAATGTCCGAAACCTCGCCAGATGTTGAGCTACTTCCATCTTCGAAATAATCCAGAACAGCTTTCACGCGCTGATTATGTAAATCAGTAAGCCGGTAGTGATTAACCTTGTTGGTGACGCTGTGGATTTCTAACTGGCCTGATTCGAGGAGGTCGCGCACAACCTGATTGATGCGGTTAACTGGTAATTTTGTTACTGCGATAAGCTCTTTCTTTGATGCAGGCTTGTGAGTTTCAAGGTAAGTGATGATTTTGTCTTTAGCGTTCATCAGAATCCGCCTTTCTGTTTTGGTTGGTTTTCACGTCCGCGTCTGGTTGCCGCTGCGGATTGCTGGTCTGTGTCGTAGATAGCGCCGTTGTACTGGTTGCAGTAGACGGTTCCGGTGTTTCCATGACGGTTTAGCCTCAGGATTAACTCGGTTTCACCTGCCGGAACGCTGTCATCAAATGCGCCTTCTCGGTGAATACCTACCCAGTAATCACAATCCTGCTCAATCTGTCCGGTATCACGTGAATCACTTGGTAAAGGCCGCTTGTTAACGCGCTTCTCCAGCTCACGGTTTAGCTGAGTCAGCAGCACAACGACGCAACCAAGCTCTTTGGCGAGGTTCTTGAGGCCTTTGGTTATCATCCCGTATGCAAGGTCGTTACGGTCGGCTTTCTCGGCGGTCATGAGCGTCAGGTAATCCACAAGAATCATCCCGACAACGCCTTTCTCTCGCTTGATTCGGCGGCTTTCGCTAACGATGTGCGCCAGTGATAAACCGGGCGTGTCGTCGATGTAGAGCATGTCGATTTCACTGAGTCTCCCGGCGGTCGCCATGGCTTTCTTGAAATCACCGTCATAATCGCCATGGTATTGATCGTCAGCATCGTCGGTTACCGGCATATAGAAAATGCTCGGGTTAACGCCTGACTTCTGACCGACAAGCTTTTCCAGAATCTGATCGCCTGGCATTTCAAGGCTGAACATCAAGGCTGGCTTGCGTTCTCTCACGGCGCAGTTGATAGCCATCTGACCGTAAAGCGTCGTCTTACCCATCTTCGGACGGGCACCGATGACGAAGAGCGAACCTTTAACCAGCCCTTTCGGTGCAAGCATCCGATCTAGCGATGGGATACCGGTACTCATTCCACGCTGCTCACCAGATGGGTCGAATCGCTTTTCCAGATCTGTCACCCAGTCATCCATAACCTCACCGAACGAGCGCAAGCCGCGACGACTGCCAGTCTTTGAGTGGTCGGCAAGTTGGGTGAATATGCTCTGAATGGCTTCGTACTTCTCGTTGGCGCTCATGCCGTTTCGGGCGTAAAGCAACTCGGTAGCCTCAGTCATACGCTGGATGCCGTATCGTTCCATTGCAGACTCACGAACGGAGTGGGCGTAGTGGACAATGTTTGCCGCGCTGGGCGTGTTTTTCGCAATCTGGGCGATGTAAGCGAAACCGCCGATCTGCTCAGTAAGGCCTTTGCTTTCCAGCGTGTCGAACAGCGTCAGGCCGTCTACCGGTTTGTTGGCGCGGAACATGTCACGCATTTCAGCGAAAACTATCTGGTGAACTCTGACGTAGAAAGACTCTGGCTTGAGCATTGCCAGAACACGCTGTACGCGGTCGCTGTTGTCGTCATCCAGTAACAGACCACCGATAACGCTTTGCTCTGCCTCAAGGCTGTGCGGCGCAGTGATTATGCTATCGGTCATCACGCTCTCCTTCACGAACCTGCGCGTAAAGTTCCGCGTTCAGAATGAATTCGTAATTACGCTTCTGCCAGGTCTTGCCAGTTTTCTGGTCAGGGCGAGATTCGAACATCCATCGGCAGGAGGTGTGCAGGTATTCCAGATACTTCCTGAACGATGTCATACCAAATGGCTCCGCATCACCAAGCTGTTTAGCAATCGGCTTTGCCTCTCTCCAGAATTTCTGGATCAGCTGACGGCGCTTAGGAGTAATTGCCTCCCACCCTCTGGCATCAGGAACGCATTCTTTCAGTGCAGACCAGACTTCTTCGCAGGATAGCTTGGTGACTTTCCTGTCTGAACTTTCATCTGCTGTGGCGACATACTTACTACCTTTAGGTAGTAAGTTATTTAAAGACTTATTGTTTATGGACAACCGTTGGACAACCGTTGGACAATCTTCGCTGAGAGGTGCTTCGTTACTGGTGTTCCCGTTGGACAACCGTTGGACAACCGTTGGACAATTTTTTACCTGAAAATCGTCATATTTTACGATAGTTAGCAGGCTGAATTTCTTTCCCATCGAGCTAATGTGAAGCATTCCCTTTGCTTCGAAACTCCGTAGCAAACTCCTCACCTTGTTGTCAGGGATGAAGGTCTCACTGACCAGGGTTGGTCGTCCTGTAAGCATCTGCCCGCGACCTACTGTTATCGGGCCAATGTCAGTGTTAACTACTGCATCATCGTGATTGGCTTTGAGGATCAGATGAAGCCACAGGTGAACTGCCTGAGAGTCCTTGTAAAGACGGCTATCCATAAACTGACGATGTATAGAGACATACCCCATACTGGCTGCCTCCTGCGTTGGTACGGCGATATGCCTGTAATCAGCTAATCTAACGACGCCCATGCTTCACTCCTGACTTAGCCATTGCGATTCGGATAACGCCTACCAGGCGCTCTGCGAATGCCTGATTTTTAGAAGCAGCTACGACCAAACCATCAGGTGAATCGGGATGGCGACGTTCCTCTTTTTCCTGGTACTTCGTGCATTTTCGTGCCATTATTTACTCCTGATTGAGCCATCAAAATTCAATCGTTAGTTGGTCTGATCGCTCGGTTGCCGCCGGGCGATTTTTCTTTGTGAGAACAGCAGCTACTTCCTTCGCAAGACGGGCCATGTCGTCATCGACAACACCCCACTCGAGAACAGCGAGAAGCATTGATAGCTTCGGCAGCATGCTTTCCTTCCATCGCGTAATACCTGATTTATCCATCCCCAGTGCTTTGGCGATATTTGTCGTTCCTCGCATAGCAATCTGATTCAGGATCCATGACTCGATTTTTCGAGCCTGGTCTTTGTTTCGTGTCGTTGTGGTTTCCATTGAGTAAAATTCCTTTGTGTTGAAATAGTTAATGCGCATCCTGTGATGCGTAGTTGTTATCTCCACATGGGCGGAGAGGATGTGCAGCGATGTTAAAGAGCGGTGGTTCTTATCTTTGAATCAGTGCTGGGCTTGGCGGTTATCGCCAAAGAGCAGCCATTCCGGATCGCACTTAAGCGCACGAGCCAGCTCAACCAAATAACGTGGACGCTTCGTAGTCCCTGCCTCGATGGCCTGAAGGGACTGTTGTTTCATTCCTGCCAGTGTTGCCAGCTGGGACTGAGACAAATTCATCTCTTCACGTTTTTGCTTGAGGCGCTGAGAAATTGTTTCCATATCACCTCCACAGTTTTATCTGTATTCTGTGACAGTTATTTCTGTTTGTCAATTACAGTTTTAGCTGTGACTATCAAGGCATACAGAAAGAGGTATTTATGAGCCTTGCAGATCGCGTTAAACAAAAAAGAAATGAGCTTGGCATGACTCAGACAGAGGCCGCTGAGAAGGCCGGCATTCGTCAGCAGTCATGGCAGAGCATTGAAGATGGGAAAACTCTGAAGCCACGTAATATAATTGGCATAGCCAAGGCACTGCGTTGCGATGCTGAATGGCTTATGAATGGCGGCGCATTTATGCCTATGGCTGAAGTGAACAGCAGGAGAGTTCCTTTGATTAGTTACGTGCAGGCTGGTGCGCTTGCAGAGAAGAACCCTATTGAGGCATTCGACGGAAGCCTTGAATATATCCTGACAGATCTGGATTTGTCAGAGCACAGCTTTGCTTTACGCATTGAGGGTGACTCAATGGAGCCAGACTTCAAGGCTGGTGACGTGATCATCGTAGACCCAGAGGTTGAGCCTGTCCCGGGGGAGTTTGTGGTGGCTAAGAACGGCGGTGATCAAGCTACATTCAAAAAATATCGCCCTACCTTCACCGACATGAACGGCTGCCAGCACTTCGAGCTTGTGCCATTGAACGATGATTACCCTGTAATTAACAGCAGCATCCAGCCCCTGACAATCATAGGCGTGATGATTGAGCACAGGATATACCGCCGCAAGCGTTAACCTTCGTCAACCCCTTCTTACAGAACCGGCTTAGGCCGGTTTTTTTTCGTCTATACAAAAATAAATATCACTTAATTACAGGCACATATGTTTATCACGAGAATAAATACAGTTTTGTCTGTTGACGATAATACAGTTTTATCTGTATCTTTATCCCATCGGCAGGACGCACTACCGAGACACGGAACGAAGTCTCAGCTCTTTAACATTGATGGGGTTACTTCTCCCGCCCTTGTGGGAGACAGAAAGTTTAACCAAACAGGAGGTGCCAAATGGTGCACTAACGCGGTTAGACCGCAGCCGAAAGGCAATGCAGCAGTCATGATGCTGCCCTGAGTCGCCATTGAGCGAGCCTGCTTAGCATCGGGTCAAGGTTCTAATTAAAAGCAGCTCCGGTAGAGCAGCGCGAACGCCAGACGCGCACCGGTTATCAGCGGCGATGAAGCGACACAACCTCAAAGGCATGAGCGCCGCCACTGCGAGAGTGTGGCCCAAAGGAAGTTGCTTTGGGGTGTGGCTGGGTGAGCCATACGAGATGCGAGCTAAGCCACCTGAGTAACGCTGCAAGTGCGTTTAACCAAGACGGATGCAAGCAAGACTCGCCAATCTGCTTGAGCACAGAAAAGCAATAGCCCAGCACACCACCAAAGCAACCACTGGAGGATGTATGACCAAATTTATCGCAACCAACAGCGTTACACGGCGTTATCTGAAACGTGGCGAGCTGATGGCTAAACGACGCGCCGAAGCAGCTCAGAGCGCGTCACAGGAAGTTAAGCATGACATGGGCCGCGTTGACCGGGCTACTTCGCTCGGCAGTCTGCGAGATAAGGAATCAGGCAGCGCGATGTGCTTGCCAGATGTAGCAATATTCGCTGCCGGTCACCGCCGGAGCAAACAGGTAACTGCGAGATAAGTGAGGTGAGATGTGAATCAAACGTATATGCCACGTTGCCTTAGAAACTTGCCGAAGAAAAAGGTCACACCTCGTAAGCAAGCCATCAGAGAAGCAAAGTCGGATGTTATTAATAAGGCGATTTCAATGCTCAGAGATGAGTTAAGAAGTGGAAAGCTGGATGGAATGATGATGCCGTACCAGAGGGGTTATTTGTCGGCGATAAGTCATCTTGAACAGTTGCGAGATGAGGTTTGAACGTTCCGGAATTTCCGGATAGTTGGGTCGCATAACGCGGCCTTTTCTTTTGGTTACGGCACGTTAATTAACTTATGAGGTGAGGCGTGGCAGAGAAATGGTGCTCACAGTTCAAGCTCTGCAAAGGATGCAAGTTCGTAGGCAATCAGTGCGTTGTTAAGCCTGGTGAGACAGGAAACAACAGCAGATTTTACGAGAGGATGATAGCTCTCATTAAAACAGAAACGGCTGCCTAACTGGCGGCCTTTTTATTAGCTCACGATACAAACAGAGGGTAAGGCGATGGAAAAACTCGGTTATTGCGAGGGTGAACAATGCGAGCGAGACGGGTGCTCTGGAATCATTGAACTTGAGGAAGCTGAGGACTGCAGTTGCCACCTTTCCGCCCCATGCCATTACCATACTGATGCAGATATGTGGTGCCCTGAGTGTGGCTGGCGCGCAGCTGATGACCCTCTTTGCGTTCGCGACATATCAGCTATCAGCGTAGGCGGCCCGTTTGCATTAGTTGAAACAAAACGCAGGGTTCTGGATCCGACGAAAATCGACTGGATATCAAAAATGCACAGCGGTTGCTCAATGATAAAGGAAGGTGTCTATCCAGAGCATCTTACCTGGCAAGAAGTAGAAAAAGAGGTGAAGGGAACCTTCGGAGGGCGATTCGAGCACTTTGGAAATGGCAAGTTTAAATACATTGCTTACACAGACTAACCCGCTCCGGCGGGTTTTTTATTACTGATACCACAGCGCCTTCACGAGGGTGCTCTGTTATCACGGCGGCTATCCACCGCTTAATTTTGCAGCGATGAAAATTGCATGCAGAGGTCTTTACGTTCAGCGGCGCGGCTTAAGCGCGGAGATGATTATGAGCAATCAAAATAATGGCGGTCCAGCTTTCCCAGAATTAGGCAATGTTGGGCACAACTCAGATTGGCAAAGTGAATCCGGCATGACTCTGCGTGACTACTTCGCAGCTAAGGCCGTTGGTTTGTGTTTCGCGCAATACCTCAATCATGCGGAAGTTGAAGGATTCCAAGATGGATGGAGAGACGGAGTTGCGGCTGACGCATATTTAATGGCCGACGCAATGCTCCGCGCCCGGGAGACATCATGAAAGTCACCCACAATGGCAAGCAGTACCACGCATCAAAACTCAACGACAACGAGTGGCAACTCTCATCAGTCGATAAACCTCGCGAGAAAATCACAATGACAAGTCGGCAGATGCACATTGCCGGGTTATTGCAGCAGGTGGAGGGTAAATCATGATTAATCACAACATGCTTCGTGCAGCTCAGAACAAAGCGCTAATCGCCAGATTCATAGGTGATTCGGTGATGTGGATGTCGGCCTACAACGATATGAAGGCGGCAATTGGTTTTCCGTGGCACAGGAAATGATTATGGACCCTTTATCTAAATGGCTAGTAAGTGGTGAATATCTTCCTGAGTTCATGCGTGACTTTCACGACCAGAAAGATGTGTTCAAAGCCATGCATAACACCATTAAAAATGCAGACGAAAATGGCAACCCGCGTGATGGTCATATCTATGTGGTTGACACCTTCCTTTGGTATATGGCCCGCTGCGGATACACGCTGCAAAAATCGCGAAAAAACGTCACATTCAAAGATATGCAATCTGATATTGACCTCTTCAAAAGAGAAATGACCGACGCCTTCTCCAAGATGCTATCTGACAAGTAAATACTAAATTCAACCCCACCCCCCCCTACTCGTCCGGCTATCGCAGACGGGAAGCGCACAACCAAATTTCAGGAGAGACCATGAGTGAAGTAACGGATTTAACCGTCATCGAGATTAAAGCGGAACAGGCTCCAGCGCTGTACAAGTCTGGCGGCCTTGATGATTACCTTGAGCAGATCCGCCAGGCTGTTAACGAAGTGCCGGATCTGAGCACGAAGAAAGGACGTGACCGTGTGGCATCTCTGGCGGCGTCGGTATCACGCAGTAAGACGGCCATCGAAAAGCCAGGGCGTGAGTACCTGAAACGTCTGAAAGAAGCCGTGCGCCCCGCTGAGGCTGAAATTAAGCGCTTCGTTGATGCGTGTGATGAGCTTCGCGATGCCACCCGCCGACCGCTTACCGAGTGGGAAGCCGAGCAGGAACGTATTGCAGCAGAGAAAGCTGCTGAAGAAGAGCGTCTGCGTATTGAGGCTGAAGAAAAGGCAGCAGCCGAAGTTCTTAAAAAGCAGCGTGAATCAGACCATGAAATGGCCCTGCTGATGAACGACGCATTTGACCGCGAAGTGGAAGAGAAGAAAGCCGAAGCAGAACGCCAGCGAGTTGCTCATGAAGAAGAGTTGAAGCGTCAGGCTGCAGAACAGGCCAAGCGCGAAGCCGAAGAGAAAGCTGCTGCTGAACTGGCGGCAGCGAAGAAACGCGAAGAGGATGCGATTGCAGCAAGAGCACAGGCTGAATTACTGGCTAAGCAAGAGCGGGAACGCGCTGAATATGCGGCAGCAGCAGCGGCTGCTCGTGCAGAACGTGAAAAGCAGGAAGCTATTGAAGCAGAGAAGCGTAAAGCCCAGGAAGAGGCAGATCGAATTAAGCGTGAAGCTGAAGCGAAAGAAGCTGCCCGCCTGGCAGAAGAGAAGCGCATCGCCGACGAAAAGACAGCTCGTGAAGCTGATGTTAAGCACCGCAAGGCTGTTGGTACTGAAATCGTTAACGCACTCACCGCTAATACCAGCATTTCACGCGAACAGGCGATCGAAGTCCTGAAGGCGATGATGGATGGCCTGGTACCGAGAACACAAATTAACTACTGAGGTGAAAGATGATCCCAGTTGATTTAGCAACAACACCAGAGCTCAGTCGCATTAAGCGCCAGTACCACGTTACAGAGGCGCTTTACTGGCGCAAGTCAGGTAACAAGTCGATGAAAAGCTTCTGCCTTTCTATGGCTAAACGTGAGCGCCTGAATAAATGCGAGTTCCTGGCTAACACTTCCGAACTTCCATTCTGAGGAAATTATGGAACAGAAAAAAGTTTACGCAGCGATTAGCGCGGTAGCCCGGGATATGGCTGAAGTTGGAATCAGCAAAGACCGGGAAAACCGGCAGCAAGGATTTTCATTCCGTGGAATCGACCAGGTATATAACGCTCTGGCACCGATGCTAGCTAAGCATGGCCTTGTCATCCTTCCACGCATTACAGAGCGCACCGTAACGGAACGTGTAACGCAGAAAGGCGGCGTTTTGTTCTACGTTGTCGTCAAGGCTGAATTCGATTTCGTGGCTACTGAGGACGGTAGCATGCACACGATTGTGACGTATGGAGAAGCAATGGATAGCGGCGATAAGGCCACGAACAAAGCTATGTCGATCGCCTACAAATACGCGGCGTTCCAGACCTTCTGTATACCGACAGAACAGACTGCCATTGATGCTGATGCTGATATTCACCACGTATCTCCACAACAGGCAGAAGAGGCTCTCAAAGAGTTTGCTGGTAAGGCGGCGGTGAGTGAATCACTTGAAGAGCTGATCGCAGCATACAAAGAAGCATGGCCTAAGTTGGGCGGATCAAAGCCTCACGAAGAACGCTGTACAGAAACCTACCGTACACGCGGCAAAGAACTTAAAACACAACAGGCGGCATGATGGCAATTAACGTAATTACAGTATCAGGCAATGTCGGTAAAGACGCGGTTCTCCGTGTCACTCCGAATGGCAAGAACATTAGCTCATTCTCCATTCCTGCAAAGACCGGGTTTGGTGAAAACGAGAAAACATCGTGGCTCAACTGCAAAATGTTCGGGGCTATGGCCGAGAAGTTATCTGTAGCCATCGTCAAAGGCGCGAAGGTAACGGTCTCAGGTGAGTTCGTTATTGAAGAATGGACTAAGCAGGACGGAACGCAGATGCAGACGCCGACTATCCTGGTGCGGGATATCGATTTGCCTCCTCGTGGTACTTCTGGAAACGACCAGCCCCGTCAACAGCAATCACGGGCGCAACAACCACCGGCAAATCAGAACAACGAGCCGCCGATGAATTTCGACGATGAAATTCCCTTTGCACCGGTAACTCTTCCCTTCCCTCGTCACGCTATCCACGCCATTTAATCAGGAGCATCAAATGTCGGCACCTCTCACCGTGGCGGGATATCTGCGCCCGCCTAAAAAATCAGGCACCAAAGCTGAGGTGCTGGCACGATGTTTCGCAGCTATCGCTAATGACGATTTCAAGAAGCCAACCATGGAAGACAGGCTTCTGGAGTTGCACGAAAAGGAAGTCTGGTACGCAAACTTAGAGGCGTCATTCAGGCCGATTTGGATGGCAGTCGGACCGGTTCAACCAACCTACGTAGACGACCGCATGCGCGAGCATCGTGGAAAGTTCGGGCATACAAGGAGCGACTGATGACAGGCAAATACACTCTTATCTACGCCGACCCACCATGGACATACCGAGATAAAGCCGCCGACGGAGATCGGGGTGCCGGGTTCAAATACCCAGTGATGACAGTGCAGGATATCTGCCGGCTACCGGTATGGGATCTGGCGGCTGATAGTTGTCTTCTGGCGATGTGGTGGGTTCCGACTCAGCCGACTGAGGCGCTGAAGGTTGTCGAAGCGTGGGGATTCCGCATGATGACCATGAAGGGATTCACCTGGCATAAGACGAATAAGCACAAGGGTAACAGTGCGATCGGAATGGGCCACATGACCAGGGCGAATAGCGAAGACTGCCTGTTTGCAGTGCGCGGCAAGTTGCCAGAGCGCATGGACGCTTCCATCTGCCAGCACATCACCGCGCCGCGGCTGGAAAATTCCCGCAAGCCGGATCTAGTTCGCGAGAAACTGGTGCAACTGCTCGGAGACGTTCCTCGAATTGAGCTATTCGCTCGCCAGTCGTCGCATGACTTCGATGTATGGGGTAATCAGTGCGACGGTCAGGCGGTTCAGTTACTCCCAGGCTACGCGATTGATGTGATGAAAACGGAGTCAGCATGACACCAGAACAGGATAACGCTATCCGCACACAGGGACGTAAATGCGTGGCAGAGATTCAGCAGGCACTGAAATGCAGGCCTAAGCCGAAATGGAATGCAGTCGTGCCGCCTACCCTCAAGAAGCATCACCAGAAAATTGCGCCGCTTGGTATCAGCCTGGTGGCATTCGTTAGCAGCATCGGTCGAATGCAAGGCCGGTACGGAGTCGAATCATGACGCTAACCAAACGAATCACAAGGTCGCTAATGCGGCCTTTTTATTTTCTCGCGTTCACCTTCAACCGAATTAACCGACAGTTCATGGAGCACTGACTATGGCTGACATTATCGATAACGCATCACAGCTTGAAGATTTGCAGCGTGACGCGGCACTGAGCATGCACAGACTCAACCACTCAGCAGTATCAGCAACGCACTGTGAGGAGTGCGGTGACAAGTTACTTGATGCGCGCCGGAAAGCGTATCCGGGATGCACGATGTGCGTTGAGTGTCAGGGTGAGCAGGAATTGCGTAAGAAAATTGGGAGGATGTGATGGATTACAGCAAGCTGAGTGATGGGGAGATTAGCGTCAGGCTGGCATATTTCCTCAAACCAAAATACAGCGCCACCATTCACCCGTATGAAACTACCGGCGCCAATCTGTCATGGAACTGGTTCAACACAGTACAGAACACCGGTTATTTCCCGCTACGTCGTGCTGAAGAGCTTTTCCCGGTAATGAAGAAACATAGGATCGGACTTTCCCCATCAGGTAAGACGGTATGGCAGGCATCACACGAATCTGGAATTAGTGTCATCCATCGTAACCCACTTCGCGCCGTGGCAATCGTCTTCCTTCTTTTGCAGGAGTCAGCCAATGTTCCAGCTAATTCAACGGGGTCAGATATACGCTGACCAGCATAACTGGCCCGTCATAATCCATTCAGTCACATCACAGATAGTCCGCTACTGGCGACAAGGCCGGGTCAACACCGCTTCAATAGACCGCTTTAATAACGATTTCGAGCACCTCGACCCACACGAGGCGGCACAGATACGCGCCGAACTTGAAACAGCAGAACACTTAAAACGCCTCCGCGCTATGCGGGCGGCATGAGGAGAGAGTATGGGGAAGATGACATTTGTCGTTGAGTTTGAAGATGGAAAGGAACCGCCAGTTAGCGCCGACATGGATATTGCCGGTGGTCGAGTTGTTGCCGCGGCATTCTATGACTATCGCAAGGACTATTTTACTGATGAACAGAAAGACGTAATCGCTGACTTGATTAGCAATGACGAAATGGAGGGATTTCTTAGTAGTGAGTCAGCGACAGAATTGAATGCAAAGCTTGACCTCCTTACCTACTGAACGCAACTGATAGCCAGTTATGAGCTGGCTATTGGGTGCGATGCACTGCCACGTTATCCCCCATTTGCCCTCCATTGCGAGGGCATTCTTTTTGCCTGGAGACACCCATGAGCAAAATGACCTTAATTGTGCCCAACGACTGGGTAACACAAGAGAAGCTCGTCGAGATTACCGGACTTCGCCCGGGAACTATCGAGGCAGCTCGTAAAAAGTCTTGGATGGTTGGACGCGAATATCTTCACGTTGCACCTGACGGAAATCCAAAAGAAAACAGTGAGTGCATGTACAACCGCAAGGCTGTCGACCAGTGGGTTGAGAGCATGTCAAAGAAACAGCCGGGTGCGCGCCAATGAAGATCCGTTTATGCTTAGCGGGCTCTTGGACGTCAGGAGGGAATAATGGCTAAGTCAGCATACCCAACAGGCGTGGAGAACCATGGCGGAACGCTCCGCATATGGTTCATCTATAAAGGCGGCCGGGTGCGTGAAAGCCTAGGCGTGCCGGATACACCAAAAAACAGGAAGATCGCTGGCGAGCTGCGCGCGTCGGTGTGCTTCGCGATAAAGACCGGTAACTTCAACTATGCGACCCAGTTCCCTGATTCGCCGAACCTGAAGAAATTCGGAGTCGAGAATAAGGAAACCACTGTGCTCGAGTTGGCGAACAAGTGGCTTGATTTGAAGCGCATGGAGATCAGCACCAACGCGATGTCACGCTATTCATCTATAGCGCGCAACATGATACCGAGAATTGGTGGGGACAAGCTGGCATCTGCGGTGACACAAGAAGACCTGCTGTTTATCAGGAAGGAGTTGCTAACCGGTTATCACGTATTGAAGACAGGACAGAAGACACCAGTAAAAGGAAGATCTGTCAGAACCGTCAACAACTACATGAGAACAATGTCAGGCATGTTTAACTTCGCTGCTGACAGTGGTTATGTTAAGGCGAATCCGTTTAACGGCATTTCCATGCTCAAACGATCACGCACTGAACCAGATCCGCTCACACGAGAGGAGTTCGTCAGACTGATTAACGCATGTACTCATCAGCAATTGAAAAACATGTGGTCTCTGGCCGTGTACACAGGGGTGAGGCATGGAGAGCTGGTATCGCTGGCATGGGAAGATATCGACCTGAAAGCGGGAACTATGATGATCCGTCGCAACCACACGTTAACGAAGGAGTTCACCCTTCCCAAAACGGAGGCCGGAACGGATCGAATCATAAACCTTATTCAGCCAGCCATTGATGTGTTGAAGAAACAAGCTGAAATGACAAGGCTGGGCAAGCAATATCAAGTTGAGGTTAAGCTTCGTGAATACGGTCGTACCGATGTGCATCCATGCACATTCGTGTTCAACCCGCAAAACGTATCGCGCAATGGCCGTGCCGGGCATCATTACGCAGTGGGATCGATCAACCAGTCGTGGGAGGCGGCAATGCGACGTGCCGGAGTTCGCTATCGCAGAGCATACCAGTCACGACACACTTATGCATGTTGGTCGTTAGCTGCCGGCGCAAACCCTAACTTCATCGCGAAGCAAATGGGCCACACCGACGCGCAAATGGTTTACCGGGTGTACGGATCCTGGATGGCAGAAAACAACCAGGACCAGGTACTCATACTCAACCAGAAATTGAGTGAGTTTGCCCCACCCATGCCCCACGCAGTAGGATCGGATGGGTATTAACAATAAATATCAGTAAGTTATGTAACCTAAACTTGCATGGACATCACTTCCTGGTAGGCTGATACCAGTTTATTACGTACCTGAATACCCATCTGCATTGAGACTGAGGCTTTTTGCATATCGGTCATCACATCATTCAGCGCAATGCCCGGCTCACCCAGGGTAAATTTTTCTGCCTGCACGCGAGAGGCGGTTTGCACATCGCTGATCCTGTCTAGCGCAACATGCAGCTGACCGGCAAAGCTCACGGTCGGTTGTGGCTGCAACTCCTGCATCTTCGCTGACGTCGCCGTGGCCTGTAGCTGGCTGATGACCCCTTCAATCCCCTGTATTGCCGACATTCTGATCCCCTGGATGATTTTTCACATAGCAGAGATTACCAGCTCGTCAATAAGATAAAGGCGCTAAATAACGATAAAAACCCTCGGTTTTTGGCGCATAGAAAAATTTGAAACCGCAAATAATGTGACGGTCAATTTTTCGAGTTTGCTGACCCGGGAGTGAGTCTTGTTCCACTTTGCAAAAAACGCCGTCCACGATAATCCACGAGGTGCGAGATGAGTGCGACTGCATCGACTGCAACCCCACTGAAACCTCTCGAGTGGTTAAATCGCCTGCGCGCGAATCCCAGAATTCCTCTGATCGTAGCGGGCGCTGCTGCTGTCGCTATCATCGTGGCAATGGTCCTGTGGGCCAAAGCGCCAGATTACCGCACGCTGTTCAGCAACCTTTCCGATCAGGACGGCGGGGCCATCGTCACCCAACTGACGCAAATGAACGTTCCCTATCGCTTCACCGAAGGAAGCGGCGCTATCGAAGTTCCCGCGGATAAAGTGCATGAACTGCGTTTGCGTCTTGCCCAACAAGGTTTGCCGAAAGGCGGCGCGGTGGGCTTTGAGCTGCTGGACCAGGAAAAGTTTGGTATCAGCCAGTTTAGCGAACAGGTGAATTACCAGCGTGCGCTGGAAGGCGAATTGGCTCGTACCATTGAAACACTGGGGCCGGTGAAACGCGCTCGCGTCCATCTGGCAATGCCAAAGCCTTCATTGTTTGTTCGTGAGCAAAAATCCCCTTCAGCCTCCGTTACCGTGAATCTGGAACCGGGCCGGGCGCTGGATGAAGGTCAAATTAGTGCAGTTACTCATCTGGTTTCCAGCGCTGTAGCCGGTTTACCACCGGGTAACGTCACGCTGGTCGATCAGGCCGGTCACCTGTTAACTCAGTCAAATACCAGTAGCCGTGACCTGAACGACGCACAGCTGAAATATGCCAGCGACGTCGAGGGTCGCGTTCAGCGTCGTATCGAATCGATCCTGTCACCGATTGTCGGTAATGGTAACGTCCACGCGCAGGTCACCGCACAGCTGGATTTTGCCAATAAAGAGCAAACCGAAGAACAGTACAGCCCGAACGGCGACGAGTCGCGGGCCGTGCTGCGTTCACGCCAGCTCAATGTCAGCGAACAACTGGGAAGCGGCGCGCCTGGCGGCGTACCGGGCGCGTTGTCGAATCAGCCCGCCCCGGCGAATACTGCGCCGATCAATACGCCACCGGCTAATCAGCAAAATGCGCAAACCACGCAGACGGCCAATAACGCGAACGCAGGACCGCGCAGTACTCAGCGCAATGAAACCAGTAATTATGAAGTCGACCGTACTATTCGCCATACCAAAATGAACGTCGGCGACGTGCAGCGTCTCTCCGTGGCGGTGGTGGTTAACTATAAAACCTTGCCAGACGGTAAACCGCTGCCGCTGACCGCCGATCAGATGAAACAGATTGAGGATCTGACCCGCGAAGCCATGGGCTTCTCCGACAAGCGCGGCGATACCCTGAACGTGGTGAACTCGCCCTTCACGGCAACCGATGATGCTGGCGGTGAACTGCCGTTCTGGCAACAGCAGTCCTTTATTGAGCAGCTGATGGTTGCCGGACGTTGGTTACTGGTTCTGCTGGTGGCGTGGATCCTGTGGCGTAAAGCGGTCCGTCCACAGCTGGCACGCCGCAGCGAAGAGGCAAAAGTCGCACAAGAACAAACGCGCGCTCGTCAGGAAACCGAAGACGCGGTAGAAGTTCGTCTCAGCAAAGACGAGCAAACCCAACAGCGTCGTACGAACCAGCGCCTGGGCGCAGAAGTTATGAGCCAGCGTATTCGTGAAATGTCAGATAACGATCCGCGTGTAGTGGCGCTGGTCATCCGTCAGTGGATAAATAACGAACATGAGTAATCTAAGCGGCACCGATAAAAGCGTCATTTTACTGATGACCATTGGCGAAGATCGCGCGGCAGAGGTGTTTAAGCATCTGTCCACGCGCGAAGTGCAGACCCTCAGTACGGCGATGGCCAACGTGCGGCAGATCTCCAATAAGCAATTGACCGAGGTGCTGGCCGAGTTTGAACAAGAAGCCGAGCAGTTTGCTGCGCTGAACATTAACGCCAACGAATATCTGCGTTCGGTACTGGTGAAAGCGCTGGGCGAAGAGCGCGCCTCCAGCCTGCTGGAAGATATTCTGGAAACCCGTGATACCACCAGCGGTATTGAAACGCTTAACTTTATGGAGCCGCAAAGCGCCGCCGACCTTATCCGCGACGAGCACCCGCAGATCATCGCCACCATTCTGGTACACCTCAAACGAGGTCAGGCTGCCGATATTCTGGCGCTGTTCGACGAGCGTTTACGCCACGATGTGATGTTACGTATTGCCACCTTCGGTGGCGTGCAGCCAGCCGCGCTGGCGGAACTGACCGAAGTGCTGAATGGCCTGCTCGACGGCCAGAATCTGAAGCGCAGCAAAATGGGCGGCGTGAGAACGGCAGCAGAAATTATCAACCTGATGAAAACGCAGCAGGAAGAAGCGGTCATTACCGCCGTACGCGAATTCGACGGCGAACTGGCACAGAAAATTATCGACGAGATGTTCCTGTTCGAAAACCTGGTGGACGTCGACGATCGCAGTATCCAGCGCCTGCTGCAGGAAGTGGATTCCGAGTCGCTGCTGATTGCCCTGAAAGGTGCCGAACAGCCGCTGCGCGAGAAATTCCTGCGCAACATGTCACAACGTGCCGCCGATATTCTGCGCGACGACCTCGCCAACCGTGGCCCGGTACGTCTGTCGCAGGTGGAAAACGAACAGAAAGCGATTCTGCTTATTGTGCGTCGTCTGGCGGAAACCGGCGAGATGGTGATTGGCAGCGGCGAGGATACCTATGTCTAACGAACTGCCGTGGAAAGTCTGGACCCCGGACGACCTCGCACCGCCATTGGCAGAGTTCGTGCTGGCCGATGACAGTAGCCCCCAGCAGACGGACGAAGCGGCAGAACCACAGCTGTCCGCTGAACAGCAACTTGAGCAACAGCTGGCACAGCTGCAACTACAGGCACATGAACAAGGCTATAACGCCGGACTGGCAGAAGGCCGGCAAAAAGGCCATGAACAGGGTTATCAGGATGGGTTAGCGCAGGGGCTGGATCAAGGTCAGACGCAGGCCCGCGCACAGCATGCGCCGATTCACGCCCGCATGCAGCAGTTAGTAAGTGAGTTTCAAAATACGCTGGACGCGCTGGACAGCGTGATTGCCTCGCGCCTGATGCAGATGGCACTGGAAGCCGCACGTCAGGTGATTGGCCAGACGCCGATCGTCGATAACGCCGCGCTAATTAAACAAATCCAACAGTTGCTGCAGCAGGAGCCGCTGTTTAGCGGCAAACCTCAGTTGCGCGTGCACCCGGACGATCTCCAGCGTGTAGAAGAGATGCTCGGCGCAACCCTCAGTCTGCACGGCTGGCGACTGCGCGGCGACCCGACCCTGCATCATGGCGGGTGTAAAGTCTCAGCCGATGAAGGCGATCTGGACGCCAGCGTCGCCACCCGCTGGCAGGAACTCTGCCGTCTGGCTGCACCGGGAGTCGTGTAATGACCACACGTCTGACCCGCTGGCTCACCTCGCTGGATAACTTCGAAGAGAAAATGTCGCTGTTGCCGTCTGTGCGTCGCTACGGGCGTCTGACCCGCGCCACGGGACTGGTGCTGGAAGCCACAGGCTTACAATTACCGCTGGGCGCAACCTGCGTGATTGAGCGTCAGAACGGCAACGACACTCAGGAAGTCGAAAGCGAAGTGGTCGGTTTTAACGGCCAGCGTCTGTTTCTGATGCCGCTTGAAGAGGTGGAAGGCGTTTTACCCGGCGCACGCGTGTACGCGAAAAACATTGCTGGTGAAGGCCTGCAAAGTGGCAAGCAGTTGCCGCTGGGTCCAGCCCTGCTTGGCCGCGTGCTCGACGGCAGCGGGAAACCGCTCGACGGTCTGCCCGCACCCGACACCACCGAAACCGGGGCGTTAATTACACCACCGTTTAACCCGCTGCAACGTACCGCCATTGAGCACGTACTGGATACCGGTGTGCGCCCCATCAATGCGCTGTTAACCGTCGGTCGCGGCCAGCGTATGGGCCTGTTCGCCGGTTCCGGCGTGGGTAAAAGCGTCCTGCTCGGCATGATGGCGCGCTATACCCAGGCCGATGTCATCGTCGTTGGTTTAATTGGCGAACGTGGACGCGAAGTAAAAGACTTTATCGAAAATATCCTCGGTGCCGATGGTCGCGCACGCTCGGTAGTGATCGCCGCCCCAGCGGATGTTTCTCCACTACTGCGCATGCAGGGCGCCGCCTATGCCACGCGTATTGCTGAAGATTTTCGCGATCGCGGACTGCACGTCCTGCTGATTATGGATTCCCTCACCCGCTACGCCATGGCGCAACGTGAAATCGCACTGGCCATCGGCGAACCGCCCGCAACCAAAGGCTATCCACCCTCGGTGTTCGCCAAATTACCGGCGCTGGTGGAACGCGCCGGGAACGGTATCCACGGCGGCGGTTCGGTCACGGCATTTTATACCGTACTGACCGAGGGCGATGACCAGCAGGATCCAATTGCCGATTCCGCGCGTGCGATCCTCGACGGCCACATCGTGCTGTCCCGTCACCTGGCGGAAGCGGGCCATTATCCGGCCATTGATATCGAAGCCTCAATCAGCCGTGCAATGACCTCGCTCATCAGCGAAAAACACTATGCGCGGGTGCGTAACTTTAAACAGCTGCTGTCCAGTTTCCAGCGTAACCGTGATTTAGTCAGCGTGGGCGCGTATGCCAGAGGCAGTGACCCGATGCTGGATAAAGCCATCACCTTATGGCCGCAGCTGGAAGCCTTTTTACAGCAAGGTATCTTTGAACGGGCTGACTGGGAAGATTCTCTGCAGGCTCTGGATCTGATTTTCCCTGATGTGTGATTAAGCAGGAGAGCATAGGTCATGGCACAACATGGTGCACTGGCAACACTGAAAGACCTGGCTGAAAAAGAAGTCGATGACGCAGCTATCTTATTGGGAGAAATGCGGCGCGGATGTCAGCAGGCAGAAGAACAATTAAAGATGCTGATCGATTATCAGCATGAGTACCGAAACAATCTCAATAGTGATATGGGTCAGGGGATCACCAGTAACCGCTGGATCAACTACCAGCAATTTATTCAGACGCTGGAAAAAGCGATAGACCAGCATCGCCAACAGCTGAATCAGTGGACGCAAAAAGTTGAGCTGGCACTGAACAGCTGGCGCGATAAAAAACAGCGGCTGCAGGCCTGGAAAACGCTGCAAGACCGACAAACCACGGCGGCCTTACTGGCTGAAAACCGCCTGGATCAGAAAAAAATGGATGAATTTGCTCAGCGTGCAGCTATGAGGAAACCCGAATGATTACGTTGCCCCAACTGATTACTACCGACATCGACATCGCCGCAGGTCTTCAGTCAGGAAAAGCGGTCGATTCGCCCGAGGATTTTTTAGCACTGCTGGCTGGCGCGCTAGGCGTGGACGACGTGCAGGGAAAAGATGCCCCGCTGTCGCTGGCCGATATCCAGGCAGCAGGTAGCAAACTACAAAAAGGGTTGCTGCAACCACATGACGATAGCGGCCAGGCCACAAAGTCAACGGATTTGCTGGCACAAAAAGGCGGAATAACGGACGCAACGCTTGCCGACCTGACCGACGCCCAGCAGTTGTTGTCGGCACTCACGCCGTCGTTGAAGGTAAACGCCCTGACGGCGACAGGCAAAGCCGCGCTACACGATGATAAGACCACCACGCTAAGCGATGAAAATCTGGCGAACCTGAGCGCGCTGTTTGCCATGCTGCCGGGCCAGCCCATCACCACGCCAGCCGGTGAAATCACGCCCACCCCGGCAGACACCACGCTGACCACGTTGTTACGCAGCAATACGTCCGGTGGTGCTACGGATAGCCGCGTAGAACTACCAGTTGGTGAAGTGAAAAAAGGCAAGGCAGATGCCGCAATTCAAACTAATGGCGGCGACCAGACCCGCAATCCGACCTTAACCCCGCTGACAGCTGCCGCAACCACCCACGCGGAGATGGAAAGCACCCCATCCCCGGTAAGCGTTGGCGCGGTGATATCGCCACCGGCGGCGCAACCCCACGCACAGCCGCTCCCCGCAGCCGCACCGGTATTGAGCGCCCCGCTGGGTAGCCACGAATGGCAGCAATCACTAAGCCAGCACGTCACGCTATTCACCCGCCAGGGCCAGCAAAGCGCAGAACTGCGCTTACATCCACAAGACCTGGGCCAGGTGCAAATCTCCCTCAAGATCGATGACAACCAGGCGCAACTGCAAATGGTGTCACCACACAGTCACGTGCGCGCGGCGCTGGAAGCGGCGTTACCTATGCTGCGGACTCAGTTGGCTGAAAGCGGGATCCAGTTGGGGCAAAGCAGCATTAGCAGCGAAAGCTTCGCCGGCCAGCAGCAATCTTCTGCCCAGCAGCAACAGGCCGGGCGCTCTCAGGGACAAGACATTTTTGCCGGCGAAGATGACGCCGCTCTGGCCGCCCCGGCTTCATTGCAAGCCGCCGCGCGCGGTGACGGCGCAGTAGACATCTTCGCCTAACGCCAGAGGTAGCATGATTATCCGCGTCTTTTCCACGCTTTGTCGGGGACAGGACACGGGATAATCAGCCCATAAGCTGTACCGAAACAGGAAGCTCGTATCTGATGACTGACTCCGCGATTAACAAAAAGAGTAAACGCGCTATTTGGATCCCTCTGCTGGTGTTAATTACCCTCGCCGCCTGCGCAACTGCGGGATATAGCTACTGGCGAATGCAGCAGCAGCCGTCCGCCAGCGTTAGCGCGGAACCGGCCCCACCGCCAGCCCCGGTGTTTTTTGCGCTGGATACGTTTACCGTCAATCTGGGTGATGCGGATCGCGTGCTGTACATTGGGGTTACGCTGCGTATGAAGGACGAAGCGACGCGCGCGCGCCTAAGCGAATATCTGCCGGAAGTGCGCAGCCGTTTGCTGCTGCTGTTTTCACGTCAGAATGCCGCCACGCTCGCCACTGAGCAAGGTAAGCAGCAGTTGATTACTTCCATCAAAGAGACGCTTGCGACTCCGCTCGTTGTCGGGCAGCCGAAACAGGTTGTTACCGACGTTCTTTATACAGCTTTTATTCTGCGGTAAAGACATGGGCGACAGTATTCTTTCTCAGGCTGAAATTGACGCATTGCTTAACGGCGATAGCGACACCAAAGACGAACCTATTTCCGGTATTGCAAACGAAAGCAATATTCGTCCGTACGATCCCAACACCCAGCGCCGCGTCGTTCGTGAGCGTTTGCAGGCGCTTGAGATCATCAACGAACGCTTCGCACGCCAGTTCCGGATGGGATTATTTAACCTGTTGCGCCGTAGCCCGGATATTACCGTGGGTGCAATCCGCATCCAGCCGTATCACGAGTTCGCGCGTAACTTACCGGTACCAACCAACCTGAACTTGATCCACCTGAAACCGCTGCGCGGTACGGGTCTGGTGGTGTTCTCACCGAGTCTGGTGTTTATCGCCGTCGATAACCTGTTTGGCGGTGATGGACGCTTTCCGACAAAGGTGGAAGGTCGCGAATTTACGCATACCGAACAGCGCGTTATCAACCGCATGCTGAAGCTGGCGCTGGAAAGCTACAGCGATGCCTGGAAAGCGATCAACCCACTGGAAGTGGAGTACGTGCGTTCGGAAATGCAGGTGAAATTTACCAATATCACCACCTCACCTAACGACATTGTGGTGAATACCCCGTTCCACGTTGAAATTGGCAACCTGACCGGTGAATTTAATATCTGTCTGCCCTTCAGCATGATTGAACCGTTGCGCGAGCTGCTGGTTAACCCGCCGCTGGAAAACTCGCGTAATGAGGATCAGAACTGGCGTAATAACCTGGTACGTCAGGTTCAGCATTCCGAGCTGGAGCTGGTGGCGAACTTTGCCGACATTCCGCTGCGCCTGTCGCAGATTTTAAAGCTCAAACCCGGCGATGTGCTGCCGATTGAAAAACCCGACCGCATTATTGCTCATGTGGACGGCGTGCCTGTGCTGACCAGCCAATATGGCACCGTAAACGGTCAGTATGCGTTACGCGTAGAACATTTGATAAACCCGATTTTGAATTCGCTGAATGAGGAACAGCCCAAATGAGTGACATGAATAATCCGTCCGATGAGAACACTGGTGCATTGGACGATCTGTGGGCTGACGCGTTAAATGAGCAAACAACGACCACCACCAAAAGCGCGGCAGATGCGGTATTCCAGCAGCTAGGTGGCGGTGACGTCAGCGGCACATTGCAGGATATCGACCTGATCATGGACATTCCGGTCAAACTGACTGTCGAACTGGGCCGTACCCGCATGACCATCAAAGAGCTGCTGCGCCTGACGCAGGGCTCCGTCGTCGCGCTGGACGGTCTGGCGGGCGAGCCGCTGGATATTCTGATCAACGGTTACCTGATTGCCCAGGGCGAAGTCGTTGTCGTCGCAGATAAATACGGCGTGCGCATCACTGACATTATTACGCCGTCTGAGCGTATGCGTCGTCTGAGTCGTTAATGATGAACACCCAGGCTACTGTCTCTCAGCCCGCCGCCGTACCCGGTTCACCGTTGGTGCAGGTCAGCGGCGCGCTGCTTGGGATTATCGTGTTGATCCTCGCCGCAGCCTGGGTCATTAAGCGCCTGGGCTTTGCACCCAAAGGGGCCAGTACGCGAGGACTGAAAATCACGGCCAGCACCTCATTGGGCCCGCGCGAACGTGTGGTGATTGTTGAGATTGAGGACGCGCGTCTGGTGCTGGGCGTGACCGCTGCGCAAATTAACGTGCTGCATACCCTACCCCCAGCCCCCATAGTTGCAGACGAAAAGCCGGCCTCCCCTGCGGATTTCCAGGCCATGATGAAGACTTTGATCAAGCGTCCTGGGAGATCCTGATGCGCCGTTTGTTATCCTTTACGCTGCTCAGCTTGTGGCTGTTCAGTCCGGTGGCCATTGCCCAGCTTCCCGGTCTGGTTAGCCAGCCGCTGCCCGGCGGCGGACAAAGCTGGACGTTACCGGTGCAAACGCTGGTATTTATCACTTCGCTGACGTTCCTGCCCGCTATTTTGCTGATGATGACCAGCTTCACCCGCATCATCATTGTTTTCGGTCTGTTACGTAATGCGCTAGGTACCCCATCAGCCCCGCCAAACCAGGTGTTACTCGGACTGGCGCTTTTTTTGACTTTTTTCATCATGTCCCCGGTGATCGACAAAATCTATGTTGACGCGTATCAGCCGTTCAGCGAAGAAAAGATCTCCATGCAGGAAGCGATAGAGAAAGGTGCACAGCCGCTACGTGAGTTTATGCTACGCCAGACCCGTGAGGCCGATCTGGCGCTGTTTGCGCGTCTGGCGAACAGCGGACCACTGCAGGGACCAGAAGCGGTACCGATGCGAATTCTGCTACCAGCCTATGTCACCAGCGAACTGAAAACGGCTTTCCAGATAGGTTTTACGATTTTCATTCCTTTTTTGATAATCGACCTGGTGATTGCCAGCGTGCTGATGGCGCTCGGGATGATGATGGTACCGCCCGCCACCATCGCGCTGCCGTTTAAGCTAATGCTGTTTGTGCTGGTTGACGGCTGGCAACTGCTTGTCGGCTCACTGGCGCAAAGTTTTTACAGTTAGAGGCGCGAAATGACACCTGAATCGGTCATGATGATGGGCACCGAGGCGATGAAAGTTGCCCTTGCCCTCGCCGCACCGTTGTTACTGGTCGCTCTGGTGACAGGGCTGATTATCAGCATCCTGCAGGCGGCAACCCAAATTAACGAAATGACGCTATCGTTCATTCCGAAAATTGTCGCGGTCTTTATCGCCATTATTGTGGCCGGGCCGTGGATGCTTAACCTGTTGCTGGACTACGTACGTACGCTGTTCAGCAATATCCCCTACATCATCGGGTAGGCGACGCCATGCTGCAGGTGACGAGCGATCAATGGCTTTACTGGCTGAACCTGTATTTCTGGCCGTTACTGCGCGTACTGGCTCTCATTTCAACGGCGCCCATCCTCAGTGAACGTGCGATCCCCAAGCGGGTAAAGCTGGGGCTGGGCCTGATGATAACGATCGTCATCGCCCCGTCGTTGCCCGCCAACGACGTGCCTATTTTCTCCATCGCGGCATTATGGCAGGCGTTGCAGCAAATCCTGATCGGCATCGCGTTAGGACTCACCATGCAGTTTGCGTTTGCAGCGGTACGTACGGCCGGTGAACTCATTGGCCTGCAGATGGGGCTTTCCTTTGCCACATTCTTTGACCCCGGCAGTCGTCTGAACATGCCCGTGCTGGCACGACTGATGGATTTACTTGCCATGCTGCTGTTTTTGACCTTTAACGGTCACCTATGGTTGATCTCACTGCTGGTAGACACGTTTCATACCCTACCGATCGGCGGAAATCCAGTAAACAGCAATGCCTTCCTCGCCCTCGCTCGCGCCGGTAGCTTAATATTCCTCAACGGGCTGATGCTGGCGCTACCAGTGATGACGCTGCTGCTCACCCTTAACCTCGCTCTTGGGTTATTAAATCGTATGGCTCCCCAGCTGTCCGTTTTTGTCATTGGCTTTCCGCTTACCCTGACAGTAGGTATTTCATTAATGGCCGCGTTAATGCCATTAATTGCGCCGTTCTGCGAACGTTTATTCAGCGAAATTTTCAATTTACTTGCTGATATAATCAGTGAAATGCCCACAAATAATAACCCATAGTATTTATCCTGTTTTACTAAGGATTGTCCGAAATTCAAAAACCAACCACATTTACCAGGATAACGCTGCCGCGGCTTATTTGTTTTTGCCTTACTCACAGAACGCAACATTTACTTTACTTTAAGATGTTTCCTGGCAAATTATACGCGACTTTACGGGATAGTAAATCCGCCTGAAAACAAGCAGTAAAAGCGTCATCTTGGGTTGTTATTATTCCGTTTAGTTGTGCAGAAATAATCAGGTAAGGGGAATTATCGTTACGCATTGAGTGAGGGTAAGCCATGTCAACGATTATTATGGATTTATGCAGTTACACCCGGTTAGGATTGACCGGGTATCTGGTAAGTCGGGGGGTGAAGAAAAGGGAAATCAACGGTGTTTCAACCGTTGATGAACTCAGTATCGCCTGTGACGCACATCAACCTGCTGTGGTGTTTATTAATGAAGACTGCTTCATCCACGATCCTGCTAACAGTCGGCAAATAAAGCAAATCATTAATCAGCATCCCAGCACGTTATTTATCGTATTTATGGCAATTGCCAATGTTCATTTTAATGAATATCTGCTAGTCAGAAATAATTTATTAATAAGTTCGAAGTCGATTAAACCAGATTCACTGGACGAATTGCTTGGCGATATTCTGAAAAAGGAGATTGATATTGTCGTCAATGTCAATCTACCGACACTGTCATTAAGTCGTACTGAGTCCAGCATGTTACGCATGTGGATGGAGGGACAGGGAACTATTCAGATCTCCGATCAAATGAATATTAAGGCAAAAACCGTCTCATCCCATAAGGGGAATATAAAGCGAAAAATCAAGACGCATAATAAACAGGTTATCTATCATGTCGTTCGACTCACCGATAACGTCACCAACGGTATCTTTGTGAATATGCGATAACACGTGCTGACTGGTGGGAATGCCACCAGTCAGCATAAAGACGAAAGCGGTATGATTAGTCTACCTTCTCCACAAAGATACCATCCTGATGACCTGACTCATTAAAGAACCAGATACCGAGCGGGTAGTCTTCCAGCGAAACCAGGTACATGGTGCCTTCACTAAACTCTTCAATTGCCAGTACCCGGCCAGGCCGACGAGGGCCGCCGTCCGTTTTGACTGTAACCCGATCATTCACCTTCATAGTTTTCCTCCTGTGGCTTTGTGCCAGTGTAGAACAAATTCTATTTTCTGGCAGCGCCCGGCGCGTGCGACTGCGGGTTTTCTCGACGGTCTATACTTACTTTGTGGGCATAAGTGATTTTTCCCGACATCCGTAACGGTTGAGAGGTAGGTGAATGAAAACCGCGAAAGAGTACAGCGAGACGGCCAAACGTGAGGTTAGTGTTGATGTGGACGCACTGCTGGAGGCGATCAACGAAATCTGCGAGAGCGAAATTCATCGCAGCCACGATGACCCGGATCGCGTCAGCGTCGATGGTCGTGATTACCATACATGGCATGAATTAGCTGAGGCGTTCGAGCTGGATATCCACGACTTTAGCGTGACGGAAATCAATCGCTGACGGCGAAAAAAATCCCGGCCCGCAATGGGTCGGGATCAAGCTTGCTTATGCAAGAAGCACTTGAAAATTCGTTACACCAGGAAATCTGATGTGGAGCCAACCTTATCTGCAATTTTTTTGCCTGACAAGTAAATAATTCTCACCAAAATGATAAATATAACTAATGGTTGAGAGTGCACTCGCTTACGGCTGAACGTTGTGTTCAGACTTCCTGGCATTGTTGTCCCTCACCGGACATCAGTTCATCTTCACGGAATGCTTCCCGTTTAACGCCAAAGCCATCGTACCAGCGACACTCAACCATGCCGCTGGCGTATCCGGTGACAATCATGCGCGGGCCACCCTGTTTCACGGTGACTTCCTCACTGACAGAAAAGACCATACCTGCCTCCTGTACCAAGAGAAAACCTTTTCACCTTAGACGACAGGGAGCCGTTTTGCGTAATCAGATAGTGAAAAATTAGTGTGCGACACCGCGCATTTTTGCCACCATTTTCACCAGCAGCACCACAACCCCACCAATAATAAAGCCCAGTACAAGGTTTAGCAGCGTCGGGATCATCATTGCCATAAATGCGCTTTGTTGCTGAGAAAAATGTTCAATCGCATGATGCAACGGTGCAATCCCGTGGACCACAATCCCGCCGCCGACCAAAAACATCGCCAGGGTTCCCACCACGGATAGCGTTTTCATCAGCCATGGAGCCACCACCAGCAAACCTTTACCCAGAGCCTGAGCGACAGCGCTGCGCTTTTCAGCCAGCCAGTAACCAATGTCATCCAGTTTAACGATAATGCCGACCAGGCCGTACACGCCAACGGTAACTGCCAGCGCAATGCCTGATAGCACCAGCACCTGATTGAGCAACGGTGCATCGGCCACAATTCCCAGCGTAATGGCTACGATCTCTGCGGATAAAATAAAATCGGTGCGCACGGCCCCTTTGATTTTATCTTTCTCAAAGGTCAGCGGATCCTGCGCCGCCATCTCGACCAGACGCTGCTGCCGCTCTTCCGGCGTTTCCTGATGTTTACGCGCCTGCAGCGTATGCAGGACTTTTTCCACACCTTCAAAACAGAGGAACGCCCCGCCGATCATTAATAATGGAGTAATCGCCCAGGGAATAAAGGCGCTTATCAATAACGCCAACGGCACGAGGATAACTTTGTTGACGAAAGATCCTTTTGCCACACTCCAGACGACCGGGAGCTCGCGATTTGCCCGTACCCCCGACACCTGCTGCGCGTTAAGCGACAGGTCATCTCCCAGTACGCCCGCGGTTTTTTTTGCGGCCAGTTTTCCCATCATGGAGACATCGTCAAGCAGCGTGGCGATATCATCGAGTAAGGTCAGTAAGCTACTTCCTGCCAAAATTTTCACCCTCAATATTATTTTTTTTGCAGTCATCAGTATGAAGTAAAAAACGTGATGCTGAAACTCACCTTTATGGTCAACAAATATTTAACAACATCGGGTAATTATAAATCTCGCCAGCACGATAGTTTTGACGTTTACTATGTTGCGCCTTTTTATTTCCACCGTGAGGGATTATGCGTTTCAGGCAATTGTTACCACTTTTCAGCGCGCTGTTCGCACTGTACATCATTTGGGGTTCCACCTACTTCGTTATCCGTATTGGCGTTGAAAGCTGGCCGCCGCTCATGATGGCCGGCGTGCGGTTTCTGTCTGCGGGGATTTTGTTAACCGCATTTTTACTTCTGCGCGGTCACAAGCTGCCGCCGTTACGCCCGCTGCTCAACGCCGCACTGATCGGTATTCTGCTGCTGGCAGTAGGAAATGGGCTGGTCACCGTCGCCGAACACCAGAACGTTCCTTCCGGCATCGCTGCCGTGGTGGTCGCCACCGTCCCACTGTTCACACTGTGCTTCAGCTATTTCTTTGGTATCAAAACCCGCAAACTGGAGTGGATGGGCATTGCTATCGGACTGGCCGGGATCATCATGCTCAACAGCGGCGGGAATTTGAGTGGCAATCCCTGGGGCGCGGTGTTGATCCTGATTGGCTCAATGAGCTGGGCATTCGGTTCCGTGTACGGTTCCCGCATCACCTTACCCGTGGGTATGATGGCTGGTACGATTGAAATGTTAGCCGCTGGCATCGTGCTGATGGGCGCTTCACTTATCTCCGGAGAAAAGCTGACTACCCTACCGTCATTTTCCGGGTTTATGGCGGTCGCTTACCTGGCGCTGTTCGGCTCCATTATCGCCATCAACGCGTATATGTACCTGATCCGTAATGTGAGCCCGGCGCTGGCGACCAGCTATGCCTACGTCAACCCGGTTGTTGCCGTATTATTAGGAACCGGTCTGGGAGGTGAAAGCCTGGCGTTCATCGAGTGGCTGGCCCTCGGAGTGATTGTTTTTGCCGTGGTACTGGTGACGTTGGGTAAATACCTGTTCCCGGTCAAAGCGGACGCGGTCGCCGCACCGTCGGAAAAGTCGTTACAGTAAATGAATACCCTGAGTGTCGATCTGCGCGGTGGCACCACCGCTGCAGATCCACTCCACCACACGCTCTGACAGAGCCTCATCGCTGAGTTTTTTTCGCCCCCGTAAGGCGCATTCCCAGATAATCAGCACGCGCCAACCAAGCACCTGCAACTTCTCGCAATCCCGCGCATCGCGCTCGACGTTTTTACCTATCTTTTCCAGCCAAAATTCCGTGCGCGTCGCAGGGGTCTTAAACAAATAGCAATCGTGATAATGCCAGAAACAGCCATGGGTAAAAATAACGCACTGGTAATCATCCACCACAAAATCAGGGCGGCCAGGTAACGCCGCATCCTGCACGCGAAACGTTACTCCTTGCTCCGTCAATACGCTGGCCAGACGTTGCTCAATAGCCGTATTGCGGGTCGCGATTGCCCGCATATTCTTACTGCGCGTGGCCTTATCGTGAACGTCTGCCATGCAGACTCTCTTTCTCTCGCAGCGAGACGGCCTGTTTGATTTTTGGCTCCAGCAATCGGGCTACCGCCGCAAATGCCGGAACAACCACCGAATTGCCGAACTGGCGATAGGCCTGGGTATCAGATACCGGGATGCGGAACTGATATCCCTGAGGCGACTCAAATCCCATCAGACGCGCGCACTCTCGGGGTGTAAGCCTGCGCGGTCGATGCAATTGGTTATGCGGATCGTCAAAATTCTGTTCACCCAGCGCCATATCCCAGCCACGGTCAATTAAGATTTCCGCCCCGTCTTTGTAATAGCGTGCAGATAATGTGCGCGTCACGCTATGCGGATTACCGGGATACACCATGCCATAGCCAAATCCATTCCCCCGCGCCTGATGCTTTTGCGCGTAGCGATACAAATATTTCCACAGTACCGGCGTCAGGATGTACTTCGCATCAATGGTCGGTTCGAGCAACTCAGCCAACGTAGTACGCCGTTGCGGGTAGCGAGTGACAATATCCCGTAGCGTAAAGTCAGTTTTCAGATTCAGGTCGCGTCGAAAGCCCACGAGGACAATACGTTCGCGATGCTGCGGCAAAAAATGTTTTCCATCGATAATTTTAGGGTCGTCTGGTCCGTTATCCGCCGCATCCGCCACGTCATACCCCAACTCATCCAGCGTTTGCATAATGATGCGAAACGTTTTCCCCTGGTCATGACTCTTCAGGTTTTTGACGTTTTCCAGCACAAAGATTGCCGGGCGGCGGGCATCAATGATTCTGACCACGTCGAAAAATAGCGTGCCTTGCGTGTCACAAGCAAAACCGTGCGCACGACCTAAGGCATTTTTCTTGGATACGCCCGCCAGCGAAAACGGCTGACAAGGAAAGCCGGCCAGCAATACATCATGCTGAGGAACATGCTGGCGAATATGTTCAGCCGCCTCCCCATCGCTCACCCCGGCACGATGGCTTAACGTAATATCGCGAATATCTTCATTAAAATGGTGCTGCTCAGGGTCGCAATAGTAATTCGCTTTGTAGGTTCGCACCGCATGCTTGTTCCACTCGCTGGTAAACACGCACTGCCCACCGATCGCTTCGAAACCACGGCGAATGCCGCCAATTCCGGCAAAAAGATCGATAAAGCGAAAAGCATACTGCGGATGATGTACCGGCGGCGTCGGTAATAAGGTCTTCAGGTGGGTAAATTCTCGATCGCTCAGACGGTGCCATGTCTCATTCGCAACCACACGTTTAAAGATGGCCGGGCTCCAGTGATGCTCACCGACGCCATTAAGATGAGCCACCAGCGTTTTCACGTCATAAATCTCAAGCAGCTTAGCCAACATCACCTGCACGGCGATCCCGGTATCCTCTGTCATCAGGTTCATGGTGCCTGTTACTGAAAAATTTTCCTGCATACATTTAACCGGCCGAAATGGATTATCGACAGGTTAACATAAAACAGAGGCGTTTACGTTTCAGCTAAGCAGACTACTGATGTGCCTTAAAGGGCTGAATAGCTGCAAGATCCAGCCCCTCATACTCCCCTTTTAGCTCGGCGCTTAATTTCGCCATGTAGTTCAGCAAAAAATCGGCGTTATGCTGCGCTAAATACCGTCCCTGCTCTGTTTGCATCGTCAGTGGCAGTTGCAATAATTTGGTCTGGAAATGATCGAGTGCATACTGCTTGTCGTCGAGCACGCGTCGTTGTGCAAAAGGGTCTTCTGCATCAAACAGTGCCACACCCAGTGCGCCAGAAACCGCAAACACGCGAGCTAATCCGATGGCCCCCAAAGCCTCCAGCCTGTCAGCATCCTGAACAATTTTGGCTTCGATTGTGGTGGGTGAAATTTTGGCACTAAAACTGTGAGCTTCAATGGCATGACTTACCGCTGGCAACCGGTCCACTGGAAAGGTGGGGAAAGACTGCGTCAACACGCGGCAGGTTTCTTCTGCAGCCAGTACAGACGAACGATGACGGTCAGGATGGTTTTTCGGCAAGCTGATAAGATCGTGGAAATAACAGGCGGTCAGCACCACCAGCCAGTCGACCGTTACATCGGTACTCAGTTGTTGTGACGTCATCCACACACGACGAAAATGAAAGAGGTCATGGGCCGCATCCTGCCCGAGATGATTTTCACGCAGCCATGCTTCAAATTGCGACTGCCAGTGTTGTAATTCCATGCTATTCCTCACGAACGCGACATCAATATATACACAACGTAAATTATCGCACCATTTTTATAATATCAAATGATTAATCACAATGAACCAGCATCAGAATCTATAAGTTATAAATACAATCAACAATGACATATATAATTTATATTGAATAAAATTTTAATATGAATCGATTGCGATCCATAAATTAATGACAGATTAATCATTTACATAGAAAATGCAAAACATAAAAACATATTAAATGAATAATAAAAACCCAAATAGAAACATTTTGAAATCTTTTAAATACATTTGTTACATGTAATATTTTAAAATAAATGAACTTCATAGAATAGTATCCAAATGTAGTCTTTCGGATAGAACTATATATTCACATCAATTATTATCATAAGGGAATACATAATGAAAAGAAAAGTACTGGCGCTTCTTCTCCCTGCATTATTAGCTGCAGGCGCAGCAAATGCGGCTGAAATCTATAATAAGAATGGCAACAAACTGGATCTGTACGGAAAAGTTGATGGTCTGCGCTATTTTTCTGATGACGCTGGCAGCGACGGCGACATGACCTATGCGCGTCTGGGCTTTAAGGGCGAAACCCAAATTAACGATATGCTCACCGGCTACGGTCAGTGGGAATATAACATTCAGGCCAATGGCACCGAAGGTGACAAAGGCGACTCATGGACCCGTCTGGCTTTCGCTGGTTTAGGTTTTGGTCAGAACGGTACCTTCGACTACGGTCGTAACTACGGTGTGGTCTACGACGTAGAAGCCTGGACCGATATGCTGCCGGAGTTCGGTGGCGATACTTACACCCAGACCGACGTGTATATGACCGGTCGTGCCAATGGCGTTGCCACCTACCGTAACAAAGGCTTCTTTGGTCAGGTTGATGGTCTGAACTTCGCCCTGCAGTACCAAGGTAATAACGAAGGAACCAGCGCAGGTCAAGAAGGTTCCGGCAATAGCGCCGGTCGCAAACTGGCGAAGGAAAATGGCGACGGTTTCGGTATGTCGACCTCTTATGACTTCGACTTCGGCTTAAGCCTCGGCGCCGCGTATTCCAGCTCCGATCGAACAAATGATCAGGTTGCTGCTGGTCGTGGTGATCGTAGCTATCGCAATAGCTATGCTGGCGGTGATACCGCTGATGCGTGGACTGTTGGCGCAAAATATGACGCCTATAATGTTTACCTGGCAGCCATGTATTCTGAAACTCGCAACATGACCTATTACGGCTCTGGTGATGGGCATGCAGGCGGTATTGCCAACAAAACCCAGAACTTTGAAGTGACCGCTCAGTACCAGTTTGACTTTGGTCTGCGTCCTGCAGTTTCTTTCCTGCAATCTAAAGGCGTTGACTTAGGCGGCTGGGATCACAATAGCAATGGTACACCACGTTATACCGACAAAGACCTGGTCAAATATGTTGATGTGGGAATGACTTACTACTTCAACAAAAACATGTCCACCTATGTTGATTACAAAATCAACTTGCTGGACGAAGACGACAACTTCTATGAAAGCAATGGCATCGCAACTGACGATATCGTTGCAGTTGGTTTAGTCTACCAGTTCTAATTCTGCTCAACACGCAGCAAGCCCGCTTCATATGAAGCGGGCTTTTTGTTTATACGAAGCGTATTTTCGTGCCAGGCAGGCAATACAGCGACAAACTTGTGAGGATATTCAAAGAAAAAAACATCGGTGAGAACTGTCGTTGAAAGCAAGGCCTGCAAGTGCTTGAATAGTGGCGGAGAGAGGGGGATTTGAACCCCCGGTAGAGTTGCCCCTACTCCGGTTTTCGAGACCGGTCCATTCAGCCGCTCTGGCATCTCTCCGTTCTGGCGGTTGCCATGATGCCAGGTAATTTGGCATTTTAACAGACCCCGTTCCGTCAATTTCGTTCAAGTGACGAGTTTGCGAGCAAAACGATGATTAAGTGGCCCTGGAAAGAGCAAGAAACAGCCCGGAATGATGACTGGCCTTGGGATAACGCTCTGGCAATTCCTCTTCTGGTGAATCTCACCGAGCAAGAACAAGCCAGACTTATCGCCCTGGCTGAGCGCTTTTTACAGCAAAAAAGGTTAGTTGCACTCCAGGGGTTTGAACTAGACCCGCTAAAAAGTGCACGTATTGCTCTGCTTTTCTGTTTACCTATTCTGGAATTGGGTATTGAGTGGCTTGATGGTTTTCATGAAGTCCTGATCTACCCTGCCCCGTTTGTTGTGGATGATGAATGGGAAGATGACATTGGGTTGGTGCATAATCAACGCGTTGTTCAGTCCGGGCAAAGCTGGCAGCAGGGTCCAATTATCCTGAACTGGCTCGATATTCAGGACTCCTTCGATGCCTCGGGTTTTAATCTGATTATTCATGAAGTGGCGCATAAACTGGATATGCGCAATGGCGATCGCGCCAGCGGTATTCCGGCGATCCCGCTGCGGGATATTGCTGGCTGGGAACACGATTTGCATGCTGCTATGAATAACATTCAGGATGAAGTCGACCTGGTAGGCGAAACAGCTTGCAGTATAGACGCCTATGCAGCGACCGATCCTGCCGAATGTTTTGCTGTGTTATCTGAATATTACTTCAGCGCTCCCGAGTTATTTGCGCCTCGTTTCCCTGCATTATGGCAACGTTTCTCTCAGTTCTATCGGCAGAATCCCTTACAACGATTGCGTGATAACCGGGAAGATGAGAATAATTGTTCATCGAATGTGCATTAACACTGCATTTTGAGGATTAATTAACCAATTGAAATGACGTGCTAATTTTACTGTTGACACGGCATGGAGAGGTCAGTAATATTCGCCTCGTTCAAACGATTCCTCTGTAGTTCAGTCGGTAGAACGGCGGACTGTTAATCCGTATGTCACTGGTTCGAGTCCAGTCAGAGGAGCCAAATTTAAGAAGCCTGCTTAGGAAACTAAGCAGGCTTTTTGTTTTAGATCTGATAATCAATCATCACTTCATCATCCGGTTCCATGGCCTGCCGCTTGATCTCCTCCACGGATAACCCTGCATTGCATAACTCAATGAATCGCCAGACGTAATTGCGCTGTAATTGCCCACGTTTTAGGCCAAGCCAGACGGTATTGGCATCGAATAAATGCCGGGTATCAAGACGGGTTAGCGTCCCCTCTTCCTGCTCACCACTGGATTGCTCCGCCACCAGACCGATACCCAATCCCAGTGCCACATAGGTTTTGATAACATCAGAATCCTGCGCACTGAGGATAATATCAGGCAGTAATCCTTTACGGGCAAACGCCTCATCAATACGTGAACGGCCGGTAATTCCCTGCCGGTAAGTAATAAGCGGCCAGCGAGCAATGGCCTCCAGCGTCGGCGGAGACGTCAGGACCAATGGATGATCGTGAGGCACGAGCAGGCTGTGATGCCAGCGAAACCAGGGGAAAGCCACCAACAACGGATCGCTGCTTAACCGCTCGCTGGCAATACCGATATCGGCCCCGCCATTTTGCAATAGCACGTCGATTTCCTGCGGCGTACCCTGAATTAACTCCAGACGAACCTCGGGGAAAAGTTCGCGAAACGCTTTAATTACCGCGGGCAGGCTATAACGTGCCTGCGTATGGGTAGTGGCAATCGTCAGCACACCAGAAGTGTCATTGGTGAACAGATCGGCAAGTCGGCGAACATTGCTGGCTTCATTGAGAATACGTTCAGCGATAACCAGCAAGGCTTTACCCGGCTCAGTCATACCAAGCAGGCGTTTACCGCGACGGATAAAAATTTCAATACCGAGTTCATCTTCAAGCTCACGAATATGTCGGCTTACCCCCGATTGCGAGGTATAAAGGATATTCGCGACCTCCGTCAGGTTGTAATCCTGCCGTGCCGCTTCACGGATGATTTTAAGTTGCTGGAAATTCACTCTACACTCCGGATACATCAGACATTACGCTATTGTTAAAGTCTGATGCCCGGCATAACAAATAATAAAAACCTGCATCTTATTCCTACACGGAATAAGGTTTAACTCACCAACTGTAGTTCACGGTTTTCCAGTGCCGGGCTACCAACCAACGACAACAGGATCTCTTTCACTGCCTGAGCCTGAGGTGACAAACTCCCCCTGGCCGACACATTCAACGATAATGGCAGACTCATCGACGGCGTGGTAATACGCGCCATCCAGCCATTTGCTGCATTGCAGAGCGAACGAGCCGCCGACTCCGGCAAAACAGTCCCCCCCATGCCACTGGCAATTGCCGCGGTTAAGGTGGAGATAGATTCAATTTCCCCAATCACTTTGGCCGTTAAACGACGTAATGAAAAGGCTTCATCCACTCGCAATCGCACCGCGCTGTAATCCCGGGGAAGAAACAGATTCATCTGGGCCACAGCGGCTAAATCAACACTTTGCCCTGGACAATCTCGTGTACCGACAAGGAAAAGATCCTCTTTTAGCAATGGCTGGCTGGTAATACCTGCTATCGGAGAACGTTCGTAGAGTACGGCCATGTCGAGCTGACCACTGAGCAACTTTTCGTTCAGCGCCGCGCCACTGTTCTCATGCAAGTAGATTAACACCTCTGGCAGTTCAGCGCGCACGGTCTGTAATAATGGCATGGTGATAGATGACGCAGCCGTACCGGGTGCCAGGCCAATAGACACCTGGCCGCTCAAAGTCTGTCCGATATTACTGACGGCAAGCTGCGCCTGCTCACACTGGCGTAAAATCGTACGGGCATGGGTATACAGCACTCTTCCAGCTTCCGTGGGGGTCACGCCGCGCTTGGTGCGAATCAGTAACTGCTGATCCAGCTCGCCTTCCAGCGTGGCAACTTGCTGACTCAGCGCAGGTTGCGCGATATGCAACACTTCCGCTGCCTGGGTCAGGCTACCAATGTCGACGATTTTTACGAAGTATTTAAGTCGTCTGAAGTTCATCTTGCCTCCTGTCGGAATACCAGAACCCTTGCTGGCAGTCATGCGAATCAGGGTTGCAAAATACTTGCCAGTTTCGACTGACTACAGGCCAAAGCGCTCAGGGCCTGTAAAATAGGGGGAGGAAGGTCAATGACAAATATTATTTACTCTCTCCACAGTTCTCCTCCTGCCCCACCGCAGAGTGAGGTGCACCAGAATAGAGCAAAGGCCTAAAAAGTTGGAAAGATCGCCGCTTTGTCGATTTTGTCAGCAAACAAACACACAATTGCATTTACCCCTTTGACAACACCCACGCCCCTCGCTAATATGCGCCTCGTTCACACGATTCCTCTGTAGTTCAGTCGGTAGAACGGCGGACTGTTAATCCGTATGTCACTGGTTCGAGTCCAGTCAGAGGAGCCAGATTTTAGTATCATGACATCTCTATGAGTCCTGATATGCGTTGAAAGTAATAAATTATCTTTACCCGGTCATCCTGAGAAGGATTACCGGGTTTTTTGATATCTATATTCTTTGGAGGCTTAATTGAGACCTCATGTTTCGTTGAAACAATGGAACTTCGACCGATAAATCCTTCAAGATTACAGGCAGTTCGGAACTGTACCAGCCGATCAAACCGAACGGCTCAACGTTCTGGTATATGAAGTACTGCATTGACAGAAAAGAAGATGGCCTTTAATTCTTACCCGGGTGTATAGCTGCAAAATATTATTCCGCATTCATCTGTCTTTTCCGAAATAAAATCAATGCAGGGACGATATAAATAATCAGTATGCAAATAATATGATTAGCCATAATAAAGCTCGCTTTAGCGCCATCGCTGCTATGCCCCCAGGAGAGCATTGACACCGGAAGGGATAATCCAGCAAGTATGCGAAGGTGATTATTGCTTAATTCGTTGATTGCTTGAGCTTATGCTGAGTGTTGTAAAATAATTATGGGTGCGCACAATAAGATATTTATTATTTTTCACCCTCAATATCAAAAGTAATGACAAATACATCCCGAACCCCTTTCCCGGGCAACAGCGATACGACAGGTGTAGTATAGTGTAGATAATTAGCATCATTGAAAATGATCGCTTCCCCTGCCTGAATCTTAAAGGTTGCCCCGTCATTTCCGCCGTCGTGATGAGGGATTAGCGTGGTATCGCCACCAGCTATGTTTTCTATTTTACTACAGTAGATAGCAATATACTTAAAGCCAGCCTGATGAACACTTTCCGGAGTCGGTTCACCCGATTGTTGATCATTTGTTTCAATTCTTATTTGATGAATTCCCACATCATAGTTAGTTTTCGGTAACAGCGGCAGTAATTTACTGAAAACCAGATTCATAATTTCTTCAGCAACATCCTTTCTTATTTTTGGGTATTTATCGAAAACACCAGATGAATAAAAGTTAAGTTTTTTAGACGGAAAAAAGGCATCGTGTTCGCACAGGCTAAAATATTTCTCGCACCCAGTCTTTGCCTGGAGATAACTTCGAAAAATAAACATTCCGTCTTCGTCTTTAAGCCAGGGTTCAAGTAGCAACTCATCAAAACTTTTTTTAACGTTAATCGAGGTATTACCCAAATGTATACGATGGTAAGCATGCATATATGATATCCTCTTAAAAGAGATGACGATGCAAATTGACTACAGATATCAGGAGAGGAATTTACGCTCTCCTCCATCAGATTCATTTTTTACTGACTTTTCTGCGCAATTCGGTCACCGGTATGCCACCAATTCCCCAGTTATCGGTATCGACTTCGTCAATAACTACAATGGTTGTGTTAGGGTTTTTATTAAGCACATCCACCAGTAGCTGAGTAGCACCTTCCATCAGCTGTTTCTTTTGCTTATCGGTAACACCTTCTTTGGTAATCTTAATATTTATGTAGGGCATAATAACTCCTGTAAACAAGATGATTATGGATAATGCGTTGAGACAGATAAGTGCAAATACGTCAGACTGTAGAAAAAAGTCACATTGTCAAATAATATCATTTAACAGGAAACTGTATTATCCAATAAGTATTTACACAGAGATAAATCCTACGGCCCCATATCAAGTACAATCACTGTCTTTATTATTTTTTCTCACACCGTCTGAATATTTAACTTTACCGTATTGTACATAGCTAACCCCTGCCGCAGTAAATAAAGAAGTTGCACCCAATAGAATAGAGTAGGTCATTCCATTTTTATTATTTTGGAAAGCACTGACAATTAATGGACCAAGGATCTGGCCTAGCCCATAAGTCAGCGTAACGAGACCAAGGAGATTGATCTTTTTTGGTGCGCTTATTTTTCTTGCCAACGGCATGACTAAGGAGCTTGTCCCCATAAATGTGCCGCCAAAACCAATACAGCTAATGGTTAGTAGCAGTGGCGAGTTAATAAATACAGCCATGACCACACAACTCGCCTGCACTATCAAATTAACACTCAAACAGGATAATACATTCCATTTGCGGGCAGCCCATAACCAGCTATAGCAGCCTGGAATAACGGCAAGACCAACAATAGACCAGATATGGTCAGCTAAAAATGTATTGCCGACACCCTGGGCCATTAATGGCAAATACGTAGCAACAATGATATAGCCGAACCCAGCCAGGCCATAAAGTAAGGCTAAATTCCACCACTGGATATCGGGTCCCGCGCTTACAGGAGCTTTTACCGGAGGGAGCATATGCTTATCTTTCGGCAATAAAATCACCAGGATAACGCAAAGTATCGCTGAAAGTATGGAAGCACCAATCCACAATACCTGTGAATTTAAGGCGTAAGATATCCCAGCAATGACATATTCATTACCGATAAAAATACCCACTCCTACGCCCGAAAACAGAGAGGCGATAACAAAGGGATTATGGGTATGCTGGAGTACCAGCATTGAACCAAATATCATCATTCCCGCGCTTGCTACGCCAGCGAGGAACCTGATTAGCAGTATAATTTCTGGCTGGGTTACTTTTGCCATCAAAAAAATTAGCATACAAGTGAGTAATGCTGAGGCTATTAGCAGCGTGCTTAATTTATTGACAGCGTTAAAAATAGCAAAGGAAAAAAGGAGGCTACCGACGAGGTAACCTGCATAGTTAGCACTGGCAATTAAGGATAATTGCGAAAAGGTAAAAGTTCCTTCATGAAGCATAACGGGAAGCATGGGAGTATATAAAAAACGCCCAATGCCCATTCCTAAGGTCAAGACGATCATCCCAAATACAGCAGTACTCAGCTGACGATGGCCAACAACTCTGTGATCGTGATCCATATTTTGGCCTCAAAAGACGAATTAAGTTTGATTGTTATCTTACACAAGGAAATGATAACAAAAAGTTAATATAAATGACAAAAACATTCACTTTGAGTAATGCCTCTATGAACAGTACCTCTCTGAATTTGTTTAAAACGGTTGCGGAAACAGGTTCCATATCCGCGGCTGCGCGTAGTCTGCACTGCGTTTCTTCGAATGTCACAACCCGTCTTAAACAACTGGAAGCCAGTCTTGATGTCTCTCTGTTTGTCCGCGAGAAAAATCGACTCTACATCACCCCTGAGGGCGAACTTCTTCTACGCTATGCCCACAAAATTCTGGCCCTGTTAGATGAAGCAGAATTGTCCATGAATGGAACAAAAGTGGCGGGTCCGTTACGCATCGGCGCAATGGAAACAACCGCAGCGATACGTCTCCCTTCGATACTGGCGAATTTCCACCGTGAAATGCCTTCCATAGAGCTAAACCTGAAAACCTCCCCAACGGAGGTACTGGTGCAGCACATCCTGAACAATGAACTGGAAATCGCTTTCGTTGCCGACCATCAGGGGCTGCATACAGAAAACTCGCCTCTACAATCGCATGTTTTATGCCAGGAAACGCTAATACTGGTGACGCCGGCAGAGCACCGTGATGTCATTACCGGTGCTGACCTCCAGGTGACAAGACCGTTGGTCTTTGTTAAGGGATGTAACTATCGATCCCGCCTGGGGCAATGGCTTCAACTGCAGGGAGTCGATTATGCCGATCCTCTGGAATTCGGTTCTTTTCAGGCGATTCTTGGCTGCGTGAGTGCCGGAATGGGGATCGCCTTGTTGCCGGAGAGTGTCGTCAGGCAATATGAGTATAATTTCCCTATCCGAAGCCATACGATTACACCGCAGATAGGTAACGTGAACACTATGATGATATGGCTCAAAAACCGCGAAGTCAGCCGGGTAATTAATCGCTTTGTCTCGTTTATTACCAAGCCTTAATTGATCGCGCCAGCCAGCTGCGCAAAGAAGTCCCATCAGACGGGAAATTTAGAAAAACCTGCTTTCGAGCAGACTTTTTTGTATTTTCTCATTCGTCTTATTTTTCATCTTGCCCTCCTGTGAGGGATAAAATCGTTTTATCTTCCCGCCTGTCGCGGTAGTCTCATCACAGTCGCTGATATATCGACTGCAATGTGCGTAACCTAATTCCAATACTAATAATTAAAAATCAGTACAGACAGGATAGCTATGGATTCCACCCTTATCTCCACAAGTCCTCAGGATGACAACTTTTCACAACATCGCGAGCGTGCCCGACGTGCCGCACTGGGCAGCTTCGCCGGTGCAGTGGTCGACTGGTATGATTTTCTGCTGTATGGCATCACCGCCGCGTTGGTCTTTAACCGCGAATTTTTCCCGCAAGTCAGCCCGGCGATGGGCACACTGGCGGCCTTTGCCACCTTTGGTGTCGGATTTTTATTCCGCCCATTAGGTGGGGTGATCTTCGGCCACTTCGGCGATCGTCTGGGCCGTAAACGTATGTTGATGCTCACCGTCTGGATGATGGGTATCGCCACAGCGTTTATTGGCATCATTCCCTCTTTTGACACTATAGGTTGGTGGGCCCCCGTCCTGCTGGTGACGCTACGCGCCATTCAGGGATTTGCTGTCGGCGGTGAATGGGGCGGCGCGGCGTTACTCTCTGTCGAAAGCGCGCCAAAAAACAAAAAAGCGTTCTACAGCAGCGGCGTTCAGGTGGGTTATGGCGTTGGCCTATTGCTCTCGACAGGATTGGTCTCACTGATCAGTTCGCAAACAACCGATGAGCAGTTCCTGAGTTGGGGTTGGCGCATCCCGTTCCTGTTCAGCATCGTACTGGTGCTTGGCGCATTATGGATGCGTAACCGCATGGATGAATCAGTTGAGTTCGAGCAGCAAAAGCAGCAGGAGCCGGAGACTAAACAGCGGTTGCCGGTTGTCGAAGCATTAACCCGGCATCCGGGGGCATTTATGAAAATCATCGCCCTGCGCTTATGTGAACTGCTGACCATGTATATCGTCACCGCGTTTGCCCTGAATTATTCCACACAAAATCTTGGACTACCGCGCGAACTTTTTCTGAATATCGGATTGTTAGTCGGTGGATTAAGCTGTCTGACTATCCCCTGTTTCGCCTGGCTTGCAGACCGTTTTGGCCGCCGACGAGTCTACATTACCGGTGCACTGGTCGGCACGCTGAGCGCCTTCCCATTCTTCATGGCCCTTGAGGCACAGTCTGTCTTTTGGATTGTATTCTTCGCCATTATGCTGGCAAACATCGCCCATGACATGGTGGTCTGCGTGCAACAGCCGATGTTTACCGGGTTATTTGGCGCACGTTATCGTTACAGTGGTGCCGGTGTTGGCTACCAGGTAGCCAGCGTCGTCGGCGGAGGTTTTACGCCATTTATTGCCGCTGCACTGGTGACCTTCTCGGGCGGAGACTGGCACAGCGTGGCCATTTACCTGATGGCGGGGTGCCTTATTTCTGCCGCAACCGCAATCTTGATGAAAGAGAAACCACTCAGCTAAGCTGTTATGCGAGGGCCATTCGGTCTTCGCATATTCTTCCTCAACGACTGACTTTTGTTTCACATTCCTGTGACATACTATCGGGAGAGCAGCACATCTGTGGAACAAGGAGACAGACATGAACAATAAGGGCTCTAGCCTGACCCCGGCTCAGGCACTGGATAAACTGGACGCATTGTATGAGCAATCGGTTAAGGCTCTGCGAAGCGCCATTGGCAAGTACATTGAAACCGGGACGCTTCCTGACATCATCGCCCGAGATAAAGGTCTTTTTGTTTACCCTTCACTTTCGGTGACCTGGGATGGCAGCGCAACGAATCCTCCGAAAACGCGCGCCTACGGTCGTTTTACCCATGCTGGCTGCTACACCACAACCATTACCCGACCTTCTCTTTTCCGCCCTTATCTTGAAGAACAACTCACCCTGCTGTACCAGGATTACGATGCACATATCTGTGTCGAGCCATCACAGCATGAAATCCCCTATCCCTATGTGATAGACGGCTCTGAACTGACACTCGACCGCTCAATGAGTGCCGGATTAACGCGCCATTTTCCTACCACCGAACTGTCGCAGATTGGCGATGAAACCGCCGACGGTACGTACCACCCAGCGGAATTTTCCCCGCTGTCGCACTTCGATGCACGACGCGTTGATTTTTCACTGGCGCGCCTGCGTCACTACACGGGCACACCGGTGGAGCATTTTCAGCCTTTCGTGCTGTTCACCAACTACACCCGCTATGTCGATGAGTTTGTACGCTGGGGCTGCAGCCAGATCCTCGACCCGGACAGTCCGTATATCGCACTGTCATGCGCCGGTGGAATTTGGATCACCGCAGAAACCGAGGCGCCGGAAGAAGCTATTTCCGATCTTGCCTGGAAGAAACACCAGATGCCCGCCTGGCATTTAATCACCGCCGACGGTCAAGGGATTACGCTGGTGAATATCGGCGTCGGTCCGTCAAATGCCAAAACCATTTGCGATCACCTGGCGGTCCTGCGTCCTGACGTCTGGCTAATGATTGGGCACTGTGGCGGCCTGCGTGAGAGCCAGGCCATTGGTGATTACGTTCTCGCCCACGCCTACCTGCGAGACGACCACGTGCTGGATGCCGTACTGCCACCAGATATTCCAATTCCGAGCATTGCCGAAGTCCAGCGCGCGCTGTATGACGCCACAAAAGAAGTCAGCGGCATGCCCGGCGAAGAAGTCAAACAACGGCTGCGTACCGGCACGGTCGTTACCACCGACGACCGTAACTGGGAGCTACGCTATTCTGCCTCTGCGCTACGTTTTAACCTCAGCCGCGCCGTCGCTATTGATATGGAGAGCGCCACAATTGCCGCTCAGGGTTACCGCTTTCGCGTGCCTTACGGCACCCTGCTTTGCGTCTCCGATAAGCCACTGCACGGTGAGATTAAACTGCCCGGCCAAGCCAACCGTTTTTATGAGGGTGCGATTTCCGAGCACCTGCAAATTGGTATTCGGGCAATCGATCGTCTTCGCGCTGAAGGCGACCGGTTGCACTCCCGCAAATTACGTACGTTCAACGAACCGCCGTTCCGTTAAGGACTCAAGGTAACTATGCATAACTCAACGCCCCTCTCCGCTCTGCGCAATCAACTGTTAGCGCAGGGACTGGATGGTATGATTGTTCCCCGCGCCGACGCTCATCAGAGTGAGGATTGCACGCCGCACGACAATAAACTGGCCTGGCTGACTGGTTTTAGCGGCTCTGCAGGCCTGGCTCTGGTACTTCGCGATCGCGCATTAATATTTGTTGATGGACGTTACCAGGTCCAGGTCCGCAACGAAGTTTCCCTGGATGACTTTGAAGTTCATCATTTACACGACGAACCACTGGCCGATTATTTGCAGACGCATGTGCCAGCAGATACCCGCATCGGTTTTGAGCCTCTGCTGATGGTCAACAGCCAGTTTGAGGCACTGTCAGCCACTCACTGCGAACTGGTCGCGCTGGAAACCGACCCTTTCGACACGGTTTGGCTCGATCGTCCGGCAGCCCCCTGCGGTATCATCCGCGAAATGCCCATTGAGATAAGCGGCGAAAGTAGTGCGCAAAAACGCGCGCGGATCATTGAACAACTTGCTCAACATCAGGCTGATTTTCTGGCGATCACCCTACCCGATAACATCGCCTGGCTGCTCAATGTGCGCGGTTCAGATCTCAATATGGTTCCGGTGCCTTTTTCGTTTGCCTTGCTGCATCGCGGCGGTGAACTGGAGTGGTTTGTGGATGCCAACAAAACGCAGCAGTTACCCGAAGCGCTACTGAACGCATTAACGATTTCTCCGCAAGAGGATTTCCTGCCGCGCTGCCGGCAACTTGCCCAAGGGAAACGTTTCCTGGTCGATAAAGACTACGCACCAGTTGCACTGCGATTCGCCATTGAACAGCACGGCGGCGAACTCCTCTGGGCACCCGATCCCATCACGCTGACCAAAGCGCATAAAAATGACACTGAACTGGCGGGCTATCGCGAATGCCATGAGCAGGATGGTGCTGCCTGGGTGAATTTCCTCGCCTGGCTGGCGCATGAAGTGCCATTACGTGAGGCGGCAGGTAAGCCAGTAACCGAACTGGAAGCGCAGGCAAAACAGCTGGAATTTCGTCAACAACAACCGGGATTTATTGAGCAGAGTTTTGGCACGATCTCAGCATCAGCCAGCAATGCGGCAATGTGTCATTATCATTCCAGCGAGAAAACCAATACACCGATCACCTCTCAGGCGATGTATTTAAATGATTCTGGCGGTCAGTACCAAAACGGCACCACGGATACAACACGCACCCTCGCCTTTGGCCCACAGGATCCGCAGCGTCGACTGCATTACACCGCTGTGCTGAAAGGTTTTTTATCACTGATTACGCTGCAATTCCCGAGTGGCACTCAGGGACATCAACTGGATGCGTTTAGCCGTCGGGCACTTTGGGAGCTGGGTCTGGATTATGATCATGGCACCGGCCACGGTGTCGGGCATCAGTTATTGATCCACGAACCGCCGCACCGCATTGCGAAGAAAGTGAATCCCTGGCCTCTGGCCGCGGGCAACATTATTACCATTGAACCAGGATATTATCTGGCAGGGCAATACGGTATTCGTATTGAGAATCAGGTGGAAATAATCGAGAGTCGCCCTGGTTTTTGTCGCTTCTCCACACTGACGCTGGTACCCATCGACCTGAATCTGGTTGAGTTACATCTGCTGAGCGAAACAGAGAAGCAGTGGATTGATGATTACCATCAACAAGTCAGAGAAACCTTGTCACCACGCGTGAACAGTGACGCACGTCCATGGCTATTCGCTGCTACCGCGCCAATCCGCGTTCAGGCCAGTTAATGCATTAAAAAAGGCAGCCCTCAGGCTGCCTTAGTTCTCCCCAACTTCTTACCGCTTAGCTGTTACGGATGTATTCATCCATTTCAGTTTTCAGGTTATCGGACTTGGTCCCGAAGATAGCCTGAACACCAGAACCCGCAACGACCACACCTGCAGCACCTAGTTTCTTCAGGCCAGCCTGATCCACTTTAGCAACGTCAGCCACGCTGACACGCAAACGCGTGATGCACGCATCGAGGTTAGTGATGTTTTCTTTACCACCGAATGCAGCAACCAGAGCCGGAGCCATTTCGCCAGTCGCGGCCGCTTTGCTGTCTTCTGTCGCATCTTCACGACCAGGCGTTTTCAGGTCTAACGCTTTGATCAGCACGCGGAAGATGGTGTAGTAAATAATCGCATAACCGATACCCACAATCGGGAACAACCACAGTTTGCTGCTGTTACCAGACAGAACGATAAAATCGATCAGACCATGAGAGAACGACGTACCGTCACGCATACCCAACAGGATACAGATTGGGAATGCCAGGCCTGCCAGAATCGCGTGGATGATGTACAGGATCGGCGCCACGAACATGAAGGAGAACTCGATCGGCTCGGTAATACCGGTCAGGAACGAGGTCAGCGCTGCGGAAATCATGATACCGCCCACTTTCGCGCGGTTTTCTGGTTTTGCAGAATGCCAGATAGCAATAGCGGCAGCCGGCAGACCGTACATTTTGAACAGGAAGCCACCGGACAGCATACCCGCAGTCGGGTCACCCGCCATATAACGAGGGATATCGCCGTGGAACACCTGGCCCGCAGCGTTGGTGTATTCGCCAATCTGCATCTGGAATGGAACGTTCCAGATATGGTGCAGACCAAACGGTACCAGGCAGCGTTCAATGAAGCCGTAGATACCGAACGCCACAACCGGGTTCTGGTATGCAGCCCATTGGGAGAATGTCTGGATAGCAGTACCGATCGGCGGCCAAATGAAGGACAGGACCACACCCGTAAAGATGGCGGCCAGACCAGAAATAATTGGAACGAAGCGCTTACCGGCAAAGAAGCCAAGATACTCAGGCAGTTTGATACGGTAGAAACGGTTGAACATGTACGCTGCAATCGCACCGGAGATAATCCCCCCGAGAACACCCGTATCAGCAAGGTGTTTTGCTGCGATCTCTTCAGCAGGTAAATGCAGAACCAGCGGCGCAACCACAGACATGGTCTTAACCATGATGCCGTAGGCAACCACTGAAGCCAGTGCGGAAACACCGTCATTGTTGGTGAAGCCTAACGCCACACCGATGGCGAAAATCAGCGGCATGTTTGCAAAAACAGAACCGCCTGCTTCTGCCATTACGTGCGATACAACGGCTGGCAGCCAGCTGAAGTTAGCGGAACCGACGCCCAGCAGGATACCTGCGATCGGGAGTACGGATACCGGCAGCATCAGCGATTTACCGACCTTTTGCAGGTTAGCAAATGCATTCTTAAACATAATTGAGAGTGCTCCTGAGTATTTGTGCTTATACACTTCATCCTTCCAAGCGCCTCAGCGTTGGCTGCGTTCGTTCACCCCAGTCACTTACTCAAGTAAGCACCTGCGATTCACTCACTTGCCGCCTTGATGCAGCTTGAATGATTTTGTGTATTTCTACGTTCTCACGCATTGGCGAGGGGGGAGAACCTCGCCGTGAACAGGGCATCTAAGTACCCTTTATTTATTACACAGAGTAAAATAATTCAGCTTATTTTTGTTTGACGGTTATCACAATTCAGCTGTGGATAGCCGTTAAATTCGCACAATCCGATAAAATGAGTATCTGAATGTGTCTAACTGGTTATTCACCGCCCATTTCACGGCGGTGAACTTTACTCGGTTTACTTATTAATTACGAGCTTTAAAAAAACTCGGTTAACGGATAGATTGCAGGCGAGAAGCGTTGATGTGAAACAGGCGGGCAAAGTTATCAGTGGTGATTTTCGCCAGTTCTTCAACGGCAACACCTTTTAATACAGCCATATACTCTGCAACATCACGAACCATGGCGGGCTGGTTCTCTTTGCCACGATGCGGTACCGGCGCAAGATACGGAGAGTCAGTCTCAACTAACAAACGGTCCAAAGGAACATAGCGTGCGGCTTCGCGCAGCTGTTCAGCGTTACGGAACGTAACGATGCCAGAAAAAGAGATATAAAATCCAAGATCCAGCAATTTGCCTGCAGTTTCCCTGTCCTCTGTAAAACAGTGTAGTACGCCGCCACAATCCGTCACGTTTTCTTGGCGCAGAATCGACAGCGTATCGGCTCTCGCATCGCGGGTATGGACGATCACCGGTTTTTGCAGCTCGCGGCCAATCTGGATGTGATGAATGAACGACTCCTGCTGGCGAATTTTTGTTTCCGGGGTGTAAAAATAGTCCAGCCCAGTTTCACCCATCGCCACCACGCCCTCTTCAGCAGCAAAGCGACGCAGGTCTTCTACATCATAGGTTTCATCCTGATTTAACGGATGGACGCCGCAGGAGAACACCACATTGTCACGCTCACCGACCAGTTCACGCATACTGCGGTATCCGGGTAAGGTGGTCGCCACTGCAAGACAAAACTTCACATCACGCGCTGCCGCTTTCGCCAGCACGTCATCCACGTCCTTATGCAGAGATTGATAATCCAGGCCATCAAGATGGCAGTGTGAGTCGACTAAAAACATAATGTCTCTCTCAAAGATGGGGAACAGGCAATACGGTGCCTGGTTGCAGGTAATGCTCAATACGCAGGATAAGATCGGTTACTACCAGTTCACGGTTCACACCCGTCACATTGAGTAACTGCTGACGGCAGTGGCACACATCACCCAGTATCGCCTGAATCTGTGCAACAGATAGCCGTTCAGCGATGGATGATATCAACGCCAGCGCATCGGGGTTCGTTAAATGAGCTACACCATACGGCCGCTTAAGCGCATCCGTAAGCAGCGTTGCCAGCCAGTGTAAACGGGCTGCGGCTTGTTCATGGTTGAGCGCCGCCAGCAGCTGATACCAGTCGTCGGAGTGCAAGGTGTTGGCCAACGCCGCGCAAAAATCGCTACGGTGTGCCCAGCTTTCAGCCTGAAGCAACGTTAATGCTGCCCCAGGAGACCCAGCGCTCAGGCGGAGTGCGCTTAGCAGCGCATCCTGTGGGGCGGTTACTTCTCGGGCCAGCCAGGAAACCGCGTATGATTCCACCGGGGGCGCGAGGTGATGCAATCGACAGCGACTACGCAATGTGGCAAGTAAGCGTGCCGGCTCGGTAGTGGCAAGGAAAAACCACGTTTGCGCCGGTGGCTCCTCCAGTGTCTTCAGTAAGGCATTGGCCGCGGCTTCCGTCAATTGGGCAGCATCGGGGATCCACACCACTTTGGCACCACTCAGACGGGAATGTTCGTACAGCTTTTCACTGATCTCGCGTACCGCATCAACGCCCAGCGTACTTTTGCCTTTCTCCGGCAGTAGTGAGTAATAGTCAGGATGCGTTCCTGCCTGCATCAACTGACAGCCACGGCAGTGCCCACAGCTTTTATGTCCTTCCGGCTGCTGGCACATCAGATAGCGGCTGAGGGCGTAAATCAGCGCATCGTCACCCATGCCGGGTAACGCCTGAATCAGTAACGCATGGTGACCGCGGCCCGCCTGGTAACTGGCGACCAGTTTTTCAAAATCAGGCCGTAACCATGGGTACCATTTCATGCGCCCTGCTCCCGCACCCACTGGGTAATGGTGCTACGGATATCGTCCATTACCGCCTCAAGCGACTGCGTGGCGTCAATGGTACGAATACTGGGATCATTCGCCGCCAGCTCAAGATAGCGGGCACGGGTACGATTGAAGAAATCAAAAGACTCCTGTTCAATGCGGTCCAACTCACCGCGAGCACGGGCACGCTTTAAACCCACTTCAGGCGTCACATCCAGATAGAGCGTCAGGTCCGGGCGAAATTCACCGAGCACCGCATCACGCAGGGTTGCCAGCATCGTTTGGTCGATACCCCGGCCACCGCCCTGATAGGCCTGGGTCGACAGATCGTGACGATCGCCGATCACCCAGGTGCCTTCTGCCAGCGCGGGCTTAATGACGGTTTCAACTAGTTGAACACGTGCAGCGTAAAACATCAGCACTTCCGCTTTATCGGTAATCACTTCGTCACCGACTGACTTGATGTCCAGCACGAGGCTTCTTAATTTCTCTGCCAGCTGGGTCCCACCTGGCTCGCGGGTAAAAACCATGTCACGAATACCGAGTTGCTCAAGTGTCTCCACCACTACATCCCGCGCGGTAGTTTTTCCGGCGCCTTCCAGGCCCTCGATGACGATATAATTACTGCCCATTTTTTTCCTTAAGCACTTTCAGGTAATCCTGCACTGACCGGTTGTGGCTGGCAAGATTGGTATTAAATGTGTGACCACCTTTACCGTCAGCCACAAAATAAAGATACGGTGTTTTTGCCGGATGCGCGGCGGCCTGCAATGAGGCTTCACCCGGCATAGCAATTGGGCCTGGCGGCAGCCCGGTAATGGTATAGGTGTTATAGGCGGTCGGCGTTTCCAGATCGACACGCGACAATTTACCATTATACCGTGTACCCATCCCGTAAATCACGGTCGGATCGGTCTGTAAGCGCATGCCAATGCGTAAACGGTTTATAAACACCGAGGCCACCTGGTCGCGTTCGCTGGCAACAGCGGTTTCTTTTTCAATGATCGAGGCCATCGTCACCAGCTGATTTTTGTCTGTATAAGGCAGCCCTTCAGCGCGGCCTTCCCAGGCGGTATCAACAGCTTTGACCATTTTTTGGTGCGCGCGCTTCAGCAGCGCCACGTCCGAGGTATTGGCGGTGTACATCCAGGTATCGGGCCAGAACCAGCCTTCCACCCATTCCGGGTTTTCCAGCTTTAGCGCCTTGGCAACAGTCGCGTAGTTATCGTCGCTCAAGGTGTGTTTGATATATGGCGCCTCACGCAGTTGTTTCAGGTAGTCGCTCAGGCGCATACCTTCAACCAGACGTAACGGAAACTGCGCTTCTTTACCGCTTTCCAGCAGTTGCAGCATATCCCGTACCGTCATATCAGCCGTCAAACGGTAGGTCCCGGCTTTAAAATGCGAAAGGTCGGGTTCAATGCGCAGCAGCCACTGGAATACGCGCGGACGATTAATCACCTTATCCGCATACAGCTGTTCACCAAGCGCCAGACGGCCCGTCCCCGCTTTCAGCGTAAAAATCGTTTCATCTTTAATCAATAATTTACTGTCCGCCAGATGACGAACTTTCCACATTCCCACTCCCGCGGCAATGCCCAGCACAACCAGCAATAAAAGAACAACAAGTAACAATTTTTTCATGACGAATTTGGGTGCTCACAATGTGGGGCTAAAAAATCGAATAACAAACGTGAAGATAGCATCCTGTCCTCGCAAGCGCGCACGGGAACCACCGGCATTAATGCATTACAGACGATCATCTCATCCGCCTGCATCACGTCCTCTTCCCGGGCATACACTTCGACAATCTGGAACGGTGATTGTGCCAGCATCCGCATACAGAATTGTCGCATAATGCCGTTCACTCCAGCCTGGTCCATTCGAGGGGTATAAACCACATCATCTTTACGCCAGAACACGTTAGCCGCACAGCATTCCGTAACCCATCCCTCACTGTCAAGAACCAGCGCTTCATCGGCGTCTGTCTGCTCAAGATGAGAACGAATCAGCACTTGTTCCAGCCGATTCAGGTGTTTAATCCCGGCAAGCATCGGATTACGCCCCAAACGCACAGGGCTTAATCCCAGCGTAATCCCCTCTTCCCGCCATCGAATATAATGTGCAGGAAAGGCAGAAGTAGAGAGAATGCGCGTAGGCGAATGGCAGTTTGCGCCACTGTAGCCCCTACCTCCGCTGCCACGGCTAATAATCACTTTCAGTACACCGTGTGTATGCCCGGCCGCCAGCAGCTGCATTTCATCTTGCAGTTCTGACCACTTATCGAAGGGGATCTGCAATTTTTTGCACGCGTCGTTTAAACGCCGGAGATGCGCCAAAAAGAAACATACTTTACCGTCGATAATTCGCGCGGTAGTAAAACACCCATCACCGAACTGCGTCGCGCGATCGCCTGCATTTAGCGTATCCTGCTCACGGCCATTAATTAAGAACATGGTGGCTCCTTATTCGTGGTCCGCTAGTTTGGCAGGATGCCAAAGCCAGAACAAGGTCGAAAAACCGAATAAAAAAAGGCCCGCCAAGCGGACCTTTTCTGATGAAGCCAGGTAAGTTACCTGCGGGACTTAGATCTTTTTAAAGATCAGAGAACCGTTAGTACCACCGAAGCCGAAGGAGTTGCACAGCGCATATTCCATGCCGCTAACCTGACGCGCTTCATGTGGAACGAAGTCCAGATCACAACCTTCATCCGGGTTATCCAGGTTAATGGTTGGTGGAACCACCTGATCGCGCAGCGCCAGAATAGAGAAAATAGACTCTACCGCGCCCGCCGCACCCAACAGGTGTCCGGTCATGGATTTGGTCGAACTGACCATCACGCTACGTGCCGCATCACCAAAGACAGATTTCACTGCCTGAGTTTCCGCTTTATCGCCTGCAGGTGTAGACGTCCCATGTGCGTTGACATAGGCAATCTGACCGGGTTCGATAGCCGCGTCACGCAATGCATTAACCATCGCCAGTGCAGCACCCGCACCGTTTTCCGGTGGTGATGTCATATGGTAAGCATCGCTGCTCATCCCAAAACCGACCACTTCAGCGTAGATTTTTGCACCGCGCGCTTTTGCATGCTCGTACTCTTCCAGTACCACCATACCTGCGCCGTCACCCAGCACAAAACCGTCACGCTCTTTGTCCCACGGACGGCTAGCCGCTTGCGGGTTATCATTACGCGTAGACAGCGCACGCGCTGCGCCAAAACCGCCGACACCTAATGGTGTACTGGCTTTTTCAGCACCACCCGCAACCATCGCGTCTGCGTCGCCGTATGCAATGATACGCGCAGCCTGACCGATGTTATGCACACCTGAAGTACAGGCGGTTGCGATGGAGATGCTAGGCCCTTGCAGGCCATACATGATGGTCAAGTGACCGGCCACCATGTTAACAATCGTCGACGGAACGAAGAACGGGCTGATCTTACGCGGTCCACCATTTACCAGAGAAGTATGGTTTTCTTCGATAAGACCGAGACCGCCAATACCGGAGCCAATAGCGGCGCCAACACGGTGTGCGTTCTCTTCCGTAATTTCGAGGCCAGAATCCTGCATGGCCTGAACGCCAGCGACAATTCCATATTGAATGAAGGCATCCATCTTGCGCTGTTCTTTGCGCGAGATAATGTCATCACAGTTAAAATCCTTTACTAAGCCAGCAAATTTCGTTGCATAGGCGCTAGTATCGAAATGGTCGATCAGGCTGATGCCACTCTGACCGGCAAGGAGAGCTTTCCAGGTAGACTCTACGGTATTGCCGACAGGAGACAACATGCCCAGTCCGGTCACAACTACACGACGCTTAGACACGGTTGTCCTCCAGGGAGGGAAAATAATTCAAGTGGGATAAAAAGATAAAACTCAGGCGGTCGAATGACCGCCTGGAGATGTTCACTTACGCCTGGTGACCGTTGATGTAATCAATGGCTGCCTGAACGGTGGTGATTTTCTCAGCTTCTTCGTCCGGAATCTCAGTATCAAACTCTTCTTCCAGAGCCATTACCAGCTCAACGGTGTCAAGAGAATCTGCGCCCAGGTCTTCAACGAAGGAAGCATTGTTGGTTACTTCTTCCTGCTTAACGCCCAGCTGTTCGCCGATAATTTTCTTAACGCGTTCTTCGATAGTGCTCATACTCTTAAATTTCCTATCAAAACTCGCTTTCGCGATGGTTTTCGTAGTGTATAAAATGTTGAAAAATTTGCAACTAAATCCCGGCAGGTCTTACCACGATTTTACGTTATTTTGAGGGCATTCACCCTAATAACGCAAATTTTTTTATCTCGTGGTTAAACCATGTACATCCCGCCGTTGACATGCAAAGTCTCACCTGTGATGTAACTTGCTTCGTCAGAAGCTAAAAATGCAACCGCACTGGCGATTTCATTTGGGGTGCCAAGGCGCCCCGCCGGAACCGCCGCCAGCGTACCCGCACGCTGCTCATCAGTCAGCGCACGCGTCATGTCCGTTTCAATAAAGCCCGGAGCAACAACGTTTACAGTAATGCCACGAGACGCAACTTCACGCGCCAGTGATTTACTGAAGCCGATCAAACCCGCTTTCGCCGCAGCGTAGTTGGCCTGACCTGCATTTCCCATGGTACCAACCACAGAACCAATAGTGATAATACGACCATGACGCTTTTTCATCATAGCGCGCATTACCGCTTTTGACAGACGGAAAACTGATGACAGGTTGGTTTCGATGATATCGTTCCACTCGTCATCTTTCATGCGCATTAGCAGGTTATCACGAGTAATCCCGGCATTATTAACCAGAATATCGACTTCCCCAAATTCTGCGCGAATATTTCCCAGAACAGATTCGATAGATGCAGGATCGGTCACATTCAATACCAGACCTTTACCATTTGCACCCAAGTAATCGCTAATGGCTTGCGCACCGCTTTCGCTGGTTGCAGTGCCGATCACTTTCGCGCCACGGGCAACGAGTGTTTCAGCAATAGCGCGGCCAATGCCACGGCTTGCACCGGTAACCAGCGCGATTTTTCCTTCAAAACTCATGGTTTTCCTCTTTTATTGCGCAAGCGCCGCAGACAGCGCCGCCGGCTCATTCAACGCCGAAGCAGTCAGGGTATCAACAATACGTTTTGTCAGGCCTGTGAGGACTTTACCCGGCCCTACTTCATACAGATGCTCTACGCCCTGAGACGCCATAAACTCAACGGTTTGGGTCCACTGAACCGGGCTGTACAGCTGACGAACCAGCGCGTCGCGAATCGCGTCAGCATTGGTTTCGCACTTCACATCGACATTGTTCACAACTGGAACGGTCGGTGCGTTAAAAGTGATTGTCTGCAGTTCAACGGCCAGTTTTTCAGCTGCAGGTTTCATCAACGCACAGTGGGAAGGCACGCTGACTGGCAATGGCAGAGCACGTTTCGCACCCGCAGCTTTACAGGCTGCACCCGCACGTTCTACGGCTTCTTTATGTCCGGCAATCACCACCTGGCCCGGTGAGTTAAAGTTAACCGGCGATACGACCTGACCTTCTGCTGACTCTTCACAGGCTTTTGCGATAGACGCATCGTCCAGGCCAATGATAGCAGACATGCCGCCAGTGCCTTCCGGCACGGCTTCCTGCATAAACTTGCCACGCAGTTCAACCAGGCGTACGGCATCAGCAAAGTTGATGACACCCGCGCATACCAACGCAGAGTATTCACCCAGGCTATGCCCTGCCATCAGCGCAGGCGTTGCGCCACCCTGCTGCTGCCACACGCGGTACAATGCAACAGAGGCTGTTAACAGTGCTGGCTGCGTTTGCCAGGTTTTATTCAGTTCTTCTGCCGGTCCCTGCTGGGTCAGTGCCCACAGATCATAGCCCAGCGCAGCTGAAGCTTCAGCAAAAGTTTCTTCAACAATGGGGTAGGCTGCTGCCATTTCAGACAACATACCAACGGTTTGAGAACCCTGACCCGGGAACACAAATGCAAATTGCGTCATGTTAAAATCCTTATACTAGAAACGAACCAGCGCAGAGCCCCAGGTGAATCCACCCCCGAAGGCCTCAAGCAATATCAGCTGACCGGCTTTAATTCGCCCGTCACGGACGGCTTCGTCCAACGCACATGGAACAGAAGCCGCTGACGTATTGCCATGTCTGTCCAGCGTTACCACGACATTATCCATCGACATGCCCAGTTTTTTCGCCGTCGCGCTGATAATGCGCAGGTTAGCCTGGTGCGGTACCAGCCAGTCCAGCGCCGAACGGTCGAGATTATTGGCTGCCAGCGTTTCATCAACGATGTGTGCAAGCTCGGTAACCGCCACTTTAAAGACTTCGTTACCTGCCATGGTCAGATGAATCGGGTTTTCCGGGTTCACACGGTCGGCGTTCGGCAGCGTCAGCAATTCACCATAGCGGCCGTCAGCATGCAGATGCGTGGAAAGAATGCCGGGCTCTTCAGACGCGCTCAGTACTACAGCACCGGCGCCATCGCCAAAAATAATGATCGTCCCACGATCGGTCGGATCGCAAGTACGTGCCAGCACATCAGAGCCGATCACCAGCGCATGTTTCACGGCGCCGGACTTAACGTACAGGTCAGCAACGCTCAGAGCATAAGTAAAACCGGCACAGGCAGCCGCAACGTCAAACGCCGGACAGCCTTTGATTTCCAGCATACTTTGGATCTGGCATGCTGCGCTTGGAAAGGCGTGCGTGGATGATGTGGTCGCAACCACAATCAAACCAATTTGATCTTTATCGATGCCGGCCATTTCAAGTGCGCGGTTTGCGGCGGCAAAGCCCATCGTCGCAACGGTTTCATTTGGCCCTGCAATATGGCGTTCACGGATACCTGTACGAGTGACAATCCACTCATCAGATGTCTCGACCATTTTTTCCAAATCGGCGTTGGTACGCACTTGTTCAGGCAGATAGCTGCCAGTACCAATAATCTTTGTATACATGTACGCTCAGTCACTTTTTGGTTATATACCGCTACGAACAAATCACTGGTACGTAGGCTGCACACCCAGGCGCACTATTATCTGCGCGCCCGCGAGCGTGTACTTTCGCCACCGTCCAGCAGTTCGAATCCAGCTGGGTATACAGATTCCAGGCGAGCGGCAATTCGCTGAGGAACTTGTCGCTGCACCGCCTGCACTGCCTGTTCAATCGCGACTTCAAATGCTCGCTGATTGGCCGCACCATGACTTTTTATCACTGTGCCGCGCAATCCTAACAGACAGGCGCCATTATACTGGTCGGGGTTGAGGTGACTGAATCGCCTCGTTAGGCTTTTTTGTAACCAACGTTTTAATAACAGCAGCCACCACGACCGTTTTTTGCTCTCACCCTGAGATTTCAGCAGTGAAAGGAACATTCTTACAACACCTTCCATCGTCTTTAATGTGACATTGCCTGTAAAGCCGTCACAAACTAATACATCGGTCTTACCCGTCAACAATTCATTGGCTTCAAGATAGCCGATATAGTTGATGGAAGGGATTGTTTTTAGCACAGCAGAAGCATCCCGAATACTGTCGAGACCTTTAGTTTCTTCTTCACCAATATTGAGCAACGCAACGCGAGGAGTGGCAATCCCAACCACCTCCTCTGCCATCACGGAGCCCATGACGGCAAATTGCACCAACATCGTACTATCGCAATCGACGTTGGCACCTAAATCCAGCACCACCGTTTTGCCCTTTTGCTGATGCGGTAACACTGTCACCAGCGCAGGCCGCTCAATCCCCTCAAGGGGTTTGAGTAATAACTTCGCAAGCCCCATTAACGCGCCCGTATTACCGGCGCTTACACAGGCTTCTGCTCGACCTTCTTTCACGAGCTCCAGGGCAACACGCATAGAGCTACCACGACTGGCGCGGATAGCCTGCGAGGGCCGGGCATCACTGGCAATAACTGACTGAGCAGGGATAATCTGCAGACGTGAACGTTGTTCGAAGTCAGCTTTGGCAAGTAATGGCGTGATTGTATCGGGATCCCCGACTAAAAGAAGTGTGAGTTGCGAATTAGAATTCAGTGCCTGCAGTGCTGCAGGCACTGTCACGGTAGGGCCAAAATCGCCCCCCATGACATCTAACGCCAGGGTTAGACGTGTCAAGGTATCGTCGCTGCTCGGCTAGGTGTTTCCCCAGTTACCCGGGGAAAGCCTCACTAAGCTTCATCACGCTGGTTCTCTTTGTCTTTCTCACCGAGGTGGGAAATTCATTGAACCATGCGTGATTACTTAGCGATTACCTTACGGCCGCGGTAGAAACCATCGGCAGTGATGTGGTGACGCAGGTGTTGTTCACCAGAAGTTTTGTCTACAGACAGGCTGGTGACTGCGGTCAGAGCGTCATGAGAACGACGCATGCCACGTTTGGAACGGGTTGGTTTATTCTGTTGTACGGCCATGGACCTTACTCCTCAATTACTTACGCTTTAAGCTGGCTAATACGGCAAATGGGTTTGGTTTTTGCGCTTCATCAGGCAATTCGCCAAAGACCATGTCCGCCTCGGACACTTCACAGTGTTCAGAATCATGCACCGGAACTACCGGCAAGGAGAGGATAATCTCATCTTCAACCATTGCAAGCAGATCGATTTCACCGAATTCGTTAACCTCAATCGGCTCATACGCTTCCGGCAGTGCTTCAGCCTGCTCGTCAGAACGGACAGGACTAAAACAATATGTTGTGTGGACATGGAGTGGGAACGGTTTCCCGCAACGCTGGCATGCGAGCGTAACCGAAACCTTCGCATCACCGGTAATAACGGCAAGACGTTGGTTATCGATCGCGAACGACATGGAGCATTCCACATCACTGTCCACACTGACTACAAAATCGGAGACGCGCTCAACCAGATCAGAAGTATAGATACCTTCATAATCGAGGCGTTTTTGAGCCGTACGAACCGGATCAAGAGTCAGGGGTAATTTTACCTTTTGCATAGGGCGCGCATATTAACTTTGTAACGTCATATAGTCAAAGAAAAAGGCAGCCTGCGGTTGCCTTTTGCCAATAATTCGCACACATTGCGGGTCATCGACTTAAAATCGCTCAAGCCTGGCCATAGCAGCCAACTTGAAGGTCGAGAGCCCTAGTTTAAAATGGCTCTCATCAATACGCTATATGCGAGGGAAAAAATATGCCTCAACTCATTCTTGCGTCCACCTCTCCCTGGCGTCGCGCCTTGCTCGAAAAACTAGCCATCCCGTTCGAATGCGCAGCGCCTGAGGTTGATGAAACACCATTACCCGGTGAAACACCTCGGCATTTGGTATTACGCCTGGCACAGGAAAAAGCACAATCTCTTGCCCACCGCTACACATCACATCTCATTATTGGCTCCGATCAAATTTGTGTGCTTGATGGCGAAATCACCGGAAAACCGTTAACAGAAGAAAAAGCCAGGCAACAATTAACCAAAGCCAGCGGCAATATTGTGACATTTTACACCGGGCTGGCACTGTATAATTCTGCAAACGGACACTTACAAACTGAAGTCGAACCGTTCGATGTTCATTTCCGCCATTTAAGCGAAACAGAAATTGACGATTACGTGCGCAAAGAACGTCCATTACATTGTGCCGGCAGTTTTAAAAGCGAAGGATTAGGTATTGCGCTCTTTGAGCGTCTGGAAGGCCGCGACCCGAACACCCTGGTTGGCCTGCCGCTCATCGCGCTGTGTCAGATGCTGCGTCGTGAAGAGATGAACCCGTTGAAGGCTTAGCGAACGTCGGGTTTTGTAGGCCGGATAAGGTGCGTACACCGCTATCCGGCAACAAAATAGCAGAATTGCCTGATGGCGGCACTTGTGTGCCTTATCAGGCCTACGGTCGACGTAATACCTCGAGGCAGCGTTTCAGCTGATTATCCATCGGGGCTTCAACACGCATGACCTCGCCGGTCCCTGGATGGGTGAACTTCAAAGCTGCAGCGTGCAGAAACAATCGATTCAGTCCCGTTCCGGCCAGCTGCTTGTCGAACTCACGGTCACCATAGCGATCGTCAAAAGCAATAGGATGTCCAGCAAACTGGGTATGCACGCGAATTTGGTGGGTACGCCCGGTGACCGGGCTACAACGCACAAGCGTGGCAAACGCGTAGCGCTCTTCCACTTTAAATCGCGTCTCCGACGGTTTGCCTTCCTGATTTACCCGCACGATTCGCTCACCGCTTTGCAGAATATTCTTTAACAGCGGTGCCTGTACAGTTTTGACATGCGACTGCCACTGACCTCTTACCAGCGCCAGGTAATCTTTTTGCATTCCTTTTTCACGCAACTGTTCATGCAGCGAACGCAGTGCAGAACGTTTTTTGGCGACCAATAGTACGCCGGAAGTGTCACGGTCAAGGCGATGCACCAGTTCAAGGAAACGCGCTTCCGGGCGTAACGCACGCAGGCCTTCGATCACGCCAAAGCTTAATCCGCTGCCGCCATGTACAGCCGTGCCTGATGGTTTGTTAAGTACCAGAATATGGTCATCTTCATACAGAATAACGTCAGCCAGCGCGGCGACTTTCTGCAGATGCGGTGAAATCGCCTCTTCTTCACGCTCAGCGACGCGTACAGGCGGAATACGCACAATATCCCCGTCTTCGAGCTTGTATTCGGGTTTGATGCGTTTTTTATTCACCCGCACTTCGCCCTTACGCAAAATGCGATAAATCATACTTTTTGGCACGCCTTTAAGCTGGGTGCGTAGAAAGTTGTCGATGCGTTGCCCTGCTTCGTCGGCAGTAATGGCAACTATTTTTACGGCTGGAGTCTCTGTTTTCATGGGTGTCGATTTTAAATAGCCATCAAGATTCGCGCCACTCATTTTTCTATGCTTATATTAACTGCTATACCCTATTACACAGGTTTGACAGTTTCGATTTGGTGGTTATTAAACCAATCACTCTGCGGAAGTGTAAAAACTGTGAGTAACCGGGTGATAAATGGCAAAAGTCATCTTGCTATAACAAGGTTAGCAGTGGAATAATGAGGTCGTCTCCGTGTTGAATCTTGTTAAAACAAGAACTTTTCCGGAATGACCCAATTTTGCCCGACCGATCATCAACGCAGCAATGGCGTAAGACGTATTGATCTTTCAGGCAGTTAGCGGGCTGCGGGTTGCAGTCCTTACCGGTAAGTGCTCTATGAATTTCGCGTTGTAGGAAGACGGCAAGTCTGGGAACCCCCAAGAATTTACTCCGGTGAGTGACTGGGGTGAGTAGATGAAGCCAACGCACCGATAGCGTGAAAGACGACGAGCACAATGGAAGCGTCTCTGGAGAGTAACACCCAGACTGTTCCCCTGATAATTGCGCTGTGTTTCCGTATGAAATACAGGCAACCGACACTCTGCGCCTCTTTGAGCTGACGATAACCGTGAGGTTGGCGACGCGAATAGACACGAGGCCATCGGTTCACACCCGGAAAGGCATTACTCTGCCCGCAGCTTAGTCGTCAATGTAAGAATAATGAGTAAGTTACGATGAAAAGAATGTTAATTAACGCGACTCAGCAGGAAGAGTTGCGTGTCGCCCTTGTAGATGGGCAGCGTCTGTACGATCTGGATATCGAAAGTCCTGGACACGAACAGAAAAAAGCCAACATCTATAAAGGCAAAATTACCCGTATTGAACCGAGTCTGGAAGCCGCTTTTGTTGATTACGGCGCTGAACGTCACGGTTTCCTCCCGTTAAAAGAAATTGCCCGCGAATACTTCCCCGCTAACTACAATTCCCATGGCCGTCCCAACATTAAAGATGTGTTGCGTGAAGGTCAGGAAGTGATTGTTCAGATTGATAAAGAAGAACGCGGCAACAAAGGCGCTGCACTGACTACTTTTATCAGCCTGGCGGGTAGCTATCTGGTTCTGATGCCTAATAACCCGCGTGCGGGTGGCATCTCTCGTCGCATCGAAGGCGATGACCGGACTGAACTCAAAGAAGCGCTGGCAAGCCTGGAACTGCCTGATGGCATGGGGCTCATCGTACGTACTGCGGGCGTCGGCAAATCTGCCGAGGCGTTACAGTGGGACCTGAGCTTCCGCCTGAAGCACTGGGAAGCGATTCAAAAAGCCGCTGACAGCCGCCCTGCTCCGTTCCTGATCCATCAGGAAAGCAACGTTATCGTTCGTGCATTCCGCGACTATTTACGTCAGGACATCGGCGAAATCCTCATTGATAACCCAAAAGTCATGGAGATGGCGCGTCAGCATATCGCCGCGTTGGGTCGTCCGGATTTCAGCAGCAAAATTAAGCTCTACACCGGTGAAATCCCGCTGTTCAGCCACTATCAAATCGAGTCTCAGATTGAGTCTGCGTTCCAGCGTGAAGTACGCCTGCCGTCTGGCGGTTCAATCGTTATCGACAGTACTGAAGCGCTGACCGCAATTGATATCAACTCCGCACGTGCAACGCGCGGCGGCGATATCGAAGAGACCGCATTTAATACCAACCTTGAAGCGGCCGATGAAATCGCTCGCCAGCTACGTCTTCGTGACCTCGGCGGCCTGATCGTCATCGACTTTATCGACATGACCCCGGTACGCCACCAGCGCGCGGTAGAAAACCGTCTGCGTGAAGCGGTACGCCAGGACCGTGCGCGTATCCAGATTAGCCATATCTCTCGATTTGGTCTGCTGGAGATGTCCCGTCAGCGTCTGAGCCCGTCACTGGGCGAATCCAGCCACCACGTTTGCCCGCGTTGCTCCGGCACCGGTACCGTGCGTGACAACGAATCGCTGTCACTGTCTATTCTTCGTCTGATTGAAGAAGAAGCGCTGAAGGAAAACACCCAGGAAGTCCATGCGATTGTCCCGGTGCCGATTGCCTCTTATTTGCTTAACGAAAAACGTACTGCGGTTAATGCCATTGAAACCCGCCAGAACGGCGTACGCTGTGTGATCGTGCCCAACGATCAAATGGAAACACCGCACTATTCTGTTCTGCGCGTTCGCAAAGGTGAAGAGACGTCTACCCTGAGCTATCTGCTGCCGAAACTGCACGAAGAAGAAATGGCGTTACCGACGGAAGAAGAGTACGTCGAGCGTAAACAGCCTGAACAGCCTGCGCTGGCGACTTTCGCTATGCCAGAAGTGCCGCCGGCCCCTGCTCTGCAGGAGCCTGTCGCTAAAGCCGCCGCCGCACCAAAAGCAGCCGCAGTTACAGCAGGATCCGAGCAACCTGGTTTGTTTGGTCGTTTCCTCGGCGCACTGAAGTCAATCTTCGGTGGCAGTGAAGAAGCTAAGACGGTTGAACAGCCTGCGCCGAAAGCTGAAGAGAAATCTGAACGTCAGCAGGATCGTCGCAAACCTCGTCAAAATAATCGTCGTGACCGTAACGATCGTAACGATCGCCGTGATAATCGCGATAACCGTGGCGAACGTGATAACCGCGATCGTGACAACCGTAATGAACGTTCTGATAGCAGCGAAAACCGCGATGACAACCGCCGTAACCGTCGCCAGCCGCAAAATGCCGAAGCGCGCGATACCCGCCAACAATCCACCGATGTTGCTGATAAAGCGAAGTCAGGGGACGAGCAGCAGGCTCCGCGCCGTGAGCGCAATCGCCGTCGTAACGATGACAAGCGTCAGGCTCCGCAGGAAGTAAAAGAACTGAATCAGGTTGAACAACCGGCGCAGGATACCGATCAGGAAGAGCGCGTTCGTCAGCCTCAGACTCGTCGTAAACAGCGTCAGTTGAACCAGAAAGTTCGTTACACCGATAGCGTAACCGTCGAAGCCGAAGTCGCAACTGCGGCAGCAGTTGTGGAAGCCGTTGTGGCAGAACCTGTTGTACAGGCTCCTGTAACCCAGCGAACTGAACTGGCGAAAGTCGACCTGCCAGCCGTCGTCACTACCGAGCATGAAGACAACAACGATACACGTGATAGCAACGGTATGCCGCGTCGTTCTCGTCGCTCGCCTCGCCATCTGCGCGTAAGCGGACAGCGTCGTCGTCGCTATCGTGACGATCGTTACCCGACACAGTCACCGATGCCGATAACGGTCGCCTGTGCGTCTCCGGAATTAGCATCTGGTAAAGTATGGATCCGCTACCCTGTTGCCCGTGCGCAGGAGTTACAGGTTGAAGAACAGCCTCAGCAGGACGTTGCACAGGTGCAACCGGTTGTCGCTGAACAGCAAACCATTGCTGCGGTCATCGAGCCTGCTGTTGAAGCCGTAGCGGAATCTGTAGCAGTAACAGAAGCACCGGTTGTCACTGAAACCGTCGTTGCCGAACCTCAGGACGTGACGATTGAAACCACGCATCCAGACGTTATTGCGACAGCCGTTGAAGAACAACCGCAGGTTATCGCTGACGCTGATGTCCCAGTTGCGGAAGCAATCGTTGCTGAAGCTGAGCCAGTGGCAGAAGTGATAGAAGCACCGATTGCCGAAGAACCTGTTCAGATCGCCATCGCCCAGCCAGAAGTGGCTGAACCGGTTGTCGAGGCCGCACCAATTGCCCAGGCATCGCAGGCAGAAGTAGCAACTGTTGCTCCAGTCGTTGTCGCTGAAGCGGTTGTAGAACCTGCGTCTGTTGTCGCTGAAACTGAAACAGTTCACAGCCATGCAACTGCACCGATGACCCGAGCCCCTGCACCGGAGTATGTGCCGGAAGCTCCACGTCAGAGCGACTGGCAGCGCCCTGCTTTCGGCTTCGAAGGCAAAGGTGCCGCAGGCGGTCACAGCGCCACGCATCAGGCTACTGCGCCAGCTACACGTCCGCAGTCTGTTGAATAAACCATAATCAACATCAAAGCCGACCTTCGGGTCGGCTTTTTTATTTCTTATCGACCTGTTTCATCCCCGTCAGTTGTGGCATCACATCCTTCATCAACGCTAAAAATTTACGCAGTCGGAGAGGATAATAACGCGCCCAGGGATACACCAGATGTACCGGCAGCGATGCTGCAGGCCAGTCTACGAGTAGCGTGACTAAACGCCCTTCAACGATATCCTCTTCCACCATCCAGCTTGAAACGATAGCTACTCCCAGCCCCGCCAGGGCCGCATTTCTGGCGACATAAATACTGTCCGTGCTTAATCGTGGGGAGATATTTATCGTAATGGGCTCATTATGCTGCTGGTGGCGCAGCGACACACTATGCTGATAGAACGTGTTTACCGCAATCCACGGCAATATTGATAACTGTTCAGGATGCGTAATATCACCATGTTGCGCCAGCAGCGCCGGACTGGCCACAATGCTTCGGGGAACTTCGGCCAGCAGCACGGAGACCGTGGCCGGATCGACTTCTGCACCAACCCGGATCGCGCAATCAATATTGTCGCTGAGAAAATCGACAGTTTTGTCATTGAGCATCCACTCCACAGATAACTGCGGATAGCGGGCCAGAAATTGCAGCAGCGGCTCAAGGAGTTGTTGCTGACCAAACGCATGCGGTGCCCGCACCCGCAGCGTACCCACCGGTTCATCCTCCGTGATATTCAGCCCATCTTCCAGCGCCAACCAGGCGTCAATAATGTGCTTAGCGTGCTGATATCCCCGTTCACCGTCATCGGTCAATTTCATCGCGTGGGTGGTACGTAAAATCAGTTTCACACCCAGCAGCGTTTCAAGGGATTGTAATCTCCGACTAACGGTCGCCTGGGTGGTCCCCATCTGTTTTGCCGCCGCAGAGAGCGATCCTGCCTCAACGATGCGCACAAACGTCCGCATCAGTTCAACCCTGTCTATACGTTCATTTTTCAACATAACCATGTTCATCATACGTTAAACGTATAACTGTTTTACCACCGTCGCCGCTACCGTGCCAGCAGCAGAAAGATAAAAATAGCCGCACATCCTGTGATTGAGGAATCATTTGTGAACACATCTACCGCACTTTCCCGTTGGGTTATCTTTGTTCTGGCGCTTGGCGCTGGATTCAGCGTGGCGGCTATCTACTATGCTCAACCTCTTCTGCCATTGATCGGTCAGGATCTGACCTTAAGTCTCACCGGCATAGGACTGGTGCCGACGCTCACCCAGGCGGGATACGCATTGGGGATTTTGTTTCTCTTGCCGCTCGGCGACCGCTTTGACCGCCGGACATTAATCTTACTGAAAAGCATCTCGCTTGCCGTGCTGCTTCTGGCCTGCAGCTTTAGCGGACAACTACATTCACTGCTGTTGATTAGCCTGCTGATGGGGATGGCGGCAACCATGGCCCAAGACATCGTTCCCGCAGCAGCCATTCTTGCCCCCGAGGGGAAACAAGGAAAAACGGTAGGTACGGTGATGACCGGGCTGTTACTGGGCATATTGCTCTCACGCACCATCAGTGGTCTGGTGGGCGAAGCGTTTGGCTGGCGTGAAATGTATCAACTCGCCGCCATCAGTATCGCCATGATTACTATGGTGATGTGGAAAATGCTGCCCCGCTTTGCGGTCAATTCCACACTGAGTTATCCGTCGTTAATGATCTCAATGGCAAAACTTTGGCGATGTTATCCTGCACTGCGCCGGGCGGCGCTGGCACAGGGATTCTTGTCAATTGCCTTTAGTGCCTTTTGGTCAACACTGGCGGTGATGTTATCTGAGCATTATCACATGGGTAGCGCAGTGGCTGGGGCTTTTGGAATTGCAGGAGCAGCAGGTGCGCTTGCGGCACCGCTCGCAGGACACCTTGCAGACAAAGTCGGGGGCGAAAAAGTTACGCAGTTGGGGGCATTACTCGTGACGCTTTCTTTCGCACTGATGTTCTTACTGCCCGTTCTGCCGGTACAAGGGCAGTGGATACTGATTGCCCTTTCAGCTGTCGGTTTTGATCTCGGCCTGCAATCCAGCCTGGTAGCCCACCAAAATCTGGTCTATAACCTGGAGCCTCAGGCCCGGGGCCGACTAAACGCTCTGCTGTTTACCCTGGTGTTCATCGGCATGGCGCTGGGTTCAGTTCTCGGTACGCAAGTTTACGCCCTGGCGAACTGGCAAGGGGTAGTCGGACTGGCAACCGTTAGCGGCGTGATTGCGCTGATGATAAGACTGACGGGTAAACCGGCGATGGGTCGGGCAACAACAGCCTAAAAAAATGCCCGCTCCGGGGTGTCGTGGAGCGGGCAGACAAACATATCCAGTTTCATGATATGTTTCAAAAATAGGCGTTAACGATTTAGCTGGAACAACGACATTCCCTGCATATCAGTAAACGCTTTATAGGATGCCTGCAGCGCAGCCTGCTGCATAACATAGGACGAAATCGCCGCGTTCCAGTCTACATCCACCAGGTTACTCATCTGCTGAGTTTGGCCTAATGCACGATCGGCGCCCAGTGAATCCAGCGAGCTCAGTTCACTGAGCTGTGTGCCTAATTCGGCGCGCACAGACAGAACGTTATTAAGCGAGTTCTTCAGGCCCCTGTTTGTTTTATCAATAGCCGCAGCCGCTTTATCTTTTGCCACATCGTCCCCTGCAACAGGCGTTTTTAGGGCATCAATGGCTGTATCCAGCATTTTGAAAAGGTTTTTTTCCTGGGCACTACCCGGCGGTTCCGGCACGGCATTACTGGTCACGTCAGCAAATATTTTATCACCTGTATGTCCAATCACCATGGTACGTGCGGCATCCACCTGCTGGGTGACGTTTTTAGATCCACCCGTGTAAGTGCCATCTGCCTGGGTAAATGGGGCGCTTTCTGTTTTGTAGCCACCAAAAATATAGCGACCATTGCCATCTGTGCTGTTTGCCAGATTCATCAGCTGATCGCGTATCCCCTGTAAGTCAGTCGCCAGCGATGCACGGTCGTCATCACTTAACGTGCCGTTCGCGGCATAGACAATTTTTTCCTGCGCGGCCTGGATAGCCGTTGTCACCTGCCCCAGCACGTTTTCTTCCAGCGAGACTTTTTGCGTCGCAAAAGAACGGGCCAGCGTGTACTGGCTGTTTTGCGCCTGAGCTTGAGACAGCACCACGGCCTGCGACGCCGCAATCGGATCGTCAGACGGATTGATTACCCGTTTTCCGGTCGACATCTGTTCGCCGAACTTCATCCATTCCGCCTGAGAGTTGGTGATGCCGCGCATGTTCTGCTGGTACATCATCTGGGTACTGATACGCATGAATTCCCTCTCCCTTAGCGAATATTAATCAGTGCATCAAACAGTGCATTCGCAGTTTGCAGCACTTGAGCGTTAGCCAGATAGTACTGCTGATAGCGCTGCAAATTACCGTACTCTTCGTCGAGGTTCACCCCGGAAATAGACTGTTGCTGATTGGAGAGTTGTGTGACCACGTTGTTTTGCGTGGTACTACTGGTTTTCAGCGTCGCAGTTTTGTTCCCTACATCGCTTACCAGCGTGGCGTAAGCGTCGTTAAAGGTTTTATTCCCGACGGTGGCCTTGGTTTGCAGATCCAGCAGTTTCTGACCGTTGCGGTTGTCGCTTGCGCCCGTATCTGTACCCGGTGCATTTTTTTTCTCAGAGGCCATGGCGATTTCCGACTCGTCGGTTACCATCACCTTCATATCCACAATGGCGTTACTGACCGGTTTCAATGTGAAGCTGTCATTTGCTTTCGCACCGGCACCTACCGTTATCTCCATCCCGTCAAAGGACATTTTTCCACCGGTAACGGTAGCTTTAAAACTGGTGTTGTCAGCAAGACGAGTCACCTGCCAGTCCTTACCATCAAACGCGATTTTATAATCTGTCGCCTGCACGGCAGAGCTGTCCGTAATCTTCGCCGCTAACGATCCTGTCCCAGTATTTTTAGTGTTACTGAGTATCGACGGACTGCCGATAGAGAAGAAATCTTTCCCTTTATCACCGTTAGCATCAAAACCATCTTTATGCTGTGTGTTAAACGCATCAGCAAATGCCAGTGCCAGCTGACCCAGCGTGTTACGCGTCTGGTCCAGTTCCTGAGAACGAAACGTCAGCAACCCGCCCAATGAGCCGGTATTCAGCAACTTTTCCGGGATCTCAATGTTTCCGGCCACGTCGTCGACATAAGCCACGGTGGTACGACTTGGGTCGGCGCTGGACGGTACGGCAGCGAGCTGACGCGCGCTGCTGCCCTGCACCAGCGAGTAACCATTTGCCATAGTAACGTTATAGGTACCGCCGTCCTGCAGGCTGACCTCTACGCCGACAATCTTGTTCAACTCGCTCACCAACTGGTCACGCTGGTCCAGCAGATCGTTAGGTGAGGCCCCGGCGCCGACGCCGGTCAGACGAGAGATTTGGTCATTGAGGCTGGCAATTTGCTGCGAGTAGTTATTGATCTGGTCTACGCTTGCAGAAATTGCGATGTTAACCTGCTTATCCTGATCGCGCAGATACTGATCGGTGGTTTTAAATTGGTTGACTAAACCATCCGCTTTGCCAATCAACGCCTGACGCGCCGCCGGATCTTCCGCGTTACTGACCAGCGTTTGTAAGCTGGTGAAAAAGCCCTGCATCGAGGTAGAAATAGAACTGGTCTTGCTGGCAAGCAGGTTATCGATTTTCGACATTTGCTCATAGCGCGTTGTCAGTCCGCTGCTTTGGTTCTGCGCAGCGCGTAATTGATTACTGATGAATGAGTCATACTCACGCTGCACGCCAGAAACATAGACGCCATTGCCAACCCAGCCCCCCGCACCCAGCGTGCTGTTCGCTTGCGCCATAATGGTCGTCTGGCGGGTATACCCGGCAACGTTATAGCTGGAGATGTTATTACTGGCAGTATTCAACGCGGCCTGCGCTGCGCTAAGACCACTCATGGCGTTGTTAATCAAGCTGGACATGGAGGTTCCTTGTAATCCTTCAATACTCGTTATTATCGGCAGCGGGTGGGCAGACTTGAGCTATTTAAAACAGATTGTCGAGATTGCTACTGTAAGTTTTACTCACTTTCTCACTCATCGATTTCAGCTGCTGGATCATCGTGGTTAATTTACGTGCATAGTGTGGGTCGGTGGCATAGCCGGCATTCTGCAATGCCTGCGCGCCCTGCTCGGCGGTAGCCGCACCGGTTACTGCGGCGTAGCGAGGATTACGCGATATCAACCCAACATAATCTGACAGCGCCTCAAGGTAAGAGCTATAGACACGGAATCGTGCTTTCACCTTTTTCGCCTCACCGTTTTCATATTCGGTGGTAGTGATTTCGGTAGTTGGTCCTTTCCAACTGCCAGAAGCTTTCACGCCAAAAATGTTAAAGCTCGGTTCGCCGTTCTCGCGGCGGATTTGGCGTTGCCCCCAACCGGATTCCAGTGCCGCCTGTGCCAGGATCAGATGATGCGGTACACCGCTTTGCTGACTTGCCAGTTTTGCCGGCAGTGAGAGTTGGGCGAGGAAGTCTTTGCTATCACCCGACAGCGGTTCATCGTTACCTTCCGTCGCTTTCGGTAGCGCTTTACGCACCATCTGCGTCAGCGCCTGATTTTGATAGCTGGTCACCGTTTCCAGTGAAAATTTCATCGGCACCTGTGGCGCGTCATCAGCAGGCGTCACCTGCCCTTCGGTCATCTGCTTAACCATCATTTCTGCCAGCCCCAGACCTTTACCTGCGGTCATTTGCTGGGCAATCTGCTGGTCATACATACTGGTGTACAAGCGCGTCGAGTCGCTGCTAAAAACCCCATCTTTTGGCAGCGCTTCACGCATGCTTTTCAGCATCATCTGGACGAACATCCCTTCAACCTGGCGGGCAACCGGGCGGAGATTTGCCGCCGGATCCTGACCCGCCTTCGCCTTGAGTTCATTCAGAGATTGCGCGTCCCAGGCGGCACTGGTCAGCAGTTTGCTGTCGCCAATCATCAGATAATTTCCAGTTTGGCACGTAAACAACCCGCACTTTGCATGGACTGCAGGATTGACATCAAATCCATTGGCGTTGCGCCCAGTGCATTCAATGCGCGAACCACGTTGTTCAGATTGGCGCTGGAGCGCACGCTCTGCAACGAGCCGCCACTTTGACGCATATCGATCTGGGTTTGTGGGGTCACCACGGTTTGCCCGCCACCAAACGGCGTATCCGGTTGGCTGACGTTGGCCTGCCGATTCACCGTGATCGACAGGTTGCCCTGAGCAACGGCACAGCTGTCCAGCGTGACTTCACGGTTCATCACTACCGATCCGGTACGGGAATTAATAATCACCTTCGCATCCTGCGGCGTAACGTTTACCTCTATATTCTGGATATCGGCGAGGAAGCGCACCTGTGAGCTATTGCCGCTCGGCACGCGTACCTGAATCGTGCGCGCATCCAGCGCCGTTGCGCTGCCATAACCACGCGCACGGTTGATGGTGTCGGTTATCTGCTGCGCCATAGTGAAATCTTCATTATTAAGCTGCAGGTTGATGGTGTTTCCCCCGCCAAACTGGCTGGGAAGTTCGCGTTCAATAATGGCCCCATTGGTGATCCGTCCACCGTTAAGCTGGTTCACCTGGACGCTACTGCCACCTGCCGCCGCGCCCGCGCCGCCGACTAAAATATTGCCCTGCGCCAACGCATACACCTGGCTATCGACCCCTTTCAGCGGGGTCATCAGCAACGTGCCGCCGCGCAAACTTTTGGCATTACCCATCGAAGAAACCACGACGTCAATGGTTTGTCCCTGACGTCCAAATGCCGGGAAAGATGCCGTGACCATCACCGCCGCCACGTTTTTCAACTGCATATTAGTGCCGGTTGGCACGGTGATCCCCAGTTGAGAGAGCATGTTATTGAGCGTTTGAGTGGTGAACGGTGTCTGGGTTGTCTGATCACCCGTACCATCCAGCCCCACCACCAGCCCGTAGCCAATCAGCGAGTTTTCACGCACTCCCTGAACGCTGGCCAGATCGCGAATACGATCGGCATGAGCCAATGCGGTTGCCAGCAGCAGGACCATAGCAACAAAATGTTTAAACACGGAAGACCTCGCTTACATCGGCGACAAATTAAGGAAGAAACGCTGCAACCAGCCCATATTTTGCGCTTCGTTGATATAGCCGTTACCGACATACTCGATACGTGCATCCGCGACCTGGGTTGACGGAACAGAGTTACTGCCACTGATGGTGCGCGGGTTAACAACACCGGAGAAGCGGATAAATTCAGTGCCCTGGTTAATGGCGATCTGCTTTTCACCCACAACGTGTAAATTGCCATTGACCAGGACCTGATCGACGGTCACGGTCAGCGTACCGCTAAAGGTGTTACGCGCATTCGCGCCGCCTTTGCCATTAAAGGAATTCCCACCAGAAGCTTCGACGTCAGCACGCTCGTTGCCAAACAGTCCCTGCAGATAGCGCGGCACCGTGTCGAAACCAAAGCTCGTCTTGCCATCGCGGCTGGCGTTAGCAGAGGAACTTTTGCTCGCACTGACGTTTTCCTGCAATACGATAGTCAGCGTATCGCCAATATTGCGCGGACGGCGGTCTTCAAACAGCGGCTGATAGCCATAGTTAATGGGCTGCGCAGACTGAAATATTGAACCATTCGCCACCGGCGTCGGGCCGGGTATCGGCTGAGCAGAGGTTGCACCCTGCACCAGCGGCGTGGCCGGGATCCAGGCACATCCTGTCAGTGATACTACCAGCAGGGCCGTAATCGGGTATGAGTGAAGCGCGTATTTTCGCATTGCCGTCATCTTCAAAATCAGTGCGCCGGTGAGGTTCTCACCCCACCGGACAACACGTTAGAGTTGCGTCAGTTTTTGCAGCATCTGATCGGTAGTCGATACCGCTTTGCTGTTTATTTCGTAAGCACGTTGAACCTGGATCATATTCACCAGCTCTTCCGCCACGTTGACGTTAGAGGTTTCAACATATCCCTGATACAGCAGACCTGCGCCATTAAGCCCCGGAGTGCTCTCGTTCGGCGCACCCGAAGATTGCGTCTCGGTGTACAGATTCTCACCAATACTTTCCAGACCGGTATCGTTCATAAAGGTGGTCAGGTTGAGCTGGCCTACCTGTACCGGCGCAGCCTGTCCCTGCTGAGTCACGCTGACGATGCCGTCACGCCCAATCGTGATACTGAGCGAATTCGCAGGAATGGTGATCGCTGGCTGAACCTGAAAACCGCCCGCCGTCACCAATTGGCCGTTTTGATCGACCTGGAAAGAGCCGTCACGCGTATAAGCTGACGTACCATCCGGCAACATGATCTGGAAAAAGCCCTGACCTTTAATCGCCACATCTTTGCTGTTGTTAGTCTGCGACAGGTTACCCTGACTGTGTAAACGCTCGGTCGCCACCGGGCGCACACCGGTACCAATCTGCAAACCCGAAGGCAGTACAGTCTGTTCAGAAGACTGTGCGCCCGGTTGACGAATCGTCTGGTACAACAGATCTTCAAACACCGCACGCTGACGCTTGAAACCATTGGTGCTGACGTTTGCCAGGTTGTTGGCAATCACATCCATGTTGGTTTGCTGTGCATCCAGGCCGGTTTTGGCGATCCATAATGAATTGATCATAAAATGTCCTGTATTAACTCATCGACAGCAGTTGATTGGCGCGACCCGCGTTATCATCCACGCTACTGATAATCTTCATCTGCATTTCGAAGCGACGGGCGCTGGCGATCATGTCGCTCATCGCGGCAACCGGTTTGACGTTACTGCCCTCCAGCACGCCCGACATCACGCGGATACTGGGATCGGCCGGAAGCGTCGGCCCACGAGTCGCCTGTGCCGCCGCGCTCAGACGGAACATACCGTCATCACCACGTTGCACTTCACTCCCCGTTGCTTTTACCAGCTTCAGACGCCCGACTGGCGCGACGGTATTCGCCGGATCGCCAGGGTTCAGCGCAGAAATCGTCCCGTCAGCAGCGATAGTGATTTCTGAACCTTCTGGTACCGCTATCGGCCCGGCTTCACCAATCACCTGATGCCCCTGAATCGTCAGTTCACCCGTAGGGCTTACCTGAATGGCGCCATTACGGGTATACCCTTCGCTACCGTCAGCGGTCTGCACCGTCAGCCAGCCGTCCTGCTGTAACGCAACGTCCAGCGGGCGGGAGGAGTAGTCCATCTGACCGGGCGTCATATCGGCACCCGGCGTGGAGGCCACCACCAGCGTACGCGTCGGTAAAGAGAGTCCTTCAACCGGCACCGCACGCAACGCATTAAGCTGCGCGCGGAAGCCTGGTGTTGAGGCATTTGCCAGGTTGCTGGCCGTCACTGCTTGTTGATTCAGCGTCTGACTGGCCGCCCCCATGGCGGTATAAATTGCGTGATCCATTAAGCCATCCCGTCAGGCGCTTAGCGCAGGTTGACCAGCGTGTTGAGGATCTGATCCTGGGTTTTGATGGTCTGCGCGTTCGACTGATAGTTACGCTGGGCGACAATCATATTCACCAGTTCTTTACTCAAATCCACGTTCGATGCTTCCAGCGCGCCGTTCGTCAGCTTGCCGAAGTTACCGGTACCCGCGGTGCCCAGCAGTGCGACGCCAGAGGACTGGGTCGCGGCCCAGACGTTATCGCCCTGAGAAGCCAGACCTTCGTTGTTGGCAAAGTTAGCCAGCACGATCTGACCCAGGACTTGCTTCTGTTCGTTGGAGTAGTTACCGACCACGGTGCCGTCATCGTTAATCTGGTAGCTCACCAGATCGCCCGGTTTGTAGCCGTCCTGATTCGTCGCAACGATGTTGTTGGCACCGGTGTTCTGCTGCATGGAGTTCTGGAAACTCATCGAGAATTTAACAGCGGTGGCCCCATTAATAGCACCCGTGGTGATATCAAAGGTACCGCCTTTGGTTAACATACCGTTGTTATCAAACTCCAGCGTTGTTGACGGCGTCGTTGGCGTGGTCGCTTTAGGATCGCTGCTATCAATGGTATACACGGCCCATTTGTTATCATTCACTTTCACAAAGTAGGCGTTAACTTCGTGGGCATTACCCTGACTGTCATAAACGGTTACTGGGCCTTTTTTGTTGTAGCTGTCAGCATTTTTTGGGTCGAACGTTTTCTCAGTCGGCAACTTATCCGTTGAGTTCAGGTTGATCTGCATTGACGCTTTGCTGGTAGCCTGTGCCGCCATCAACGTATTCGGAATGGTGATAGGCCCTGGGTTCGCGCCCTGCTGTACCGTCGGCGGCGTACCGGTAGCCGGGAAACCCGTCAGTTGCAGCCCCTGCATATTGACGATATTACGGTTTTCATCGAGCTTGAACTGACCGTTGCGGCTGAAGAAAACAGAACCGTTGCTGTCGACCATGCGGAAGAAACCGTTCTGGCTAATGGCAACGTCCAGCCCGCGCCCGGTGTTGGTGGTGGTGCCATCGGTAAAGTCCTGGGTAATACCCGCAACTTTCACGCCCAGACCCACTTTAGAACCGGCAAACATATCCGCAAAGGAGGCTGAACCGGATTTAAACCCGTAGGTCGCGGAGTTGGCGATGTTGTTACCAATGACATCGAGGTTGGTCGCTGCAGCGTTCAGACCGCTGACCGCTTGAGAAAAGGCCATGACTTACTCCTGATAAGTGTGAAGGCTTAGATGATCTGCCGTACTTCGTCGAGGGTGGTGGTTCCATAGGTGCCGAGGTCCAGCGTATTACCGCCGTTGCTACGAATAACCCCCTGCACCAACGCAAACTGAAGCGGCTGTGCCACAAGCTGCGTACCGCCATTACTGGCGGCTATCGCCACGTTGTAGGAACCGCTCGGGGCCGTCGTGCCATCCGTCATGGTGCCGTCCCAGGTGAAGGTATGAACCCCAGCTTTCAGCTCACCAATATCAATCGTGCGCACAACTTTGCCGTCTTTATCGGTAATGGTGGCCGTGACTTTGTCGGCCGGCTGCTGCAGCTCAACGCCAAACGGTGTCGTGGTGGTGGTTGCCCCTTCTTCCGTCCCTTTACCGGTCAGGATAGTGGTACCCGGGATCATAACGCCGTGACCAATAAGCGTACTGGCCTGCATCGACTGATTGTTATCGATCTGCCCGGAGATCGACCCCAACGTAGTATTCAGTTTCTCAATCCCGCTCACGGTACTGATTTGCGCCAGCTGGGTAGTTAACTCGTTATTTTGCAGGGGATTAGTCGGATCCTGGTTTTTCAGCTGCGCGACCAGTAGCGTCAGAAAGCTGCTTTGCAGATCGGCGGCGTTGCTGCCCGTCAGCGAGCTTTTGCTACTGGTGGAATTAGCGCCCGTTGTGTTCGTGTCATTCATTGTTACAGCAATTGACATGTTCGGCTCCTTTACTGGCCTAGCGTCAGCGTTTTAAGCATCAAGCTTTTCACTGTGTTGAGCACTTCAACGTTTGCCTGATAGCTACGCGAGGCTGACATGGTGTTGACCATCTCTCCGACCACGTCCACGTTGGGCATTTTTACGTAACCATTCCCATCGGCCAGTGGATTACCCGGTTCATAAACCAGTTTATCCGGCGCCTGGCTTTCAATGACTTCAGCAACTTTTACGCCACCGGTTGCCGCCCCTGGTGCGGCGTTAACCTGGAAAACAACCTGCTTCGCGCGATACGGTTGACCGTCAGGCCCCGTCACGCTGTCCGCATTCGCCATATTACTGGCCGCCACGTTCAGACGTTGGGATTGCGCGGTCAGCGCAGAACCTGCGATATCAAAAATATTTAACAACGCCACGAATTAGTTCCCTCCTTGCAGCACGGTCATCATGCCCTTGATTTGTCCACCCAATGCGGTGAGTCCCATCTGATACTTCAGACTGTTATCCGCAAACTGCGTACGCTCCCGATCCATATCTACCGTGTTGCCATCCAACGATGGCTGATCTGGAATGCGGTAGAGCAACTCCGTCGAGGGCGCTGAAAGCGTCTGGGCCGGAATATGCTGTGCAGAGGTCAGCGTCAACGAAACACCGCCGGTTTCTTCCCGTCCACGCACCATGACTTTTTTTAATTCACTGGCGAAATCCAGATCGCGCGCCTGATACCCCGGCGTGTCGGCATTGGCAATGTTGGCCGCTAATACTTCCTGGCGTTGGGCGCGTAGATTCAGCGCTTCCTGTTGAAAACGTAAGGCGGCGTCGAGCTTGTCGAGCATATCTCCTCCGCAAATGACAAAATTCAGCCGACAGCTTAAATCCCATTACGCGCGCGTTATCGCTGGAATAAACGCAAAATGCGTCGCTATTTGTTGCGTTGATGACTGCGTCACACAGGTAAAATCCAGCCACTGCCTGAAAAAGCGAGAGGTATTGATGCAAACGTTCAAACGCGGAATAGCCATAGCAGCACTGCTGTTCAGCCCCCTGACGCTGGCGCAAGACCTGAATTCGCAGTTAACAGCGTGGTTTTCCGAGCGACTGGCGGGATTCAGTGACGATGTGGTCGTTACCCTTCGGACACCGACCAACTTGCTGCCCGTTTGTGAGCAGCCTGCATTGAGCGTTTCCGGCAGTGCAAAACTATGGGGTAATGTGAATGTGCAGGCGAGATGCGGCAATGAAAAACGTTACCTGCAGGTAAACGTGCAGGCTACGGGCAACTACGTGGTTGCCGCCGCCCCCATTTCCAGGGGGAGTGCGCTTAACTCAGCCAGCGTAACGCTAAAAAGGGGTCGTCTGGATCAGCTACCGCCACGCACCGTACTGGACATCAACCAGGTACAGGACGCGGTGAGTCTACGTGATCTGGTATTAGGTCAACCAATACAGCTCACCATGTTGCGTCAGGCATGGCGTATAAAAGCAGGTCAGCGCGTGCTGGTTATCGCCAATGGCGAGGGTTTTCGGGTGAATGCGGAAGGCAAGGCGCTGAACAATGCGGCGGTTGCGCAAAACGCAAGGGTGCGAATGCTTTCGGGTCAGATAGTAAGCGGTGTCGTCGATTCTGATGGGAATATTCTTATTAACCTATAATAGGTTAAAGATTTTTTAGCGGATGCCGATAGATAATCAACCAATGATTAAAGCGGGTCGCTGTAGCGTACCCCCTCGATGAGGATAAAAAAAATGAGCATTGATCGTACCTCACCATTGAAGCCAGTTAGCACTGTCCAGCCGCGTGAAGCCAACGACACATTGGTGCAAAAAACGCGCAAGGAAAAAACATCAGCGACGAACAGTACCAGCGTAATGTTGAGCGACGCGCAGGCAAAGCTGATGCAGCCTGGCACCAACGACATCAATATGGAACGCGTTGAAGCACTGAAAACCGCCATCCGTAACGGTGAGCTGAAAATGGATACCGGAAAAATTGCCGACTCGCTGATCCGCGAGGCACAGAGCTACCTACAGAGTAAATAAAGTATGACTCGTTTGTCAGAAATACTTGATCAGATGACGACCGTCCTTAATGACCTGAAAACGGTGATGGATGCGGAGCAGCAGCAACTGTCCACAGGCCACATCAACGGTAGCCAGCTACAGCGTATTACAGAAGAAAAAAGTTCTTTGTTGGCGACCCTGGATTACCTGGAGCAGCAGCGCCGTCTTGAGCACGACGCGACGCGTAGCGCGAATGATGATATTGCCCAACGCTGGCAGACAATTACCACTAAAACACAGCATTTACGCGATCTCAACCAGCATAATGGTTGGCTGCTGGAAGGGCAAATCGAGCGCAATCAACAGGCACTCGAGGTGCTTAAACCGCACCAGGAACCGACGCTGTATGGCGCTAATGGCCAGACATCCTCAGCCCATCGCGGCGGAAAAAAATTCTCAATTTAATCATTGCCTGATGGCACGCAGCGTTAGGGCCTACGCATTAAGTAGGCCGGGTTAATCGCCACGCCGCCATCCGGCAATCAGTTCGTTACGCCGTCCGGCGCACAAACTCTTTCACTTTAAAGCCCAGTACTGCCAGTGCGGCAAAGTAGGCCATAATACCGACCAGCACCACCGCCATCAGGCGCAGCAGACGCCACAGCATTGTCCCCTGAGACCACTCCGGCATGATGTACAGCATCCCCAACAGCGCGGCGGTCATGGCCAGCACCGATATCACCAGACGCGTCAGGAACCAAGCCCAGCCCGGCTGAGGGGTGAAAATGTTCTGTTTACGTAACTGCCAGTACAGCAGTGAAGCGTTCAGACACGCCGCCAGACCGATCGACAGCGACAGCCCGGCATGCTTCAGCGGCCCGATAAACGCCAGGTTCATTACCTGAGTCATAATCAGCGTGACGATGGCAATTTTCACCGGTGTTTTAATATCCTGACGTGAGTAAAAGCCGGGTGCCAGCACTTTTACGACGATCAGACCAATCAGTCCAACTGAATACGCCACCAGCGCGCGCTGGGTCATGGACGCATCAAAAGCGGTAAACTTACCGTACTGGAACAGCGAAACCGTCAGCGGTTTTGCCAGAATCCCCAACGCTACGGCGCTGGGCAACGCCAGCAAGAAGCACAGACGCAGACCCCAATCCATCAGTCGGCAATACTCATCATGATTACCGCTGGAAAAGCTTTTCGACAGCGAGGGCAGCAGGATAGTCCCCAGCGCCACACCCAACACACCTGACGGGAACTCCATTAAACGGTCGGCGTAGTACATCCATGAAACTGAGCCTGATGCCAGAAATGACGCGAAGATCGTATTGATAATCAGGGAAATCTGGCTGACGGAAACGCCGAGAATCGCCGGGCCCATCTGCTTGACAACGCGCATCGCGCCCGCATCACGAAAATTCACACGCGGCAGCACCAGCATGCCAATTTTCTTCAAGTGCGGAAGCTGATAAACCAGTTGCAGCACACCGCCGACGGTCACAGCCCACGCCAGCGCCAGCACCGGCGGATTAAAATACGGGGCGGCAAACAGCGCAAAACCGATCATGCTGATGTTAAGAAACGTCGGCGCAAACGCCGGAATAGAGAAGCGATTCCAGGTATTAAGAATTGCACCCGCCAGTGAAGCCAGCGAAATCAACAAGATATAGGGAAAGGTTATCTGCAGCAGCTGGGTGGTCAGAGCAAATTTGTCGGCGGTATCGGCAAACCCTGGTGCGGTGACCATGATCACCCACGGCGCTGCGAGCATCCCGGCAACCGTCACGACGGCCAGTGCCAGCGTCAGTAATCCTGACACGTAGGAAACAAACACGCGGGTGGCATCTTCGCCCTGCTTACTTTTGTACTCAGCCAGAATAGGGACGAACGCCTGAGAAAATGCACCTTCAGCAAAAATTCGACGCAGCAGGTTAGGAAGTTTGAATGCCACAAAAAAGGCATCTGTCGCCATCCCTGCGCCAAAGATTCTGGCAACGATTGCATCACGCGCAAAACCCAGCACGCGTGAAAACATCGTCATCGAGCTGACGGCTGCCAGCGACTTTAATAAATTCATCTATGTTGTATTCCAGACTCTGAGGCAAAACCCCGCATTCACTGTCAGAATGCGGGGTTATTTTGAGTGGGCATATATACCCGTCATACTTCAAGCCGCATGTGCGTTGGCTGCGCTCGCTCACCCGAATCACTTACCAGAGTAAGCTCAACGGGATTCACTCCCTTGCCGCCTGCCTGCAACTCGAATTATTTTGGGTATAGTACCTGGATTATGCTGAATTACTACCGCCAGATGTTACAGGGGGTTATTCGGCCATCGCATCCCGCCACAGCTTATCCACCACGCGCTGAGCCATAATTGCCTGTTCTCCAGCCGTCTCAGGAACGGTCTGATTTTGCACACATTCAATAAAATGGCGCGCACATCCGGCAAAGCCTCGCTGCTCCAGCGTCGTTTGCCAGCCAGGTATCGGTTGCAGGACCACGCCACGTCCGCGTTCTTCACGCCATTCTCGCATATCTGTGATGTCAATTAACCCACCGTCGGTGACCGCCTGCACGCTCTCACGCTGGCTACCAGCACGACGATGCATACTGGTTGTTATCTGCACCTGATCAACACAAAAATGGTGTTCTGCATACAGCATTGCTCCGGACTCATTGGTTAACAACGTGCCGCTATTTAACTGTGCCTTTCCCCCCGCCAGCCACAGCGCGGTGTCCACCACATGCAGGTAGTCATCCAACAGCGTAAAACGCAGATCGTGAGGCCCGACGCTATCGCTACGATGCTTATCCATGCGGATGGAGGCTGGCTCGCTTAGCTGCGACTTTAACTCGCGGTACAGCGGCGCAAACCGGCGGTTAAATCCAACCATCAGCGTCAGTTTTTTTCGCGCCGCCAGCTCCACCAGTTGTTCCGCATCGCGCAGGTTTTCCGCCAGCGGTTTATCCACACAAACGTGGACCCCGGCATGAAGCAACTCGCCGACAACCGCATGATGCGTCGCGGTGCTGGAGTGTACGAAAACCGCATCACAAGTAGCCGCCAGATTCTGTAGCGAATCAACATACGGCATGCGCCAGGCTGCACAAATCCGTTCTGCTTTTTCACGCGAAGGCGACCATGCCCCCTGTAACGTCCAGTCCGCGGCAACGCCCAGCACGGGCAGCCAGGCCTTTTGCGCAATGCCACCCAAACCCACGACACCGATACGAAGTTTTGTCACATTATTCTCCCAGATGCTCCAGCAATGATTCGAGCCGCTGTTTTAACTCTGCTACTTCGCTTTCCAGCACCTCGACGCGCGCCTGCAAATCGCTGGATGCCACCTGAGATTGGTCTGCGGTTATCGCCATCGTCTCATCGACGTCACCACAGAACAGGTGCATATAGCGGCTTTCGCGTTTACCCGGTTCCCGCGCCAGACGGACCACGTAAGGACCATCTTCGCGGGTGGCCAACTGTTCCAGCGTTGACTCCACTTCCGCCACATCGCTAAATTCATACATACGGGATGCGCGGCTTCGCAGCTCACCCGGGGTCTGGGCACCACGCAGAAGCAGCGTGGTAATCAATGCCACCTCACCGGCGCTGAGCTTAAGATTGCCAAACTCAGAATTGCAGAAGCGCTGTTCGTATTTGGTGACGCGATTGCCAAACCCGCTCACCGTACGCAAAAAATGGCGTTTGACCAGATTATCGAGCTGATCCTGCACGTCCGATTCTGACAGGTTCATCACCGGCTCACGGTTAGTTTTTTGATTACAGGCGGTCACAACACCATTTACGGAGAGCGGATATTGTTCCGGCGTAGTCACCTGTTTTTCCAGCAAACAGCCAATCACGCGCGCTTCGGTAGCGGTTAATTCATATTTCATCGTCTTCTCCATTCATCAGCTAATACAGCTGAAACTTAGCGACCGGGGGTCCATTCTGATGTTGTTAACGCCGTCAGCACATGATCGCGCCACTGCCCATCAATCAGCAGGTAGTCTTTGGCATAACCTTCTTTTTCAAATCCGAGTCGCGCCAGCAAATCGCCGCTACGTTTATTGTGCGGCATATAGTTCGCCATAATGCGATGAATATGCTGTGTGCGCTGCATATAGCGAATAGCCGCGACTAAAGCTTCATACATCAACCCCTGCCCTTGCCACTTTTGCGCAATGGAGTAACCGAGATAACACGCATGAAAAGATCCGCGCACGACGTTGGAGAAGTTTGCGACGCCAATAATCTCTTTCTCTTCCAGATCGAGCAGCGCAAAATAATAGGCAGAGCCTTGTTTATGAAACTCGGTGATCATACTCAGACGCGCCTGCCAGCCAGAGGGATAGCAGTGGCTTTCATCGCGAATAGGTTCCCAGGGTTTTAAGAAATGACGATTCTCTGCGTAATAATCTGCCAGACGCCAGGCATCACGCTCATGCACTAAACGCACGACCAGGCGGTCCGTGGTTAAGCGCACTTTTGGCACGTTACTGCGATAGCCAAACATTCTATACCTACTCCTTCCCGTAACGTCTTCAATACGCTATTCGCGATACTATACCTGTACAAATATGCCCGATGAAAAGAGCAAAACATCATTTTTTGAATTATTCACACATTTTGATGAAAACTCTCTATCAAGACGGACTTTTGATAAAAAAATATTGTCCCGCCGAGGGTGGGAAAAGACCTGACAACACCGCAGAATAGGAGGTGCTTATCTTTTAAACTCTAATCAGAGTGACGAGTTTTTCCCTGGAGGGGAAATGTCGCAAGTCTCGCAGGCAAGGAACCTGGGTAAATACTTCCTTCTTATCGATAACATGCTGGTCGTGCTGGGTTTTTTCGTCGTTTTCCCGCTGATCTCAATTCGTTTCGTCGACCAAATGGGTTGGGCCGCCGTGATGGTCGGTATCGCACTCGGGCTACGCCAATTTATTCAGCAGGGATTAGGGATTTTTGGCGGGGCTATTGCCGATCGTTTTGGCGCAAAACCGATGATCGTCACCGGCATGCTGATGCGCGCCGCCGGATTCGCGACGATGGGGATCGCCCATGAGCCCTGGCTACTGTGGTTTTCCTGTTTTCTCTCAGGATTGGGCGGCACACTGTTCGACCCTCCCCGCTCGGCACTGGTGGTCAAACTGATCCGCCCGGAAAAGCGCGGGCGCTTCTTCTCCATCCTGATGATGCAGGACAGCGCCGGAGCTGTCATTGGCGCATTACTGGGAAGCTGGCTGTTACAGTACGACTTCCGACTGGTCTGCGCCACCGGGGCCATCCTGTTCATCCTGTGCGCCGCCTTCAACGCCTGGCTGCTCCCCGCGTGGAAGCTATCGACAGTGAAAATTCCGGTGCGTGAAGGGATGAACCACGTGATGCGTGACAAGCGATTCGTCACTTACGTGCTGACGCTGGCGGGTTACTACATGCTGGCAGTCCAGGTCATGCTGATGCTACCGATCATGGTTAACGACATTGCCGGATCCCCCTCGGCCGTCAAATGGATGTACGCCATCGAGGCGTGCCTCTCGTTAACGCTGCTCTACCCGATTGCCCGCTGGAGCGAAAAACGTTTTCGCCTTGAACACCGCTTGATGGCTGGTCTGTTAATCATGTCACTCAGCATGATGCCAATTGGGTTGGTCGGAAACTTACAGCAGCTATTCACCCTGATTTGCACGTTCTATATCGGCTCCATTATTGCTGAGCCAGCACGTGAAACGCTCAGTGCCTCGCTGGCGAGCGCGCGTGCTCGGGGGAGCTATATGGGCTTTAGTCGGCTGGGACTCGCCATCGGTGGGGCAATAGGCTACATCGGCGGCGGCTGGCTGTTTGATATGGGCAAAGCAATGTCGCAACCCGAATTACCGTGGATGATGTTGGGCGTTATCGGCTTTATCACCTTCCTGGCGCTGGGCTGGCAGTTTAGCCACAAACGCCCGTCGCGCGGAATGCTGGAGCCTGATGCCTGACGCGTAATTCGCTGCACGGGCACCTTTTCAGTTTTTTCTGCTGGTGTCCGGGGCGCTGGTACTGGATGCTGCTTTGTGTCACGATTACACCATAAGCATCATGTTGAGGAACCCCATGAAAAAGTTTTTTTTTGCTGCTGCACTGATTGTCAGCGGCCTGTTGGTTGGTTGTAATCAACTCACACAATACACGGTAAGCGAGCAAGAAATTAACCAGGCGCTGGCAAAGCATAATAATTTTTCGAAAGATATCGGTTTGCCCGGCGTGGCTGAAGCCCATATCGTTTTAAGTAACCTTACCAGCCAGATCGGTCGTGAAGAACCCAATAAAGTGACCCTGACCGGCGACGCCAACCTGGACATGAATTCATTGTTTGGCAGCCAGAAAGCGACGATGAAGCTGAAATTAAAAGCATTACCGGTCTTCAATAAAGAAAAAGGCGCGATTTATCTGCAAGAGATGGAAGTGGTTGATGCGACCGTCACACCAGAAAAAATGCAGTCGGTCTTGCAAACCCTGATGCCATATTTAAATCAGTCACTGCGCAATTATTTCAACCAGCAACCGGCATACGTCCTGCGTGAAGACAGTAGTGAAGGCGAAGCGCTGGCGAAAAAGCTGGCAAAAGGAATTGAAGTAAAACCGGGCGAAATAATCATCCCGTTCACCGATTAACACACCAAAGGGCGCATCGGCGCCCTTTTTTTTCGTGCAAACGAAAACGTTTCCGCTTATCCTTTGTTTCCGGCAAAAAAGACTATCCTCAGCCGGAGCATATTGATGACTGCACCATCCCAGGTATTAAAGATCCGCCGCCCAGACGACTGGCATCTTCACTTTCGCGATGGCGACATGTTGAAAACTGTCGTTCCCTACACCAGTGAAATTTATGCACGCGCAATTGTCATGCCGAACCTGGCACCGCCCGTCACTACTGTTGACGCAGCCATCGCTTACCGTCAGCGTATTCTGGACGCCGTACCTGTCGGACACAATTTCACCCCGTTAATGACCTGCTATCTGACAGACACACTGGATCCCAACGAGCTGGAGCGTGGGTTCAACGAAGGTGTTTTCACCGCCGCTAAACTCTACCCGGCTAACGCCACCACCAACTCCACTCACGGCGTGACCTCTATTGATGCCATCATGCCGGTACTGGAGCGGATGGAAAAACTCGGTATGCCTTTGCTGGTGCACGGTGAAGTCACGCATGCGGAGATCGATATATTCGATCGCGAAGCACGCTTTATTGACACGGTGATGGAGCCATTGCGGTCGCGCCTGACCTCACTGAAAGTGGTATTTGAACATATCACCACTAAAGACGCCGCCGACTACGTGCGTGACGGCAATGACCTGCTGGCAGCGACCATTACCCCGCAGCATTTGATGTTTAACCGCAACCATATGCTGGTCGGGGGCATCCGGCCGCATCTGTATTGCCTGCCCATCCTCAAGCGTAACGTCCACCAGCAGGCGCTGCGTGAACTGGTCGCCAGTGGTTTCAGCCGGGCGTTCCTCGGCACTGACTCGGCGCCGCATGCGCGTCATCGCAAAGAATCCAGCTGCGGCTGCGCAGGGTGCTTTAACGCCCCTACCGCACTCGGCAGTTATGCCACCGTCTTCGAAGAGATGAACGCCCTGGCCCATTTTGAGGCCTTCTGCTCGCTCAACGGCCCTCGCTTCTACGGACTGCCGGTTAACGACACCTATATTGAACTGGTTAAAGAAGAGCAGCAGATACCGGAAAGTATCGCGCTGGAAGGGGACACGCTGGTGCCTTTCCTCGGCGGTGAAACAGTACGCTGGTCAGTGAAACGCTAAAAAAATGTCGCCACCTGTTGTTATTTACTGAACTTAACTGTATAAATAACCAGTATATTCAACAGGGGGCTATTATGCGTATTGAAGTCACTATTGCCAAAACTTCACCTTTGCCTGCTGGCGCCATTGACGCGCTGGCAGGTGAACTCTCCCGTCGTATTCACCATCATTTTCCGGATAACGAAGGTAACGTCACCGTCCGTTATGCCGGCACAAATAATCTGTCGGTCATTGGCGCGACAAAAGAAGACAAAGAACGCATCAGCGAGATCCTGCAAGAGACATGGGAAAGCGCGGATGACTGGTTCATTAATGAATAAAAAATGATATGCAGTGATGTTTTTTGCCGGGTCGCCCCGGCTTTTTTATTTGCATTCGCCTTATAGATTTCAATCAATCTCTGCCAACAAAACAGTTAATTTTTATTTACAGGCTGATTATCTTTTAGTCAAAACCACAAAATAACTGCACAACATACCAAAAAAATATGAATGACATGCCGGTTTATCGTTCAGATAACACTTAAAACAAAAAAATTATGCCCTGCCCTCTTTAAATTTTCAGTGAATACCCTTATTTATTGATATACTGAACTTGCTTCAGATAAAAACGCATTGAACCTCGAAAACCGTTGTCTAGTAACACGAATTAGGGGGCATGATGGAAAAGAATAATGAAGTCATTCAGACTCATCCGCTTGTAGGATGGGACATCAGCACTGTTGATAGCTATGATGCGCTGATGCTGCGTTTGCACTACCAGACCCCAAATCGTCCAGACCCAAATGGGACTGAAGTTGGTCAAACGCTCTGGTTAACCACTGATGTTGCCAGGCAATTTATTTCGATATTAGAAGCCGGAATCGCCAAAATTGAATCAGGTGATTTCCCCGCGAATGAGTATCAGCGTCATTAAATCTGATGCACCTAACCTTCAAAAGGCACCCTCACGGTGCCTTTCTTATTTGATAGTTGAATAATGCGGGTCAGTTATTTACCCTGCTATACCTGTCATACTTCAAGTTGCATGTGTGTTGGCTTTCTTCGCTCACCCCAGTCACGTACTGATGTACGCTCCCAGGGATTTGCTGCGTCGCCGCCTTCCTGCAACTCGAATTATTTAAGGTATACTATCGCGATTGCAGAGAGAAGCGGATGAAATACGACTTAATCATTATTGGCAGCGGTTCCGTAGGCGCCGCCGCCGGATACTATGCCACGCGCGCCGGTCTGAATGTACTGATGATCGATGCACATATGCCGCCACACCAACAGGGTAGCCATCACGGCGATACACGCTTAATTCGTCATGCCTATGGTGAAGGTGAAAAATACGTTCCGTTGGTCCTGCGCGCGCAGACATTGTGGGATGAACTCACTAAACATAATGAAGAACCTATTTTTGTCCGTTCTGGCGTTGTCAACCTCGGCCCGGCAGATTCCACGTTCTTATCTAATGTGGCGCAAAGCGCAAAACAGTGGCAGCTCAACGTTGAACAGCTGGATGCCGCTGCCATCATGGCCCGCTGGCCCGAAATTCGTGTTCCGGAAAACTATATTGGTCTGTTTGAGGCCGATTCAGGTTTTCTGCGCAGTGAGTTAGCCATTAAGACCTGGATCCGCCTGGCTGAGGAAGCAGGCTGCGCTCAGCTATTTAAATGCCCGGTCACCGCGATTCACCATCATGATGATGGTGTAACGGTTGAGACCGCAGATGGCGACTATCACGCGAAAAAAGCGCTGGTCAGTGCCGGTACCTGGGTGCAAGCATTAGTACCGGAACTACCGATCCAGCCTGTGCGTAAAGTGTTCGCGTGGTATCAGGCCGACGGACGCTACAGCGTTAAAAACAACTTCCCGGCATTTACCGGAGAATTACCTAATGGCGATCAATATTACGGTTTCCCAGCCGAGAACGACGAACTGAAGATTGGTAAACATAACGGCGGGCAGGTTATTCAATCAGCCGAAGAGCGCAAAGCGTTTGCCACTGTCGCCAGCGATGGTTCAGAAGCCTTCCCATTCCTGCGTTCCGTTTTGCCGGGTGTAGGATGTTGTCTGCACGGTGCGTCCTGCACCTACGATAACTCTCCGGATGAAGATTTTATTATTGATACGCTACCAGGGCATGACAATACGCTGATCGTTACCGGACTGAGTGGGCACGGTTTTAAGTTCGCCTCAGTGCTGGGGGAAATTGCAGCTGATTTTGCCCAGGGCAAACCTTCAGCTTTCGACCTGACACCGTTTAAACTTAGCCGTTTTAAACCATAGCCACAAAATGGCCTCGTCAATGAGGCCATTTTTATTTAAGGAATACTGTTGATGCGCCGCATCGTTGACTATCTGGTGAATAATATACGCGAGCATTTTATGCTCTACATTATTTTATGGTCACTGCTGGCGATCATGGACGTAATATATATTATGTTTTTTTGACCTTACCTTACTGACAATAATTGACAGTAATTGAAATTACCTTAATTTTTATTGCAATTAATTGAATAATTAAAAAACCCACCAACCACCAGTAGAGCAAGCATCATTTATCATCTCTCACTAATCCCCTGATGATCAATCCACAAATAAATCAAATTTATTGAATTAAAAATAAATATCATCACTATTGTTATTTATTAGTTGCATTAATGTCTTTTACACGCCATTTTCATTCACTTCTGAATTATTTATCGGTGTGCTTATGCAATTCAATAATAGTCCACAGCGCTATGGCGTTGTGTCAGCCGCATTGCACTGGCTTATCGCGCTTGCCGTGTATGGCATGTTTGCGTTGGGTTTATGGATGGTCACGCTCAGCTATTACGATGGCTGGTATCACCAGGCCCCTGAGCTGCATAAGAGCATCGGTGTGCTGCTGATGATGGGGCTGGTGGTACGCGTGGTCTGGCGGCTGCTCTCCCCTCCACCTCCAGCGCTGAAAAGCTACTCTCGTTTAACACGCATGGCTGCTGCCCTGGGTCACCTCAGTTTATATCTGTTGCTGTTTTCCATTGTCATCAGCGGGTATTTGATTTCGACCGCAGACGGCAAGGCGATCTCCGTCTTTGGCTGGTTTGAGGTCCCTGCCACGCTTGCCAACGCAGGCGCTCAGGCCGATCTCGCCGGTAGCCTGCACCTGTGGCTTGCCTGGACCGTTGTGGTTCTGTCACTTCTGCATGGACTGATGGCCCTGAAACATCACTTTATCGATAACGACGATACCCTTAATCGCATGTTGGGAAAATCGTCATCTGACTATGGAGCTTAAAATGAAAAAAAACCTGCTGGGACTGACTCTCGCTTCTTTACTGTTTACCACCGGCTCGGCCATCGCGGCAGATTACAAAATCGACAAAGAAGGACAACATGCCTTTGTTAATTTTCGTATTCAGCATCTGGGCTACAGCTGGCTATACGGCACCTTTAAAGACTTCGATGGATCGTTTACCTTTGATGAAAAAAATCCTGCCGCCGATAAAGTGAACGTCACCATTAACACCAACAGCCTTGACACCAATCACGCTGAACGTGACAAACACCTGCGCAGCGCAGATTTCCTCAATGTCGCCAAATTCCCGCAGGCGACCTTCACCTCCACCAGCGTGAAGAAAACAGGTAATGACCTGGATATCACCGGGGATCTGACCCTCAATGGCGTCACCAAACCGGTCACGCTGGACGCTAAGCTCATCGGTCAGGGTGGCGATCCTTGGGGTGGCACCCGCGCGGGCTTTGAGGCCCAAGGGAAAATTAAGCTGAAGGACTTTAACATCACCACCGACCTTGGGCCTGCGTCACAGGAAGTCGACTTAATTATCTCGGTGGAAGGCGTTCAGCAGAAATAACGTAGCTGCTATGCCAGATAGGGATGCCGGATGACATTGCTGATATCATCCGGCATCATTTTATTGCGCAGGGTCCGGAATACCCAGTTTGGTATTCAAACGTCCGCGGGACTTATTAAAGATTTTATTGCCATTCTCACGACCCGCACGACGGCGGCGTTGCTCTTCTTCCGGCAAGATACTCTCTTCACAGCACAGATCGCTGCAACACCCTTTATGCTTTTCGGCACAGACAGGGCATTGAATAAACAGCAGATGGCAACCATCATTCTTGCAATTAGTATGGCTGTCGCACGCCACCCCACACTGATGACAATGCGCAATAACGTCTTCAGAGATCCGCTCTCCCATACGCTCATCGAAAACAAAATTTTTACCGATGAAGCGTACCGGAAGTCCTTGTTCACGGGCTTTGCGCGCATATTCAATAATACCGCCCTCAATGTGCCAGACTTTACTGAATCCGTTATGTTTCATCCAGGCGCTGGCCTTCTCGCAGCGAATACCGCCAGTGCAGTACATCACGATTTTTTTGTCTTTATGTTCCTGCATCATTTCAACGGCTTTCGGCAACTGATCGCGGAACGTATCTGCCGGGATCTCCATGGCGTTCTCGAAATGGCCTACCTCATACTCATAGTGGTTGCGCATATCGATAAATACCGCCTCAGGATCGTCAAGCATGGCATTCACTTCTGCCGCCTTCAGATAATCACCGACGTTGCTGGCATCAAAAGTCGGATCATCGATGCCATCCGCCACAATTCGCTCACGGACTTTCATACGCAGTACCCAGAACGATTTTCCGTCATCGTCCAGTGCAATATTAAGACGCAACCCGGAAAACGCAGGATCAAACGCGTACAGTTGCTGACGGAAGGCTTCAACCTTGCTTTGCGGCACACTGATTTGCGCGTTAATGCCTTCGTGCGCCAGATATACGCGTCCGAAAACGTTCAGTTCGGTGAACAGTTGGTACAGCGCATCACGGGTATGCTGGGGATTAACGAGAGTAAAATATTTATAGAACGAAATCGTGATGCGCGGCTCAGACTCAGCCAACATTTTAGCTTTGAGCGCGTCATTCGAAATGCGGTTGTGTAACACTGGCATGGTGTACGTATCCTGCAATCAGTAAAAAGATGAAAATCGGCCGGCATAATAAAGCAAACATCGACAATTTACATCCACACATTTTACGCTACATTTCATACTTCATGATAAAAACGTCACAACAATTGACGAAAACTCAGCCATTCTCCCGTCACAAATTTTTGATACGCGCGAAAAAATGCGACAATACAGGGCATTGGTCGTTTAATGACAGGATAGACATGACGAATTTACCCAAGTTCTCGGCTGCGTTACTGCATCCACGTTATTGGTTAACCTGGCTAGGTATTGGCATCCTTTGGTTAATCGTGCAGTTACCCTATCCGTTTCTCTATAAGCTGGGCTGTACATTAGGCCGTCTGGCATTGCGAGTAATGAAACGCCGGGCAAAAATTGTTTCGCGTAATCTGGAACTCTGTTTCCCGCAAATGAATACGCAAGAACGCCAGCAGATGGTAGTAAAAAACTTTGAGTCCGTCGGCATGGGCGTGCTGGAAACAGGCATGGCCTGGTTTTGGTCCGACCGCCGTATTATGCGCTGGACAGAAGTTATCGGCATGGAGCATATCCGTGACGTTCAGGCGCAGCAGCGCGGGATCCTGTTAGTTGGCCTGCATTTTCTGACGCTTGAGTTGGGCGCACGCCAGTTTGGTTTACAGGAACCCGGTATCGGTGTGTATCGCCCCAACGACAACCCGCTGCTCGACTGGTTGCAAACCTGGGGACGTATGCGCTCCAATAAATCAATGCTCGATCGTAAAGATCTGAAAGGAATGATCAAAGCGCTGAAGAAAGGTGAAGTAGTCTGGTATGCGCCGGATCACGACTACGGCCCGCGTGCCAGCGTCTTTGTGCCGCTGTTTGCTGTGGAACAAGCTGCAACGACGTCAGGTACGTGGATGCTGTCACGGATGTCCAATGCATGTCTGGTACCGTTTGTTCCCCGTCGTAAACCCGACGGCAAAGGGTATCAGCTGATTATGCTGCCGCCAGAATGTTCGCCACCGCTGGACGACGCTGAAACCACCGCCGCGTGGATGAACAAAATTATTGAGAAATGCATCATGATGGCGCCGGAGCAATATATGTGGTTACACCGCCGCTTCAAAACACGCCCAGAAGGCGCCCCTTCCCTGTACTGAATCCCTGTTGCAGCCCTCGGGCTGCAACGCTTCGCCCCCACTGTTTAGGTTTAACTGCTCTGCGCATTGCAGCGACTATCAACCAGGCGCATAATTAGTCTGCTCATTTATTTTCAAACGATAGCGCAAACAGCGCGCCACACTGCGGATCGCTATGTCACCCTCAGATGTCCCCATAAACTGGAAACGTAATCTCACGGTTGCCTGGCTCGGTTGCTTTTTAACCGGCGCGGCATTTAGTCTGGTAATGCCATTCTTACCCCTGTATGTCGAAAGCCTTGGCGTGACGGGCCACGGTGCCCTGAACATGTGGTCGGGTCTGGTATTCAGCATTACGTTTCTTTTTTCAGCCATCGCTTCACCTTTCTGGGGCGGCCTTGCGGATCGCAAGGGCAGGAAAATCATGCTGCTGCGATCAGCACTGGGAATGGCTGTCGTGATGCTGTTGATGGGACTGGCGCAGAATATCTGGCAGTTTTTGATCCTGCGTGCGCTGCTGGGGCTACTCGGTGGATTTATTCCCAATGCCAATGCGCTGATCGCCACCCAGGTTCCGCGCAATAAAAGCGGCTGGGCGCTGGGAACGTTATCAACCGGCGGCGTCAGCGGCGCATTGCTGGGTCCGCTGGCAGGCGGTTTGCTTGCCGACCAGTATGGACTGCGCCCCGTTTTCTTTATTACCGCCAGTGTGCTGCTACTCTGTTTTATGCTGACGTTATTTTTTATCCGCGAGAATTTTCAACCGGTCAGTAAAAAAGAGATGCTGCACATTCGGGACGTTGTCGGCTCATTAAAGAATCCAAAGCTGGTGCTGAGTCTGTTTATCACCACCCTGATAATCCAGGTCGCCACCGGCTCCATCGCACCCATTTTGACGTTATATGTGCGGGAACTGGCGGGTAACGTCAGCAATATCGCTTTTATTAGCGGCATGATCGCTTCCGTGCCCGGCGTGGCAGCCTTAATCAGCGCGCCGAGGCTGGGCAAATTAGGTGACCGGATAGGCCCGGAGAAGATCCTGATCGTCGCTCTGGTGATTTCCGTGCTGTTGCTCATCCCCATGTCGTTTGTACAGACGCCCTGGCAGCTCGGCGTCCTGCGCTTTTTGCTGGGTGCGGCCGACGGGGCGCTGCTCCCTGCCGTGCAAACGCTGCTGGTCTATAACTCAACCAACCAAATAGCCGGACGTATTTTCAGTTATAACCAGTCATTTCGTGATATTGGCAACGTGACGGGGCCGCTGATGGGCGCGGCTATTTCAGCCAACTATGGTTTTCGCGCCGTCTTCTGCGTGACCGCAGGCGTCGTGTTGTTCAATGCTATCTACTCATGGAACAGCCTGCGTCGACGTCGGGAGATCCAGCGTACTGAATGATTTTTGTGCATTCATACTTGCACTATCAAAGAATCAACTATTATTTCCCTGAATACCTCATTAAATCAAAGGGAGATGCTGATGACCATGTATGCCACGCTGGAAGAAGCCATTGATGCTGCCCGTGAAGAGTTTCTGGCTGATAACCCCGACCTTGACGCTGACGAAGCCAGTGTTCAGCAACTCAACATACAAAAGTATGTGCTACAGGATGGCGACATCATGTGGCAGGCTGAATTTTTCGCCGACGAAGATGAGGAAGGCGAATGTTTGCCGATGCTGAGCGGTGAAGCAGCACAAAGCGTCTTTGATGGCGATTATGATGAGATTGAAATTCGCCAGGAATGGCTGGAGGAAAACACCCTCCACGAATGGGATGAAGGCGAATTCCAGCTTGAGCCGCCTCTGGATACCGAAGAAGGTCAGACGGCCGCTGACGAGTGGGATGAACGATAATTACTCATAAGGCCCATTGTGGATGTCCAGAGGGAGCAGCAACGTATCAAACACCAGCGAAAAAGGCAGATCGAGGACGGTAACATAACGCCATGCTGAATCGCGGACATCCCATTGTACGCCTGGATAGTATTGATTTCCGTGCCCCTGCCCCGGGATCGTGCGGCTAATAATACTGCCGCACCCGCTCAGCAAGATGACCATGATTCCAACCGCAAATATTCGCACCTGAACCCTCATTAACAGTGTAATCCGCATAAAAAAATACCGGCACCAGGCCGGTATTTTCATCTCTCAGGAGGTCTATTTCTTCCTGAGCGCCAGCGGGTTCAGGGCTATCCCCTGATAATAATTAACCCACGACGAATACTTATCCGGGGAGTTCCAGACGCGATAATGTAAACGCGCCATGGTCACCGGATCGCTCAGCAATACAAGGCGGCGATCGCGATTCAGTTTCTCCGGAGTATCATTCAGCGCCTGTTCGACATGGCGGTCACGGGCAATCTCCAGCACGTTACTGGCGCGGTGACGTGCAGTCGCCATCGCCGTGGCCAGAGCGTTAAATGACGGATTAAATACCGCGTGCATAAAGCCGTCATCCAGCGAGCGATTACGATTCATTACCAGGTAGTTATCCGTATCCACCAGCACCTGCGGAGGGGAATACTCTTCCGGGATCAGGAACAGCTTCCAGCGCTTGGTACGCAGCCCCACCGTTGAACGGCTGGAAATCACCGACACAAACGGCGACAGGATCAGCGAGAAGACAATCGGTGCCAGCCAGAACAGGAATCGCAGATCCAGCCAGGCCATACCGACAGCCCATACCAGACCCAGCAGCAGCTGGGAGCCGTGACGCATAAACGCTTCGCCCCATGGGGTGGAGTCGTCATCACGCTGCGGCGAGTTCCAGACCACTTCCCAACCGAGGAAAGCGCTAACCACGAAGACGGTATGGAACAACATACGCACTGGTGCCAGCAGCACAGAGAACAGCACTTCCAGCAGCAGCGACAGCGTGACGCGGATAAAACCACCGTACTCTTTCGTCCCTTTACACCAGATGAGCAAAATACTCAGCAGCTTCGGCAGGAACAGCAGCACCATGGTCGAGGCAAACAGCGCAATCGCCAGTTCAGGACGCCACTGTGGCCAGACCGGGAACAGCTGGCGCGGCTGCAGGAAATATTGCGGCTCCGTCAGCGCATGCACCACCTGCAATGCGGTTGAAAGCGCAAGGAACATAAACCACAGCGGGGCAGACAGATAAGACATCACGCCCGTCAGGAACACCGCACGGTGAACTGGGTGCATCCCCTTCACCAGGAATAGACGGAAGTTCATCAGGTTGCCGTGACACCAACGACGGTCACGTTTCAGCTCATCAAGCAGGTTTGGCGGAAGTTCTTCATATGAACCCGGCAGATCGTAGGCAATCCAGACGCCCCAGCCTGCACGACGCATTAACGCCGCTTCCACGAAGTCATGGGAGAGGATTGAACCGGCAAACGAGCCTTCACCCGGTAGCGGTGCGAGCGCACAGTGCTCGATAAACGGCTTCACGCGAATAATCGCGTTGTGACCCCAGTAGTGCGACTCCCCGAGCTGCCAGAAGTGAAGCCCGGCGGTAAACAGCGGCCCATACACGCGCGTAGCAAACTGCTGGCAGCGTGCATACAGCGTGTCCATACCGGACGCTTTTGGCGACGACTGAATAATACCGGCATTCGGGTTCGCTTCCATCAGACGCACCAGACCGGTCAGGCAATCGCCGCTCATCACAGAGTCAGCGTCCAGGACGACCATATAACTGTACTGATTCCCCCAGCGACGGCAGAAGTCATCAATGTTGCCGCTTTTACGCTTCACACGACGACGACGACGGCGGTAGAAAATCTGTCCTTCGCCCTGCACTTCAGCGATCAGCTCCATCCAGGCTTTTTGTTCCGCCACGCAGATATCAGGGTTGTAGCTATCGCTCAGGATATAGACATCGAAATGCGCAGCGTTGCCCGTGGCCTTAACCGACTCCCACGTGGCTCGCAGCCCCGCAAAGACGCGGTCAACGTCCTCGTTACAGATAGGCATGATCAGTGCAGTGCGATGCTCAGGATTTAAGGCTTCATCCCCCACCGTTGACGCGGAAATACTGTACTTGTCGCGCCCAATCAGTAGTTGCAAGAACCCCATCAGCGCGGTCCAGAACCCCGCCGATACCCAGCAGAACAACACGGCAAACAGAATCAGGATACCTGTCTGCAGCATGTAAGGCAGCAGCTGCATAAAGGAGACCCACAGGTCCTGCCCCATCATGTCTGCCGGGTTAATGAACGCCCAGCCCTGGTAAGGAAGAATGGTCTTCATATACCAAGTGGCGACGACCGTTTGCGCCAGCGTTAAAATCAGAAGCGTATAGCGGCGGATTGTCCCGACGGTACGCCATTTCTGTTCACTCTCTTGTTCTTCTTTCGTCAAACGCGAAAGATAACGCGGCGTGACATCGCGCCCACGCAGACGATCCCAAAAACGGCCTACCGGGTTGGTACGCCAGGGATCGGGAAACATCGACGTACGCGTTGCCTTAGGCATAGCCTGCAGCTGGTCCCGCCCTTCGTCATCCTTAATTAACTGCTCTTTGGCCAAAGAGTCCGGCCAGGCTTGCTCAAGACGAGCTTTAACAGACCCCTGCGGCGAATCGTCTTCGCGCGAGTAAGTACGATGCTCGGCATCCAGCGCCTGGTGAACGGCACGGATGTCAGTTTTCGGCAGTGCCGCTTTCTCGATATCCGAAAGCGGCATTGCGTCAATATACTCAGTTGTCTTATTCATTGGCAGGTAACTGGTAGCTCCAGGTTTCACTCAACGTCTGATCGGCATTGACCAACGCAGCACGCATTTCAGTGGTTTTCTTCGCATCTTTCACTTTCACGCGCAGCATCAGACGCCAACCTTTAGTGACCGGGTTGTAGTCTACGGTGTTCTCAACGATTTCACCGTTGTCGCCAATGCTGGTTTGCGCGGTGACAGGGGTATCTTGCGGCAGTTTTTTCATATCTGCGCCGGCAAAATCCACCATAAACGCAATCGTGCCGTCAGGCTGACGAATGAGGTTCGATTGTTTGACATCACCGGTAGAACGACGTGTCTGCTGTACCCAGGCGTTATCCGGCGCATGAAGTTTGTCTTCATCGCGGGTGAACGTCAGCGTGTACTTGAAGTTCATTTCTTTGCCCGGTTCAGGCAGTTGATCCGGCGTCCAGTAGGCGACGATGTTGTCGTTGGTTTCATCGTTGGTCGGGATTTCAACTAACTCAATTTTACCCTTACCCCAGTCGCCTTTCGGTGTTATCCAGGCACTCGGACGCAGGTCGTAGCGGTCGTCGATATCTTCAAAACGTGCGAACTGGCGACCACGTTGCAACAGACCAAACCCCTGCGGGTTTTCCATCGCAAAACTGCTCACCGCAAGATGTTTCGGGTTATTCAGCGGACGCCAAATCCACTCACCATTACCGGCGTGGATCGACAAGCCGTTAGAATCATGCAGTTCCGGACGGTAGTTGGTCGCTGGAGAAGGCTGGTTCGGCCCAAACAGGAACATACTGGTCAGCGGCGCAACGCCCAATTTGCCTACTTTGTCGCGCAGGTAAACTTTGGACTGCACATCCACCACCGTGTCACGGCCAGGCATAATCACAAAACGATAGGCCCCGGTGGCACGTGGGGAATCCAGCAGTGCATAGATGGTTAAACGTTTATCGGTAGGTTTTGGACGCTCTATCCAAAACTCGCGAAAGCGGGGAAATTCTTCACCGGAAGGCAGGGCGGTATCAATAGCGAGGCCGCGAGCGGACAGGCCATAGACCTGACCAGCACCCAGGACGCGGAAATAGCTGGCACCGAGCATGCTGACGATTTCATCGTTTTTATCTTTGCTATTGATCGGATACAGCACCTTGAACCCGGCGAAACCGAGATCTTTTACCGTGTCTTTATCATGCTGAACATCGCCAAAATTAAAATAATCCGGGCTATATTTGATTCTCTTTACCGCTGTAGCGGTAACTTCGTTGATCTTGACCGGCGTGTCGAAGTACATACCCTGGTGGTAGAACTCGAGCTTAAATGGGGTCTTAAGGTTGCTCCAGTAAGCTTTGTCGTGATTAAACTGGATCTGCTGATAATCCGCATACTTCATGTCACGGAAAACGGAGGGCAAGTTACTTTTTGGCGCCTCATAGCCTTTATCGGCTAAGGATTGAGCTTGCTTTGCCACATCATCAATACTGAATGCCCAGCTCGAAGATGTGTACAGCGTTAACATGACTGCTGCACCCAACCAACGCATTTTCATCATTTGTAGTTTATGTTTCATAATTAGTAAGCACTTCCCCCTTTGTGTGCTTATATTGATCCGATCCATTTTAATGGATAATCGGGTATTCCGACAACTGAATCCCTGTATTGTTCGCGCGCTGGCTCATGGTTTAATCAGGTTCATCTACCTGTTTTCACTTTGCGTGCTTATCCTGGAGACAGGTTGCTGGACTTCGTGTAGGGTTGCCCTCGAATGTAACCATTATTCGTCTTAGGGATAAGACGAAAAGTCTGAGAATACGTAACTGTCTATGAGCTCTGTATCCCCACCGCGTGAATACTTTCTTGACTCCATCCGCGCCTGTCTGATGTTGTTGGGGATCCCATTCCATATCTCATTGATCTATTCCACACACACCTGGCACGTCAACAGTGCCGAGCCGTCGTGGTGGCTGACCCTGTTTAACGATTTCATTCATGCGTTTCGCATGCAGGTGTTTTTTGTTATTTCGGGTTATTTTTCCTACATGCTTTTTTTACGCTATCCATTAAAACGTTGGTGGAAAGTGCGTGTTGAACGCGTGGGGATCCCAATGTTGACCGCTATTCCTTTGCTCACCCTGCCGCAATTTATCATGCTGCAATATGTGAAGGGAAAAGCAGACAGCTGGCATACCCTTAGCGGGTACGATAAATACAACGCCCTTGCCTGGGAGCTTATTTCTCATTTGTGGTTTTTGCTGGTTCTGGTTGTGTTAACGACCGTGAGCATGTGGGTGTTCACCCAAATGAAAAAAACACAAGAAAGCAAAGAGGAAAACAGCACTGACCCAGTATCAATGGTGAAGCTAACGCTGATTTTTGCCTTGCTTGGTGTGGGATATGCCGCCGTCAGACGGACCATTTTTATCCTCTACCCTTCTATACTCAGCGACGGCATGTTTAATTTTGTGGTCATGCAAACGCTTTTTTATGTGCCTTTCTTTATGCTCGGTGCGCTGGCGTTCATCAACCCCAATCTGAAAACGCTGTTTACCACCCCCTCGCGTAGCTGCACATTATGGGCAGGGCTGGCTTTCGTGGCGTACCTGCTCAACCAGCGTTATGGCAACGGCGACGCCTGGATGTACGAAACCGAATACGTAATAACCATGGTCCTGGGACTGTTGATGGTTAACGTGGTCTTTTCGCTCGGCTATCGTTTGTTGAATTTTCAGTCCGCACGCGTCACCTATTTTGTCAATGCATCGCTGTTTATCTATCTGGTGCACCATCCATTAACGCTATTTTTCGGCGCGTATATCACACCATATATCTCATCGAATCTGCTGGGTTTTCTCTGTGGGCTACTGTTTGTGGTCGGGATCGCAGTGATACTGTACGAAATTCATCTCCGGATACCGGTACTGAAGTTTCTATTTTCAGGAAAACCCCCGGTTAAGCAAGACAAAAACAAAGCCGTAGCCGGTTAACTTTAGTTGTTCAGTTCAGAGCAACCATTCAATCGGTAATACGGATGCCAGCTTCACCAATACCCGCTTCCAGAATCCTGTGGCGGGTTCTTTTTTCAGTACTTCTTCAGTCCCCTGCTGGCGATCAACCCAGTTAATCCGTCCCCAGCGATCGAGACGCAACTGCCAGGCAACATCATGCTGGCTCTGCATAAAACGGTTATGGATCAGCGCCGCCAGGGTTTCACTTTCAATCACAAAGCCCATTTCGGTGTTGAGCAACGTAGAACGCGGATCGAAATTAAGCGAACCGATAAACACGTTACGCCCGTCAATGCTGAAGGTTTTTGCATGCAAACTGGAACCCGAATTACCGGTTAATCCACGATCGTGCACGCCCGTAATGCGATCGCGTGTCGGTTTAAGCTCATATAATTCCACACCATAGCGCAACAGCTTTTTTCGCCAGCGCGCGTAACCGGCATGAACAATTGCCACATCATTCGCCGCCAGCGAATTGGTTAAAATGGCAATCTTGACCCCTTTTCTCACCAGACGCAGAAGTTGCGCCACGCCCGCCCGGGTGGGGACAAAATAGGCGGAAATAATATCAATACGCTCGGTGGGTGAGCCCATAATATCAAACAAGCGCTGAGGTAATAGCGAATGGCGCGGCGCCTTCCCCTCACCTTTTAGCGGGTCGTCGCTGAGCAGGCGTGTTTTGGCCCAAATCAGCGGTAACACTCCCCGATCGAGGCTGGCCATAAACTGGCTGGTTTCCAGCTTATTCAGGTAGCGGCGAGTCATATCATCGTTATACCAGGACTCCGGCAGATCAATGCGCTGCGTAGGCTCAGGTTCTGACAGTGAGAGCACTTTTTTGAGTGTTGAAACGGACTGACACTGCCAGTAACGTTCAAAGTCATCCGCGACGTCTTTCACCACTGGCCCTACGGCCATAACATCCAAATCAGAAAATAGCGGTTGTTCGCCCGCGCCAAAATAGGCGTCGCCGATATTGCGCCCGCCAACAAGCGTCACCACCCCGTCGGCGGTATAGCTTTTATTGTGCATGCGACGGTTAAGCCGGGCAAAATCGGTTAAATAGCCCACGGCGCGCAATATGCGAAAAGAGAAAGGGTTAAACAGGCGGACTTCAATATTTGGGTGGTTATCCAGCAATTGCAGCGTGTCATCCAGCCCCGGCGTATTGTTGTCGTCCAGCAGTAGACGGACCCGCACCCCGCGTTTCGCTGCGGCCAGCAGAACCGAAAACAGCAGCAGCCCGGACATGTCGTTCTCCCAGATGTAATACTGTACATCCAGGGAGCGTTCTGCCATTTCGGTTAACCGATAGCGGGCGGCAAACGCATCCAGACTGTCATCCAGCGCAAGAATGCCGCACAGTTCAGGATGGCTAACGCAAAGAGGTGTAATCGCACGCTCAAGTCGTGTCATATCAGGCCGGATTATCATTGCCTTGCTGGGTGAGTAATCTGTTATATAGCTGGGTGGTTTCTTCATCAAAACAGACGAAGTAAATTTGCTCCGGTAGCGCCCGACGGGTAGTAAACTTCAACACTGTGTTCACGGCTATTTCTGCTGCTGCAGCACGCGGGTAACCATACACACCCGTACTGATCGCCGGGAAAGCAATGGACTGATAGCCATTGGCTAAGGCCAGTTGCAGCGTATTTAAATAAGCCTCTTCGAGACGTTCTGCTTCGTGATGATCGCCCCCTTGCCACACAGGTCCTACGGTATGGATCACCGCCTTCGCAGGAAGATTACCCGCCAGAGTGATTACCGCATGGCCGGTCGGACATTCCCCCTGCTGCTGAATAACCAGTTTGCAGGCTTCTAGCAATGCAGGGCCAGCAGCTCGATGTATTGCCCCATCCACGCCGCCGCCTCCCAATAATGACGAATTGGCAGCATTGACGATAACATCAACAACGATCGTCGTAATGTCGCCCTTTAACACATGAACACGCGATTGCATAAGTTTCCCCTGACAAAACACCCTCAACTCAGTGTACAGCAGGGTTTTCCAGGAAATCTCAATTTTTAACGATACCTGTGCATATCTACGCCATAACGATTCATTTATATTCAATATGCAGAATAGCGAGATTTTTCTGCTCATTAAGATAGTGCATTTTCACCGCCGCAATTTGCTTAAATCGCTGACTGACCGTCGTCACCTGTTGCGCGTTGAAGCGACTATTGTGCATCTTGCCGTCGCGTATACATGACATTTCAATCTGTTGTTGATGGGTGCTGACTTCACAAGGCGGTTCCACTATTTCACCACGAAAACGAATAATCCCGCCTGCTGAGATTTGTTGAGCACTTACGGAGACTGTAAAAAGAGAAAAAAAACCTATGCCGATACTTAGAATTCTCTTCGCTAAAGTACACATAAAGGTTCCTCAATGATTAACCATCTGAGAGATCGGTCTGATCCTTCACCGCTGCGATTAACGACCCGATAAAAACACATTCATGTTTCTATATTCATAGAACAGCAATGCGCTCCCAGCCACACCCATAATGCAAATATCTCAACGCATCAAGAATGGCTGGATGAGTCTGACCACTGCTGTGAGAGATGCAACGATTGCCCATCCGAAACGGTGACAATAATTTTTACTGAATCCCCGGCTGAAATATTAAAGCTCAGTTTAGTTAAATCAATCGGCCGATTAGCAGGGACCAAAAGGCTTGTTTTCTGTTGTGTTTGGCTTTGCCCCCCTTTTCCTTCACGTATAGCAAAGACTTGTACCTGACACTCGCAGGGTTGCGTTAACGTTACCTGAGGAATAATGGTGTACATTTCGCCTTGCTGGGTTGTATTGAACGTGATTTGATTTGACAGTGCGGCAATAAGTAATAGCGTATGCATATTATTCTCCCGAAAAAAAACAGGGCTTTCGCCCTGTTTTTTTTCAATCAGAAGACTAAATTAATGTTGGTTAGCCGTAGCGTTGTTGCCAAAACCAACCTGACGAACCAGAACGTTGGAATCAGACGCAGTCTGATTAACCACCGCACCGTTACGACCACCGTACTGGGTTACGCTAATATCCGCGCGTTTAGCATTCCACTGATTGATATCAGCACTGTTGCTAAAACCTGATTGTTTCAGACTAATGGTACTGTCATCAGCACCTTGTCCGACTGTTGCACCGTTACCACGGCCATGCTGAGTGATGGTCACATCGGATTTACGAGCATCACTTTGCAGCGCATTCGCAATGTTGCCAGAACCATACTGGTAAATACTCATTGATGAGTCAGGGCCAAAGTTATTACCGCCATTATGATGATTATTGCTGCCCCATTGCGGAACAACACCAGCCAGAGCACTGCCAGAAACTACGATTGCTGCGAATGCTGCCACTTTTAAAAGTTTCATGGTAAACCCCCATCGGATTGATTTAAACGTCGTTAATGGATTAGCGTTGAGTTACGCGAATGGCCATTTGCGACTGTCTCTGCACCACAACTGCTGTTTTTTGTGTACCGTACTGGGTAATATTCGCTTTATTACCAGAACCTTTCTGGATAATCATTGCTGTATTACCGTAAGAACCTTGTTTTATACTCGCATCATTGGAACTACCCGCCTGATCTATATATGCAAAGTTATATGATCCTGCCTGATCTATTTTCGCTCGGTTGCCTGAACCGTCTTGCGAAATGACTGACAATAGCTTCGAGCCCGACTGGCGTGTATTGGCACTGTTTCCTGCGCCTACTTGACCAATAATGGCTGCCTGATTAAATGAAGACTTACTTAATTCATTTACCGCAAAGTTATATTCTGAATTAGCCATATCATAACTTGTTGCGGATGCAATCCCAGGCACTCCCAGTATTGTAAACATCATAAATAACAACTTGTTTTTCATGTTGTCACCTGGACCTGGTCGTACATGAAGTTAAATTATTTACCACTCAAGTTTTGTTGTTAACGTAGCTTATTTTTGTTAACGCCACGTTACGATGAAGAGTATGTCCGTTGAAACATTTTAAATAACTCACCCACGAGTGGTATTTTTATATTCAGATTCACCCCAAAGTACTAATTAGCAGCCAATATCGCTGTTATCCGTATACATTTTATTTCTGACTTATTGTGGGGTCTGCATTTCTATGCAGTAAGAGAAAAAGGCAGTCTTCAGCGCTTTCAAGCGCCTCGCACCTCCCCATGTTGATAGGTCTCGGCACAAGTCGTGACAAACATCATTTTTTTCTGTCGAAAATGTCCCAACGTAAAGTGAGACAGAAAATCAAGAATTCATTAGAATACTAAAACGAAAGAACTATAAATAAAAACATTATAAATCAATTGATTAATATAATTTGTATGATTTTTTAAATCTATGCAATAAGAGTAAAGTGTACAACTTTCCTATCAAATCTAAACTCAATAAAAACCATAAAATCACATTTTAATATATAAATTTACATTATGTAACAAGTTTAACACTTGCTTTAAGATTTGTAATAGCTAGATTGAAATCAGTTGAAGTCCATTTGTTTTAATATTTTCACCCCTTTGGGTCGATATTTTATTTCTACACAGCAGTGCAACATCTGTCAGTACTTCTGGTGCCTCTATTTTAGTAGAGACAGCTGTCAGGTGTGCGACTATAAAAGTGGAGTTTCATCATGTTTAATGAAGTCCATAGTATTCATGGTCATACATTATTGTTGATCACAAAACCGTCTCTGCAGGCAACTGCATTATTACAACATTTAAAGCAATCACTGGCGCTCACCGGAAAACTACATAATATTCAACGTTCTCTGGACGATATTTCCGCCAGCTGTATTGTTTTACTGGATATGATGGAGGCAGATAAAAAACTGATCCATTACTGGCAAGATAACTTAAGTAGAAAAAACAACAATATAAAGACTTTATTGTTGAATACACCCGATGATTATCCTTACCGGGATATTGAAAACTGGCCGCATATCAATGGTGTGTTTTACGCAGCTGAAGATGAACAGCGTGTTGTGAATGGACTACAGGGCGTTTTGCGAGGCGAATGCTACTTTTCGCAAAAACTCGCCAGCTACTTGATCACGCATTCTGGAAACTATCGTTATAACAGTACAGAGTCGGCACTACTCACGCATCGTGAGAAAGAAATCCTTAATAAACTGCGTATCGGCGCCTCAAATATTGAAATCGCACGCTCACTGTTTATCAGTGAAAATACGGTTAAAACACATCTTTATAATCTTTTCAAAAAGATAGCTGTCAAGAATCGTACGCAAGCGGTCTCGTGGGCTAATGATAACCTCAGGCGATAAAGCCATGAAACGCTATTTGACCTGGATTGTGGCAGCAAATCTATTCCTTGCTGCCGGGGATCTACACGCCGCTGTAGAAGTGGAGGTTCCCGGACTATTAACCGACCACACTGTCTCTTCAATCGGCCATGATTTTTATCGTGCGTTTAGTGACAAGTGGGAAAGTGAGTACACAGGAAATTTAACCATCAATGAAAGGCCCAGTGCGCGTTGGGGAAGTTGGATCACTATAACGGTCAATCAGGACGTTATCTTCCAGACTTTTTTATTCCCGACGAAAAGAGACTTCGACAAAATAGTCGTCTTCGCTCTGGCAGAAACTGAGGATGCATTAAATCGCCGGCAAATAGACCAAACACTATTAAGCACAAGCGATTTAGCGCGTGATGAATTCTAAAAATGATTTTGTCCGGAGGCTTTCATGCGTGTCAAACATGCAGTGGTTTTGCTCATGCTAATTTCACCATTAAGTTGGGCCGGAAACATGACGTTCCAGTTCCGCAATCCAAACTTTGGTGGCAACCCTAATAACGGCGCTTTTTTGCTGAACAGTGCGCAGGCGCAAAACTCGTATAAAGACCCGAGCGGTGACGACTTCGGTTTCGAAACCCCATCGGCCCTCGACAACTTTACTCAGGCTATCCAGTCACAAATTCTCGGAGGGCTGCTTACCAATATTAATACAGGTAAGCCGGGCAGGATGGTAACCAATGATTTTATTATTGATATCGCCAACCGAGATGGGCAACTGCAACTTAATGTCACAGACAGGAAAACGGGCAAAACATCGACAATAGAAGTGTCGGGTTTACAAACACAGTCAGCCGATTTCTAAGCTATAGCTACGAAAGGAAAAAATCATGCAGCGCTTACTTATTTTGGTTGCAGTATTTTTACTCAGCGGATGCTTAACCGCCCCGCCACAAGAAGCCGCTAAACCGACATTAATGCCCCGTGCCCAAAGCTATAAAGACTTGACGCACCTGCCGATGCCTACCGGTAAGATTTTTGTCTCGGTTTATAATATTCAGGATGAAACGGGTCAATTTAAACCTTATCCGGCAAGTAACTTCTCAACCGCCGTCCCACAAAGCGCCACGGCGATGCTGGTCACCGCATTGAAGGATTCACGCTGGTTTGTGCCGCTGGAGCGTCAAGGATTGCAGAACTTGCTTAACGAACGAAAAATTATTCGTGCGGCACAGGAGAATGGCACTGTAGCCGTGAATAACCGTATTCCTCTTCAGTCACTAACCGCCGCAAACGTAATGGTGGAAGGGTCTATCATTGGTTATGAAAGCAATGTTAAGTCTGGTGGGGTAGGTGCGCGTTATTTCGGTATTGGTGCAGATACGCAATACCAGCTTGATCAGATTGCGGTCAACCTGCGTGTGGTTAACGTCAGCACCGGTGAGATTCTTTCGTCGGTAAATACCAGCAAAACCATTCTCTCCTATGAAGTCCAGGCTGGGGTATTCCGCTTCATTGATTACCAACGTCTTCTGGAAGGCGAAATTGGTTATACCTCTAACGAACCGGTTATGCTTTGTCTGATGTCGGCCATTGAAACCGGGGTTATTTTCCTGATTAATGACGGAATTGATCGCGGATTATGGGACTTGCAGGACAAGAAACAGGTCGATAACGATATTCTGGTTAAATATCGTCATTTGTCAGTACCACCGGAATCCTGATACTCGATATAAAGAGACAGCGAGAAGCGTGAGGTTAACCTCACGCTTTTTATTATTTACTGGTCAACGAAGGTGATTCTCGGTTTTCACGGCGGGCCGCCAGCCACAGTCCGCTATTCTTCATTGCATAGCCAAACACCAACCCGACAGCCAGTGAAGGCAGAACCAGACGCCAGTCTCCCTGCCCTGCAAATGTTGCACATGCACCAATAAACGTTCCCGGCACAAATGAAAGCAACCATTGCTTCGCCTGAATGCACATCAAGAAGGCGACAATACCCGTGATGACATAACCGATGATGTCCATATGCGGGGCAAGCGCACTACCGTTAATAATCACCAGCGCCCACACCACACCGCTTAACAGCGTACACGCTGAGATCCACAGCCCTTTTAGCCCACCTTGTGGACAGGCAAAATAGGCCGTACAGCCTAAAAAACCCGCCCAACTGAGTAAACCAAGAGAAACGGCCACCCATCCCCAGAGACCGGAGAGAATGCCCGTTGTGATTGCAATAGAAAGAAGTATGTTCATGCCGCGCATCTTAGCAGAAAAACGGCATGATAATGAGATCGCGCACACAATTTATGCAAGTAGACAAATTGCGTTGCACGATAAGGTGATGCAAATCACATTTACTCTTCTGTATCTTCCTGCAACTCGTCCCACATAGCGCCAATCGCATCACGCGTCAGCGGCGCCATGGTACGCCAGAATGGGGAGCTGGCATGCGCTTCAACTTTGCCAAGGAACGTGTCGCACCACGGGAGCAGATAGTCGACGAATAACGTTTCCAGCGCTTCACTTTCATCTTCAGCAGACTGGTCTTCAAGCCAGGATGCAGCCAGCAGTAATGTGCCGATATGATCAGCAGGAGTATCCGCCAGCGGCATACCGCGCGAAGAAAGGAATGCGCGAACGTCGGATTCCTTAGCGCCGTCTACCCAGGCACTGCGATAAGGCGGCACCGCACATTCTTCACCGACAAATAGAGCGTTATAATCTGCAGCCAGCAGCGGCATGTCACAGCTTTTCTGTAAGCGAGTCAGCAGTTCATCTTGTTCCAGCGGCCAGCTTGCCGACAGTTTACCCTCACCGATCATGGTAAAAAGAGGAACCAGTAACGGATCCTGCGGTTGGCGGTAAAACAGCGATCCCAGGACACGACACAGGATAGAAAACTCGTTCATAGATGTATTCCAGTTAGTTCACAATTAAAGTTCAGCAAATTCCGCGATAGGCTCCATGCCGCGCGATTCCAGAAACGCCAGCAAGCGTTTTGGCGATACGTTCAAAATTCTGTCTTCCGGGAAGTTCACATCATCCAGGATTTTACGGCACTCACCAAATTCCCCTAGCGTGAAGGCGGTATGAGAATCCGAGCCTAACGCCACCCAACCACCGGCATCACGTACCGCTGCGGCGACTGCGCGGCAGTTGTCTTCACTACCCTTGCGTGAGTGCAGGAAGGAAGAGTTATTGATTTCCAGCGCCACCTGGTATTTCGCCGCCGCCTGCGCAATAGCGGTGATATCCACCGGATACTTCGGATTTCCTGGATGGCTTATCACATGAACATGTCCGCTGGCCATCGTGGCAATCATAGCCTGAGTATGCGTGTCTTTATCATGTGGCGCAAAAACCGGCTCATGGAAGCCCGCAATAATCAGATCCAGGGAGGTAAACATCGGACCAGAACAGTCAATTTCACCATCGATATTCTTAATATTCGCTTCAATACCGCGGAGAATTCCCACCCCGTCCACCATACGTGGCCAAATACGCATATTAATAAAATGCCAGTGATGCGGGGCATCCGCCATATCCGGCCCGTGATCGGTAATAGCAAACAGCTTGATACCTTTGCGTTTGGCTTCAGCGATGTAATCACTCAGGGTACTGTAGGCGTGGGTGCTGGCGACGGTATGCATATGCAGGTCAACGGGATACATAATTCTCTCCTGTAGTCATTTTTCGTCAAGGATAGCAGGTATCGTCGCCATTAATACCTTAAATAATTCGAGCTGCAGGAAGGTGTTAATCGAAACCCGGCACTGGCCGGGTTGTTATCAATATCCCCTAACGCGATCGACCTGACCCGTTACGGCTTTGCCACTTTCTAAATTCAAGATAGTACGCGAGATATAGTCTACAGCCTCCGCAGGACGCGTCACGGCGGCAATATGCGGCGTCATCGCCACGCGCGGATGTTTCCACAGAGGGTTATTTTCCGGCAGCGGTTCGCTACTGTAAACATCCAACATCGCGCCCTTCAGCTTCCCGGTATTCAGCGCCGCCAGCAGGTCGTCTTCGTTCAGATGAACCCCGCGCGCCAGGTTAAGCACGTACGCCCCATCCTGCAATTGATTCAGCAGCCCGGCGTTAATGATGCCGACCGTTTCTGCCGTATTTGGCAGAAGATTAATCAGCACCCGCGTTTGGCTCAGGAACGCCGCCAGCTCTGGGGTACCGGCAAAGCTTTCCACGCCTGGCCAGGATTTACGCGTCCGACTCCAGCAACGCAGCGGGAAGCCCCAGGCTTGCAGACTCTCAGCCACTTTTGCCCCTAATACCCCTGCCCCCATAATCCCGACGGTGAACTCTTCGCGGGTATACTCTTGCAGCGGTTGCCATTTCGCCTGACTTTTTAGCGCCTGATAGTCATCAAAACGTCGAAACCAGTGCAGTACCTGACTCACCGCGTATTCCTGCATTTGCAGACCCATACCGGTATCTTCCAGACGGAAAAGCGGGATTGAGGTATCCAGCATTTCAGGGTGGGCTTTTAGCTTACTGAGGATAGAGTCCACGCCAGCACCCAGGGCGAAAACGGCTTTTAGCTTGCGACCAGCCAGCATATCAACCGGTGGATGCCAGACGAGGGCATAGTCAGCATGAGCGTTATCACCCCGCTTCCATTCACGGACATTTGCGCCAGGGATTGCCTTAGCCAGTGCCTTCAGCCACCAGGCCGTATCGAATGTCGGGTGATAGAAAAGTATTTCCATATTAACTCCTGAGCAGTGTTATGCGGAACTTTCTCGCACTTATCATCATTTTCCAAGGAATATCAGAATAGCAAATTTTAGGATGCTGGCAAAAAAAGCAATTCTTGCTTATTTACGCCCCATGTTGCTTGAAGTTTGTGTAAATGCACGTTTTTTTTCAAAAGTAGATTGACGCCGGGGCGGTGTTTCCCCTACATTAGCGCCCGTTCCGCTAACGCAGGAACAACAATACGGTGAGGTGTCCGAGTGGCTGAAGGAGCACGCCTGGAAAGTGTGTATACGGCAACGTATCGAGGGTTCGAACCCCTCTCTCACCGCCATATTTGAAGAAGAGCTCGTACGCAAGTACGGGCTTTTTTTTCGTCTAAATTTACCGGATGCGGTGCCGGCACCTAATCCGGTCTACCACGCATATCCCCGCTGGCCTGATAAGCGTAGCGCCATCAGGCATCTTGCAAAGAAGCGTGTCTGTGCTTTTTATATGCATATAAACGATTATTCCTGCTTATAAAAAACAAAGCCCGGTTTCCCGGGCCTTGAACACATAAAACTAATCAGCTGTAAGCGTTAAGCGTCCGCTGGCAGAGCGCCGAGCGAACGCAATCATCTTTATTAAAACGAACAATTCCAACCATGTCATCTTCTTCGAAGCGGGCCAGCGCATCGTTAAGCCCGGATCGAACATGTGCCGGTAAATCGCACTGGGTAATATCGCCGTTCACAATTACCGTCACATTCTCCCCGAGGCGCGTCAAAAACATCTTCATCTGCGCTGCCGTCACATTCTGAGCCTCGTCGAGAATGACAACAGCATTTTCAAATGTCCGACCACGCATATACGCGAACGGCGCGATTTCCACCTTTCCAATCTCAGGTCGCAGGCAATATTGCATAAAAGAGGCACCCAGACGTTTTACCAGCACGTCATACACCGGGCGAAAATAAGGAGCAAACTTCTCGGAAACATCCCCAGGTAAGAAGCCGAGATCTTCATCAGCTTGCAGAACTGGACGGGTGACAATGATCCGGTCCACATCTTTGTGGATCAGAGCCTCTGCTGCTTTTGCCGCGCTGATCCAGGTTTTACCACACCCGGCTTCACCGGTGGCGAAGATCAGCTGTTTACTCTCAATAGCATTCAGGTAGTGCGCCTGAGCCTCATTTCGCGCCGTGACAGGTGTGGCATCGCGACTGTCACGCGCCATACCAATCGCTTCTACGCCGCCCATCTGCACAAGCGAGGTGACCGATTCATCTTCACGTTGTTTATGGCTACGCGAATCCCGTCTCAGCACACGTTTTGCTTCACGACGAGCTTTGATCACTGCTTTTTGTCTTCCCATGGATAGCACCTTGAGTTGTAGGTATACATCACACGCGCCATTTTCGGCACGATTATGCGCACGAACATCTGAGGGTTGGCTTCCTTGTAAGCCATTGCTTGCCTACGAATAAGACACCACACACGGCTACGCGCACCGTATAAGGCGTCAGTAACAAGGATAAGATGTGGAAGAGAGAGGAATTTAGCGGTGACGAGATGGCTACCGGAAGAGAAACGTCCGCGTAAGGTGGTGATAATGTAAGAAACCTGTCCAATACAGGACGTTACCATTCGCGATCTCCATAGTGAATGACTATCACTGCCGGGAACTACCGCTGTTACATATAAGTACAACAGAATTTATTCTCAATGCAACAATATTTTTACTTATTGTTAACTAAATTCCATCTTATCGTTGGCAACAGTCTCTTACAGAGAGATGACAGAATTATTTCAGCGCAGACGCATCACGAAAAATAATTTTTTCGTTCATCACCGTGTCAGGTCAACATGTGAGGAATTGCCCCGCACAGGCGCGGGGCACGGGAATTAGGCTTGTAGAAGAGACTGTCCGAGATAGTGGTCCGGTGTTTTTACGCCCGGTAAAGCAAAGAAATAACCACCGCCAATCGGCTTAACGTACTCCTCCAACGCTTCACCGTTCAGGCGTTTCTGTACGGCCAAAAAACCTTTCTGCAGATCGTGTTGATAGCAGACGAACAACAGCCCCATATCCAGCTGACCGGATTGCGTCACGCCGAGCGAATAGCTGTAGCCACGACGCATCATCAGGCTGGATTCGGTCTCTTTGGTCCGCGGGTTCGCCAGCCGGATATGGCTGTCGAGCGCAATTACCTCACCTTCAGGATCGGCGGCATAGTCCGGTACATCATGCTCGTGCTGCATTCCCAGCGGAGCACCGGTCTGTTTATCGCGCCCAAAAATGGTTTGCTGCTCTTTAAGCGGCGTGCGATCCCAGAACTCCACGCGAAACTGAATAAGCCTCACCGCCTGATAGCTGCCCCCTATCGCCCATGCAGGCTCGCCCTGATCGGCCGTAACCCACACCACGTTTTGCATCAGCTTTTCATCAGTACCGTCCGGGTTCGCGGTCCCGTCTTTAAAGCCAAGCAAATTAACCGGGGTTTCTTTACCTTTACTGCGTGCAGCATGATCGGAGATAAATCCCTCGCGCTTCCAGCGTACGCTGAGCAGATCCGGTGTGTGCTTAATGATGTCGCGTAACGCATGGATAACGGTGTCCTGCGTGTTGGCGCAAATCTGTAACAGCACATCCCCGTGGCACAGCGCCGCATCGAGCGAATCATTCGGGAAACGCGTCATTTTTTGCAGCGTTTTCGGCATTTGTGTTTTCAGACCATAGCGCTCATCAAACAGTGAATGGCCGACCGACAGCGTCATCGTCAGGTTGTCCGGGGCAATGTAAGCCCCCAGAATGCCGGAGTCCATTGGCGGCAAGCGCGGATTCGGCGTTTCGGGTGCCGGGCCGCCGGTGGTCAGGAACGCAAAGCGATGAGTCAGTAAACGGAACAGACGTTCAAGGTCTGCTTTGTCGCTGGCGAGGACATCAAATGCCACCAGCAGCATCGAGGCCTGCTGCGGCGTCAGGATCCCCGCCTGATGCGGTCCATAAAAGGGTTGAACATCATCACGCGCATTGGGTGACAGAGTGCCCGGCGCACTTTGCGGTTTTTGCGCATGCGCAACCGGACAGCCACCCGCCAGCGCCAGCGCGCCGCCCAATGCTCCCATACCCTTCAACAGACGTCGGCGTGACGGTTCACTCACGCCGTTTTCATTATCTTGTTGCATGATGCTTAATCCAGACCCAGTACGCCGCGTAATTGCGACAAATCTTCTGCCAGTGTCGTAATTGGCCCTTTCAGCGCGTTACGGTCAGCATCGGTCAGTTTGTCGTAAGTTTCAAACCCGTCTTTGGTGCGATACTTGCTCAGGATACCATCGACTTTTTTGAAGTTCGCATCCACCTTTGCCAGCAGTTCAGCATTGGATTTTTGCAGTTGAGGACGCAGGAGATCGACAATTTTCTGTGCGCCATCGACGTTGGCCTGGAAATCCCACAGGTCGGTGTGGCTGTAGCGATCTTCTTCACCGCTAATTTTACTGGCGGCCACTTCTTCAATCAGACCAGCCGCTCCGCCAACCACTTTAGACGGTGGGAAGGCCAGTTCACTGATACGCGTTTGCAGGTCGATAACGTCGGTGTTCAACTGGTCGGCATATTTATCCATCCCCTTGGTGGTATTGTCGCCAAACAGCGCTTTTTCCAGACGGTGGAAGCCGGTGAATTTAGGATCGGCAGCCTTTTGCTCGTAATCATCTTCACGTGCATCGATGCTGCCATCGAGGTCAGAGAACAGCTCGGCAATCGGTTCAATACGTTCATAATGCTGACGCGTCGGTGCATACAGGGATTTAGCCTTCTCGATATCCCCGGCTTTAATGGCGTCTGTAAACGCTTTGGTCCCCGCCACCAGCTGCGCGGTTTCTGCGGTTACATAGGCTTTGTATTCGGCGATCGCACCGCTCAGGCTCAGCAGGGCGTCACTCTGCGGCGCATCTGCAGTTGCGCTGCCCTTGACGATCAGCTTCCCTTTCGGGTTCGTCAGCAGGCCGCAGGTCATATCATATTCGCCAGGTTGCAGGTTGGCGGTCATTTTCTGGCTGAAGCCCGGGGCAATATTTTCACGCTCTTCCACTACCATTACGCCTTTGAGGATTTCCCACTCCAGCGCTTTCTGACTGTGGTTCTGAATAATGAACTGGGTTTTCCCGGCATTGACCGTGATCGTCATCGGTTCACACTGTTTGTCGTTAACCGTGACGTTGACCTTGGGAATATCTGCGGCGTGTGAGGCAAAAGCAGAAGTAAACAGCGCAGCCATACCCAGCTGCAGCGCACTACGGCGAAAGTTAATCGTCATGACCTATCCCTATAAATAAGTATGTTGTAACTAAATGATATTCTGCGTCGCGTTGTTATCAGGGTGCAGTACGAGACGCCGTAGAGCCTGAACGAGGCGGTAATGCAAACATAATCAGTGCCGGGATCAGGTAGATAAACCAGACGGCAACCTCACTGACACTTGGCGCTTCCTGGTAACCAAAAATCCCTTCCATCAACGTGCCAAACAGCGAGTGCGTAGACAACACGCTGCTCAAATCAAATGCCACATCCTGGAAATGATTCCATAACCCGGCTTCGTGGAACGCACGAATGGCCCCGGCGGCAAGACCTGCGGCCACCAGCAGAATGAACAAGCTGGTCCATTTGAAGAAGGCCCCGAGATTCAGTCGGATCCCGCCGAGGTAAATCAGGTAACCCAGAACAACGGCTGTTGCCAGACCCAGCATCGCCCCGACCGGCGGCCAGATACCAACATCCTGCTGAAATGCCGCCAGCAGAAAGAAAACCGACTCCAGGCCTTCACGAGCGACGGCAAAAAAGACCATCATCACCAACGCCCAGCCGTGATGATTGCCACGCTGTAGAGCGTTATCGACCGCCTGCTCCAGTTGAACTTTGACGTTGCGCGAAACTTTACGCATCCAGAAGACCATCCAGGTGAGGATCACCACGGCAATCACTGCCACGATCCCTTCAAACAGCTCCTGCTCTTTTTGCGGAAATTCACCGGTGGTTTCATTGATGAAAATCCCCAGCGCCAGGCATAGCGCCGCCGCCAGCAGAACACCAATCCACATCACGCCAATCCAGCGACCACGCTGAGTCCGTTTCAGGTAACTGGCTATCAGGCTGACAATCAGCGCGGCCTCTAAGCCTTCGCGCAACATAATCAGAAATGGAACAAACATGCGAAGCACCCTTAAACGTTATTCTCAGTCAACTCGTGAAAAGAAAAGTAAATTACAGTGATAGTGATTATCATTACAGAAAAGAAAAACTCAAGCAGAATGTTTTGAGAATGATGACTTAATGTAAACAGTTAGTCTGATAAGGATTACGGTGATTTTGCGAAGAGGAAAAAAAGCCCGCACGCGGTGCAATATTGTTCAGTTGAGCATGTATGGAGAACATTTTACCCTGAATAAGTTTCCGTTCAGCCGTCAACGTCTCATCGATTTTCAGCCGGACCAGGGTGTCGCTTCAGCGTTTTGGCTTTCAGCTATATCCGTTTTGCTGTTCAGAGATATTCAAGTAAAAGCTCAGGTAGTCAGGTGTGGGCTGGTCCGGCTGAAAATTGCCGACGTGTTTCCGTAAGGCCGGGAGAACCCGCAGGGATGCGGGTTCAGGGCGCGTTTTGCATGGACGCTTCCTCGCGCCCGGCCCGATAGCCTGGAGGAATAAGCGGAGGGAACCACGAAGTGGCAATTTTCCTGCCGGGAGCCGGGATTGTAAAGGGCGTGGCGGAGAACGCCCTTTACACGTTCACAGGAATCGGTGCTTCAGAAAAACGATGAGCATGAGGTGAACGGAACCTTTCTCTGAGATAGCATGTTCATTGCCTCCGCCTGCACATCTTGATGCCTTCTGAAACTAGTCGTTAACTGAACGGCATAGCCCGCAGGGATGCGGGCTGTAGAAGCAATAGGCAGATTACTCAACCTGTAAACGTGACGGCGGTGCAGAATGATAATGCGCATCAGCCTCAGCAAAGCGTTTTTGCATTGCGGCTGACGGTGCTTTACCCAGCAAGCTGAACACCACGATACCGATACTACCGAACACAAAGCCCGGGATGATTTCATACAGGCCCAGCCAGGCGAACTGTTTCCAGACGATAACCGTAACCGCACCAATGATCATCCCCGCCAGCGCACCGTTACGGGTCATTCGCGACCACATTACGGAGAACAGCACCACCGGTCCGAACGCGGCACCAAAGCCAGCCCAGGCGTAGCTCACCAGACCGAGAACGCGGTTTTCCGGGTTAGCCGCCAGCGCAATAGAGATCAGCGCAACAACCAACACCATGACGCGGCCAATCCACACCAGTTCTTTCTGGCTGGCATTTTTACGCAGGAACGCTTTGTACAAATCTTCCGTAATGGCGCTGGAACACACCAGCAGCTGGCAGCTCAACGTCGACATCACCGCCGCAAGGATAGCCGACAGCAGAATACCGGCAATCCACGGATTGAACAGGATTTGCGCCAGTTCAATAAACACTCGCTCGGCGTTCTGGTTAACCGCACCCGCCAGCGCCGGATTATTATTGAAGTAGGCGATACCGAAGAAACCAACGGCCACGGCCCCCGCCAGACACAGGATCATCCACGCCATGCTGATGCGGCGTGCGTGCACAATGCTATGGTGAGAATCTGCCGCCATAAAGCGCGCCAGGATGTGCGGCTGACCGAAGTAACCCAGCCCCCAGCCCATCAGGGAAATAATGGCAACAAAGTTCAGGCCCTTGAGCATGTCCACGTTCTCAATGCTCTTTTGTTTGATCACTTCCAGCGAATCTTCAAAGCCACCGACGCCAATAATCACCATCACCGGCGTCAGGATCAGAGCAAAAATCATCAGGCTGGCCTGCACGGTATCGGTCCAGCTGACGGCCAGGAAACCGCCAATAAAGGTATAGATAATCGTCGCTGCCGCACCCGCCCACAGCGCTGTTTCATAACTCATGCCGAAGGTACTTTCGAACAGACGCGCCCCTGCAACAATCCCTGAAGCACAATAGATGGTGAAAAACAGCAGAATAACCAGCGCGGAAATAATACGCAGCACACGGCTTTTATCTTCGAAACGACCGGTGAAGTAATCCGGCAGCGTCAGGGCATTATTATTAAACTCGGTGTGTACGCGTAAACGCCCGGCCACCAGCTTCCAGTTGATCCATGCGCCTAATGTCAGGCCGATAGCGATCCAGCTTTCTGAAATTCCCGACAGGAAAATCGCCCCCGGCAGCCCCATCAGCAGCCAGCCGCTCATGTCGGATGCCCCGGCGGAAAGCGCGGTGACAAACGGCCCCAGGCTGCGTCCACCCAGAATGTAATCATCAAAGTTTTTGGTTGAACGCCATGCAATAAACCCTATCAACAACATGCCAAAAATATAGACACAGAATGTCACTAACATCGGTGTGCTAATAGCCATCAAAACTCTCCAAAATTATGTATCGACAATGCCGTGGCTTGCCGTTTTATTACCCTGCCGGAACGTGGCAAAGATATCTATGTTGACCTGGGCGACCGTATCCTGCCGGAAGCGAGGGTCATTCACAATCGATTTAACACACCATTTACATCAATTTTGATCTCGAGTAGATAGCATTTTTCTGGAGGTTGCACTCTCTCACACTTTTTTCGGTTGCACCTTTAAAAAGTGTTAACTGCCGCAGAGAAAAAGAGCGCGTTATTTTTATCGCTGCCTCTGCAAACACCATATTCATTAACATTTCATTCATTTTCAAGCTTGCAAACCAAGTCACATTTAACACGGTTGCACAAAGTTGCAACATAGTGGATATTTCTCGCTAACTATCAGTTTCGTATTTGAGCACAACAGGAGTAAATGGCATGGGAACCACCACGATGGGGGTTAAGCTGGACGACGCCACACGCGAGCGTATTAAAACAGCCGCATCACGAATCGATCGCACGCCGCATTGGCTGATCAAACAAGCCATCTTTAATTATCTCGAAAGACTGGAAAATGACGATGCCCTGCCTGAGCTGCCTGCCCTGCTGGCGGGTGCAGCCAATGAAGGAGATGACGCCGCGGCATACCAGAATGAAACCCACCAGCCTTTCCTCGAGTTTGCCGAGCAGATCCTGCCGCAGTCTGTTTCCCGGGCGGCGATCACCGCCGCGTATCGTCGTGCAGAAACCGACGCCGTACCGATGCTGATGGAACAGGCGCGCCTGCCGCAGCCGATCGCTGAACAGGCTCATAAGCTGGCATATCAGCTGGCCGACAAACTACGTAACCAGAAAACCGCCAGCGGTCGCGCCGGCATGGTTCAGGGACTCTTGCAAGAGTTCTCGCTGTCTTCTCAGGAAGGTGTTGCGCTGATGTGCCTGGCAGAAGCCCTGCTGCGTATTCCCGACAAAGCTACGCGCGATGCGCTGATCCGCGACAAAATCAGCAACGGCAACTGGCAGTCGCACATTGGACGCAGCCCGTCGTTATTCGTCAACGCGGCAACCTGGGGGCTGTTATTTACCGGCAAACTGGTTTCCACGCATAACGAAGCCAGCCTCTCGCGCTCACTGAACCGCATCATCGGAAAGAGCGGCGAGCCGCTGGTCCGCAAAGGCGTCGATATGGCGATGCGCTTGATGGGGGAGCAGTTCGTCACCGGGGAAACCATCGCTGAGGCGCTAGCGAATGCGCGGAAACTGGAAGAGAAAGGTTTCCGCTACTCCTACGATATGCTGGGGGAAGCCGCACTGACCGCCGCCGACGCGCAGGCCTACATGGTGTCTTACCAGCAGGCTATCCACGCTATTGGTAAAGCGTCTAATGGACGCGGTATTTATGAAGGGCCGGGGATTTCGATCAAGCTGTCGGCGCTGCACCCGCGCTACAGCCGTGCGCAGTACGATCGCGTAATGGATGAGCTTTATCCGCGCCTGAAGTCGCTCACCTTGCTGGCGCGTCAGTACGACATCGGCATCAATATTGACGCCGAAGAAGCAGATCGTCTGGAAATCTCCCTCGATCTGCTGGAAAAATTGTGCTTCGAACCTGAGCTGGCTGGCTGGAACGGGATTGGTTTTGTCATCCAGGCCTACCAGAAACGCTGTCCGTACGTGATTGATTATCTGATTGATCTGGCCACGCGCAGCCGCCGTCGCCTGATGATCCGCCTGGTCAAAGGCGCATACTGGGACAGCGAAATCAAACGCGCCCAGATGGACGGCCTGGAAGGCTATCCGGTGTATACCCGTAAAGTCTACACCGATGTTTCCTATCTGGCCTGCGCCAAAAAACTGCTTGCCGTGCCGAATCTAATCTACCCACAGTTCGCCACCCATAACGCTCATACGCTGGCGGCCATTTATCAGTTAGCGGGTCAGAACTATTACCCCGGTCAGTACGAGTTCCAGTGCCTGCACGGCATGGGTGAACCGCTGTACGAGCAGGTCACCGGCAAAGTGGCTGATGGCAAACTGAATCGCCCATGCCGTATTTACGCACCGGTAGGGACCCATGAAACGCTGCTGGCGTACCTGGTGCGTCGTCTGCTGGAAAACGGCGCGAACACCTCGTTCGTTAACCGTATTGCCGACACCACCCTGCCGCTGGATGAACTGGTCGCCGACCCGGTCGAAGCCGTAGAAAAACTGGCGCAGCATGAAGGCCAGGCGGGTCTACCGCATCCGAAGATTGCGCTGCCACGCGACCTGTACGGCAAGGGACGCGAAAACTCTGCCGGGCTGGATCTGGCGAACGAACATCGCCTGGCCTCGCTGTCCTCTGCCCTGCTCAATAGCGCACTGCAAAAATGGCACGCGAAACCGATGCTGGAGCATCCGGTGACTGACGGACAAATGACGCCGGTGATTAACCCGGCGGAGCCGAAAGATATCGTGGGCTACGTGCGCGAAGCCTCCCCGAATGAAGTGGAACAGGCGTTACAAAGCGCGGTGAATAATGCACCGATCTGGTTCGCTACGCCGCCGCAGGAGCGTGCCGCCATTCTGCATCGCGCCGCCGTTCTGATGGAAGGCCAGATGCAGCAACTGATTGGCATTCTGGTTCGCGAGGCGGGTAAAACCTTTAGCAACGCCATTGCTGAAGTGCGTGAAGCGGTCGACTTCCTGCATTATTACGCCGGGCAAGTCCGCGATGATTTTGATAACGAAACCCATCGTCCACTCGGCCCGGTAGTCTGCATCAGCCCGTGGAACTTCCCGCTGGCCATCTTCAGCGGGCAAATTGCCGCCGCGCTGGCTGCAGGCAACAGCGTGCTGGCAAAACCGGCAGAACAGACACCGCTGATTGCCGCCCAGGGGATCGCCATTTTACTGGAAGCCGGCGTCCCGCCAGGCGTGGTACAACTGTTGCCCGGTCAGGGTGAAACCGTCGGGGCACAGCTGACGTCCGATGAGCGCGTACGCGGCGTGATGTTCACCGGTTCAACGGAAGTCGCCACGCTGTTACAACGTAATATTGCTCGCCGTCTTGACGCGCAAGGCCGTCCGATCCCGCTGATCGCCGAAACCGGTGGAATGAACGCGATGATCGTCGACTCCTCGGCGCTGACGGAGCAAGTGGTCGTTGATGTGCTGGCCTCCGCCTTTGACAGCGCCGGACAGCGCTGCTCGGCACTGCGCGTCCTGTGCCTGCAGGATGACATCGCCGATCACACGCTGAAAATGCTGCGCGGCGCGATGGCCGAATGCCGGATGGGCAATCCGGGCCGCCTGACCACTGACATTGGGCCGGTTATTGATGATGAGGCCAAAACCAATATTGAGCGCCACATTCAGGCCATGCGCGCCAAGGGACGTCCGGTATTCCAGGCAGCGCGTGAAAACAGCGAGGATGCGCGGGAATGGCAAACCGGTACCTTTATTGCGCCAACGCTGATTGAGCTGGAGAGCTTCGATGAACTGCAAAAAGAGGTGTTTGGTCCGGTGCTGCACGTGGTGCGCTACACCCGCAGCAACCTGGGCAATCTGATTGAGCAAATCAATGCTTCCGGCTACGGCCTGACGCTGGGTGTGCATACCCGTATTGATGAAACCATCGCTCAGGTTACCGGCTCCGCACACGTGGGTAACCTGTACGTCAACCGTAATATGGTTGGCGCAGTAGTCGGCGTGCAGCCCTTCGGCGGCGAAGGCTTGTCAGGCACCGGCCCGAAAGCCGGCGGTCCGCTGTATCTGTACCGTCTGCTGGCTAACCGTCCGGAAAATGCGCTAAGCATCACCCTGGCACGCCAGGATGCCGACTACCCTGTCGATGCACAGCTCAAGGCGGCGCTGATCCAGCCACTGAACGCCCTCACCGAATGGGCAGCCGATCGCCCGGCGTTGCAGACCCTGTGCCAACAGTTTGCTGAACTGGCGCAGGCCGGAACCCAGCGTTTGTTGCCTGGCCCTACCGGCGAGCGCAACACCTGGACGCTGTTACCTCGCGATCGCGTTCTGTGTATTGCCGATAACGAACAGGACGCGCTGGTTCAAGTCGCCGCCGTGGCTTGCGTGGGCAGCCTCATCCTGTGGCCGGATGATGCTTTCCACCGCGATCTGGCAAAACGTCTGCCTGCCGCTCTTTCCGGGCGCATCCAGTTTGCCAAAGCGGATAATCTGACCGTACAACCGTTCGATGCCGTTATCTTCCACGGTGATTCCGATCAACTGCGCGCGTTATGCGAAGAGGTTGCCGCCCGGGATGGCGCAATTGTCTCGGTACAAGGCTTTGCCCGTGGTGAGAGCAATATCCTGCTGGAGCGGTTGTATATTGAACGCTCATTGAGCGTCAACACCGCTGCTGCTGGCGGGAACGCCAGCCTGATGACAATCGGCTAAGGGTATGGTTATGGGGTATACGCTTCAGATCGGTCAGTAAAGCGTCGCCAGAGGACAATGAATATATTACCTCTGGCGCCTTGTTACGTTCACCTTGAATGCTTCACCACTCTGAAACCATTATACCTGTGAACGTGTAAAGGGCGTTCTCCGCCACGCCCTTTACAATCCCGGCTCCCGGCAGGAAAACTGTTGCTTCGCAATCCCCTCCGCTAACTCCTCCAGGCTACCGGGCCGGGCGCGAGGTAGCATCCCTGCAAAACGCGCCCTGAGCCAGCATCCATGCTGGCTCTCCCGGCCTTACGGAAACGCGTCGGCAATTTTCAGCCGGATCTATCCACACCTGACCTCCTGCATTTTTTGTTTAAACAGCAAAAAGGAAATACCTGAAAGCCAGTGCGCTGAAGCGGCCCCCTTAGTCCGGCTGAAAATCGATGAGGCGTTGACGGCTGACCGGGGCAGCCCGCAAGGAAGCGGGCTGAGGGGACGGCCTGCAGGGATGCAGGCTCGGCACCGACCCGACAGGCAGACGGAATAAGACGAATAAATCGCGCAGCGACGATTTTCCTTGCCGGGAGCCTGGGTTGCAAGGGAGGCGGCGGTGAGCCTCCCTTGCACGTTCACAGGGACAGAGGCATCAAAAAAGTCATGAACATAAAGTGAACGGAACCCTGTTCCAGAGTAAAATGTTCTTCTAATACTTAACAAACAAGCATTACCGGCACGTTGCCATTATTATTAAGCCAGAGGGAAGCATGAAACGAATTGTACTGACATGTGCGGCACTGCTGCTCAGCAGCCCGGCGCTGGCGGAAGACTGCGCCAACGCGAACACCCAAACTGAGATGAACACCTGCGCCGCTGAGCAGTTTAAAGCGGCGGATGCAAAGCTCAATGATACCTATCAGAATGCGCTTAAGCGTGCAGCGCCCACTCAACGTGAATTACTGAAAAAGGCGCAAGTCGCGTGGATAACACTGCGCGATGCTGACTGCGCGTTAATCAGCTCAGGTACGGAAGGCGGCAGCGTCCAGTCGATGATCGCCAGCCAGTGTCTGACCGACAAAACTCACGAGCGTGAAGCGTTTCTCGCCTCGCTGCTGCAGTGTGAAGAAGGTGATTTAAGCTGCCCGTTACCGCCCGCCGGTTAACGCACGCGGATCCCTTCGATAATCATCCGCTGGACGTTCTCAACCGTTTGGTTAAAAAAGGCTTCATCGCGCAGTGTTGCACCCGTCACTGCTTCCACCTGTGGAGCAAAGTCGGCGTAGTGCTGGGTTGAAGCCCAAATCATAAAAATCAGATGATGCGGATCGACCGGTGCCAGCTTGCCACTGCTGACCCATCCGGCAATCAGCGCAGATTTCTCATCGATCAGCGTTTTAAGATCCCCCGTCAATTCGGTCATCAGCAGCGGCGCGCCTGCCAGCATCTCCATACAAAACAGCCGTGATGCCTGCGGGTAATCGCGGGAAACTTCCAGTTTGAGGCGGATATATTCTTTGATCGCCACCAGCGGCGCAAAGTCTTCACGAAAGGCCTTCAGCGGCGCCAGCCAGATGTCGAGGATCTGGCGTAACACGGCAATATAGAGCACTTCTTTTGACGGGTAATAATAGAGCAGATTGGTTTTTGACACGCCCGCCTGTTCAGCCACCTGTTCAAGACGCGTTCCGTGGATCCCATACTGGGAGAAGATATTTAGCGCCGCAGTTAAAATGGCCTGGCGTTTCGCGTTGACCGCCTGCGAGCGTTTACCTGTTTTTTTCTCTGCGCCTTGAGCCATCCGCCCTCTCCTTGTTCTGAGGGCGTCAGCATAACAAATCATACGGTGAATGGATAAATTAAAGCGGGCACGGGAAGTGGCGTGCAACCTTCAAACAAAAAAACCGCCGGACAATCCGGCGGCGGTGGCTTGCGACGTCTGTCGTTGAACGCTCAGACGTCACGATATAGTTAACAGACAGCCTGGCAATTACGTTTTGTTATTGCCGTGGCTATTTTTGCCCCCTTTTTTGCCTGCCTCTGAAGCGCGTTGCGGGTCATTCTTGAAATTACCCCCGCTATGCTGGCCACCTTTTCGACCTGCTTCTGATGCTCTCTCACGGTCTTCCGCAAAGTTGCCGGAACCGCCTCGATGGTTTGCCATTACTGACCTCCGTCATTGATTAGACATCATATTGCATAGGTACTGAGGAGTGATACCTCACGCAAGCTGTGGGCAATGCCCGATGTTCGCTGCGTGGGATTAAGCATAGTGAAGACTGGCCTGACAACCGGCTAACGGTAATATTCTGCAACAGGTTTGCCGGTATTTGGCGAATAATCACCACCTAAAATCAATAAACCTTTCTTATGACTAGCAAATCCAACCTGCTCAAAAATGTATCATTTTGCGACAAAAAAGAACTGCCATTAAAATTGTTATAAATCAAAGAAATGATGGTGAAATTTGCACTCCTGGCAGTACGTCATATCTTTAAAGAGAGGTAGCGATTCGCTACACAGACGGTTAACTCGAGGAGTAGTGTAAAATGGCAAAAGTTCTGGTGCTTTATTATTCCATGTACGGACACATTGAAACGATGGCCCATGCAGTCGCAGAAGGTGCAAATAAGGTCGATGGCGCGGAAGTCATTATTAAGCGTGTGCCAGAAACAATGCAGCCTGAGATCTTCCTGAAAGCGGGCGGTAAAACACAAAACGCCCCCGTCGCCACCCCACAGGAGCTGGCTGATTACGACGCCATTATTTTTGGCACCCCTACCCGCTTTGGCAATATGTCAGGCCAAATGCGTACCTTCCTGGATCAGACCGGTGGCCTGTGGGCTTCTGGCGGCCTGTACGGCAAACTTGCCAGCGTATTCAGCTCAACGGGGACAGGCGGTGGTCAGGAACAAACCATTACCTCAACCTGGACAACACTTGCCCACCACGGGATGGTCATCGTTCCTATTGGATATGCCGCGCAAGAGCTGTTTGATGTCTCACAAGTTCGCGGCGGGACGCCGTACGGTGCAACCACCATTGCCGGGGGCGATGGCTCTCGCCAGCCAAGTCAGGAAGAGTTGTCTATCGCCCGCTATCAGGGTGAATACGTCGCCGGTCTGGCAGTAAAACTCAACGGCTAATCCGCAACAGGAGGATTCGTATGCCAACTCAAGAAGCGAAAGCCCATCGCGTCGGTGAATGGGCGCGTCTGCGCAACACGTCGCCGGAAATCGCCGAGGCTATCTTTGAAGTCGCCCATTACGACGAGAAACTGGCGGAAAAAATTTGGGAAGAAGGCAGCGACGAGGTACTAATCAAAGCTTTTGAGAAAACAGACAAAGATTCACTCTTTTGGGGTGAACAGACTATTGAACGTAAAAACGTCTAGCGTCATGACTCCCCCGTCTGCACGGGGGAGTTTCTTTTTTCACCTTACTTTACCGCCGCATTCAGCACGTTATCGAATTTATCGATCGGGCAGAAGCCATTCGCATCTATCGGGCAGCCTTTCAGTTCCAGCGTCACGCGCTGCGCGGGTGATTTCAACGTCAACACCTGTGCATCACGCAGCTGGTGCGAGCTCTGATAAACATACTCGATTTTCATCAGATCCCGGTTAGCATTACTGTCATGCCAGCGCTGGAAGACAATCTTCCCGCCAATCGGCGTGCGTTCGTTCTGGTCATGCAGCTGATACGGTTTGAAATCCAGCGCGGTGAGTAATGACGCAATGTTGGAGTCGTGACCGACCAGCACGGTAATTTTCGGCGCTTTTGTACGCTCGGTCACCAGTGCGTTATCGATATATTTCACCAGTGGCTTGGCCACATTTTGCGCCACGGCCGGCGAGGTAAACAGGCTGTCCTGATAGCCATTTTTCAGCTTCGACAGCACTTTCCACTGTTGGTCAGATTTGATCTCACCCCAGGCCACCTCATTTAGCGGGAAACCTTCGTAATATTGCAACGTGAACGCATCCACCAGCGAGTTACCGACCTTCAACGGTCCTGAAACCCCAGGCTCCTGTTGGTACTTCGCAGTAAACGTGTCTTTGGCGTCGGTCAGTGAGCACTGCTGTTTTTCTTTACAGGACGGTGAGTCTTTGTAGTTCGTCATTTGCTCTAGCAACTGGTAGCTGTCGCTAAGCTGCATTTTGCTGCGCTCTTTTTCCATCGCCTGCACGGCCTGCTGACTAAATGCGGCAGAGTCGTCAGTGATTACCGGGTTGAAGGTGGGATCCATGGTGCCCATTTTTTCTTGATGGTGCACGGGTACGTCGCAACCCGGGAACGCGCCGGTCACAAAGAACTGCGCCGTTGCGACCGTACGCTGCAGGCTATTGGCGTAGGTATACACCGTATCCGGGGCCGGACATTCACCGGATTTCACCATCCCCTGCTCTGCCAGCCATTCACGCATGTAATGGCCCATATAGATTTCCAGCACCCCGCCTTTGGTGGTGAGCTGACCGCCCGGTACATCCCATTGTGGCCACTGCTTCGGCGTCGATTGCTCCAGAACGCTGCCATTATTGGCTAAAGGTGCACGTAAGTTATGTCGGCTCATCATCAATACTTGCTGGAGTTGATAGCCCTCCGGCGCGGTCTGCGCCTGTGCGGCGGATGACAGTAATATGACCCCTGCCACGGCTGCGGCGATTAACGATTTATTCATCCCTACGACCTCTTGTTGTTATCAATCACCACTGAGTGTGACAGAAACAAGACATTTTTCCGGGAACGCTTTCGCAAAATGGGTCATCTAGCGTGTCACTTTAATGCCAAATTCGGTCTGGAGTTTGCGGATCCCAAGCGGGGTGAAAGTAACATGCCGACTCCCGGCTTCAGTTTTAATCCATCTCCGCTCGGCAAACCAGCGCAATAGCGTGGCACCAAGCACGCCGCCCGGATGGTAGCGCCGCTCACTCCAGTCCAGACAACCACAGCTTAGTTTCCGTCGGGAAACGCCTGCCCTGATGACGATCCCCAGTTGTGCAAACTGTTCTTGCCCCAGAGACGTCACCGTTTCGCCATCCGCGCTTATCCATCGCCGGGTAACCAGCGTATCAAAAAGCCTCACAGCCACTTCTCCGGCAAGGTGGTCATAGCAGGTTCGGGCATGTCGTAAGCCTGGCGGTGTGGTGATTTTTCGTGGTTTTGGTGTAGCCCACGCCACGCCCATCAGACGCTCCAGCAGTTCCGCGATATCCGCGCCTGCCAGACGAAAATAACGATGTCGCCCCTGAGCGAGCGCCACAACAAAACGCTGTTCGCACAGTCGCGCCAGATGCGCACTGGCCGTCGAGGCCGACACATCTGCCACAGCGCTAAGTTCGGTTGCCGTCCAGGCGCAGCCATCCATCAAAGCGCACAGCATGCGCGAGCGCGATTTATCCGCCATCACGGCCGCAGTAAGCGCCATCCGCGACTCCAGATCACCTTCTTCTTCATTCAGCATGATGGATGTCATAGCGACCCCTTTAACCCTGAATATCTGTATTAACGATGTCATGACATTATCATGAAGTCACCGCGAGGATTATGCCGCGCGAAATATCATTTCCGCCCCTAATCCCACCAGGCAAAACAGAAAACAGCGCTTGAACACCACAGGAGAAATCACCCGCCGCACACGCGAGCCAATCCACTGACCAATCAACGCCGGCACAATGGCAAAAGCGGATAAGCTTAGCGACTGAACGGGCAGCGCATTGTGCCACCACAGACCGAGCGCGAGAGCCAGCGTCGAAAACGTAAAGGAGATCCCAAGCGCCTGCACCAGTTCATCCTTTTCAAAACCCAAGGACTGGATCCACGGCACGGCTGGCATTACAAACACCCCGGTACCACCGGTCAATAAGCCGGTCACAAATCCAATAACCAGAGAAAGCGGTTTTTCACGCTGCGGATCTACCGGGATCTTTTTTCCTGCCAACGTCCAGATGGCGTAAGCCACCAGCGCTACGCCGAGCGCAAACTGCGTGCGAGAGGTGTTACCACTGGTGATCCAGGTACTGGCCAACAGCGTTGCCACCACCACCGCCAATAACATGGGCCACAGGCGTTTCAGTAATACCTGAGTATTTCCCCCACCGCCAAACTGAAACAGATTACTGATTAAAGAGGGTAGCAACAGCATGGCCGCTGCCGCCACCGGGGAGATAAGTGAGCCGAGGATCCCCATCGCCACCGTAGGTAACCCCATGCCGGTCACGCCTTTCACCATGCCTGCCAGCACAAAGGTTGCGGCAATCATTATCACCATCGACGGTCCAAACACTAAAAACATCGCCATACTGCGCTACCCTGAAAATAAAGAAGATGACGTATTTTGGACGTGAATCGTGATGTTTGCTTCGTCAGGCAACGAACTATGCCCGCCAGTATTACCCGTAATACAATAAAAATGCCGGGTTTCCCCGGCACGATATTCAGAACGTTTTTGCCCACCACAGCCGCAATTTCATGCCCCAGTAACTGGTCCAGCCGCTGGTTGTGGAGACCACGCGACCTTGCGACATCACCACCAGCGTCGGCGTGACGCTAACCTCCCAACTGCGGGAGAGAGCGCCATCAGCGTCATTAATAACCGGGAAGTCCACGCCTTTGCGCGCCAGCCAGCGAGACACTTCCGCTTCACTGCCGGAGCGTAACGCAATGGTCATCACGTTCTCTCCTTCCCGCTGCAATCTGGCAACGTCCGGTGTGGTGAAGCGACAAACACCACACCAGCTAGCCCAGAAATAGAACAGCACAGGTTCTTGTTGACTGAGCGCCGCCAGGGTAACGGTTTCACCATCCAGCGTCTGCAAAGGCGTACTGTCAAAAGAGGCTGGGAGCGTGGGTGCACGCCACGCATCCATCAGCAGCATCGCTCCCGCAATCAGCGCCAGTAAGATGACCCCTTCGCGCAGCCAGCGCCGCAGTTTACTGAGCATTCGCAGCCGCCAGTTTTTCTTTGACCACCTGTTCCAGCGTTTCCCACGGTACGGCGCCAGGAATCAGTTCATCGCCGATAATCGTGGCAGGCGTACCGCGCACGCCCACCAGCCGCGCCAGTTGCAGGTTGGTGCTCAGCGTTTCCATACTTTTATCATCCAATGTGACCGGGGTTGCCGCCGATTTCTCCTGCGCCTGTTTAATACTGGCAGCAGTATGGTAGCCTCTTTTTTGCATCAGTTTTTCATGTAACGCCTGGAACTGCTGCGGGTGCTCACGCCAGGTCATCAGTGCGGTGCGCGCCGACAGCACCGAGCTTTCACCTTTAAACGGCAGTGGTTTAATCACTACGGCTACGTCCGGGTACTTTTGCACAATTTTTTCCAGCATCGGATCCAGCTGCTTGCAGTACGGGCAGTTGTAATCGGTAAAGTTAATCAGCGTCAGTTTTGCCTGCTTCGCACCAATGCGCGGGCTGTCCGGATCGTTAAACAGCGCTTCCTGAATTAACGCTTCAATTTGCTTTTCCTGCTCCGGGGTAAACGGCGCGGGTTCTTGCGCCACACTGACGGCAGAAAACAGGGACAACAGCAGAACAATCAACAGTTTCATGGCGTGACTCCTTTAGCATCTACCAGCGTGTTTAACACCGCATCGCGGGTTAACAGCGTCGGCAACGCCTGGCCTTCCGGCATGCCGGGGCCATAAATTTGGTTAAACGGCACAGCAACCTGGCCGCGTTTTTTTAGAAATTCGGTAATTGCTTCAGAGGGCAGCGTCCAGTCACCGCGCAGTGCCACCACATCGGGCTGCTGCAGGGCGGCCTGCACGTCTTCTTTATTCAAGACGTTGTATTTGTTGACCTTACAGGTAATACACCAGTCGGCGGTCACATCGATGAAAACACGTTTATGCTGAGCCAGCGCATCGGTGATGGCCTGTTCGCTAAGTGGCTGCCAGTTGACGCTCTCTTTAGCGGCACTTTGGCTGGTAAACCCCAGATGCGGGAGCAGCAACGTTGCCAGCCAGATGGCTGAACCGAGCATCATCACCCCGAGCAAACGCCGCAGGATAGTCATCCAGCGTCCCGGACGGGGTAAACGCAGCGCCAGACCCGGGCGCAGCGCCACCAGCAGCCACGGTAAACTCATTCCCAGCCCCAGAGCCAGAAACAGCCCCCACAGCGTGGGTAGTGAAGCCGTTAGCGCCACCGCCACCGCCGTACCCAGAAACGGCGCACTGCACGGCGTGGCAAGCAGCGTCGCAAACGCGCCCTGCCAGAAATGACCGGCCAGGCCATTGCCACCGTGGGTCGCCAGCGTAGTAGTCATCTTTGAAGGTAAACGGAATTCAAACAGCCCGAACAGGCTGGCACTGAACGTCAGCATCACCAGCACCATCACGCCGATAAACCACGGACTCTGGAACTGGATCCCCCAGCCGAGTGCCTGATTGGTCATCCGCAGCACCGTCATCAGCGCGGCCAACGCCATAAAGGAGACTACTATTCCGGCCACCGAAGCCAGAAACTGGCGGCGAACCTGGCGACGGCTTTTCTCCTCGACGAGTAAAATTGAGCCCAGCTTCATCCCAAGAACCGGCAGCACGCAGGGCATCAGGTTGAGGATAAGCCCGCCCAATAGCGCCATCAACACCACCTGCCACAGCGGGAGCGCCGCGCTTTCAGCTGCAGGCGCGTCACCAATAACAAGACGGCTTTCCTGGGCAACGCCGTTGTCTGCCAGCACCAGCGTGAGCGATTTACCGCGCAGATCTGGCGCTCCCTCGCCCCAGCTGTCATGCACCGGGATCGTGGCGCGCAGCGTTTCCCCCTCCACGCGCATTGTCGGCATGCCAAAGTCCGCCTCATCGACAGTATCCAGGTACACCCCCGGTGTAGACCAACCGCCCTTACGCTGCGCCTCGACGACCAGTTCTCCGGCGCGCGCCCCGGCGTGCAGAGAATCCGTCAGACCACTGGCAAGTGGGATCTGCCCCATGGCCTGTGCATAGTCATGGGCAAAAGTGGCGTCCTGGACAGAAGGCGTCACAGAAAAGGGATAATCCGTCAGCAGACAGACGTTGCTACAGGTCGACAGCGTCAAAACGCCGTTCAGCGTAGCCGGTGACGTACCGCGCACCACCATCGGGAACGTCACCCGATCGTGATAGCCCTGGGTGGTAATGTTGGCGACTTCAAAACGCGCAGGCGTGGGCCAGAACCAATCCACCGTTGGCATTTCACCTTTCCAGGTAACAGAGGGGGCGACCCCACCCTCACCCGGTGAACGCCAGTAGGTTTTCCAGCCATCCTCCAGTTTGACGTCCAGCAGCAGCCGGGTTTCTCCCTCGGCAGACGTATCGGCACGCAGCCGCACGCTGGCGTGGTCGTTCTCGGCTGAGCGCAGCCAGCCGATGTCAGCCGCCCAGGATACGGGCAGCCATAGCAATAACAGACAGAGCAGCGCCTGCCTGAAAACAGTCATCATATTTTTTCTCCGTGAATAATTATCTAACAGTCAGCAACGGCTGCTCTGTCATTCACGGAAGACGCAAAACCTGAGATGAACCCGCAGAGTGGGCGGCGAGATAGCTCGCGGTGGGAAAAACGGCAGACGAAAAGCCCGCACCGGCGCCAATAGCGACAAGAGCAGGCAAAGCACCAGAATAGCGCCTTCAAACAGCACCGGCGGCGAAGCCAGTAATGACTTCGCGCTCAGTTCGCAAGGGGTCACGGGTGAGGCGTCATCAGCCTCTGTTTGCGCGCTGGCAACAACGGTTGCGGCAAAGGTGTTCATCTGCAACGCGTGCAGACCCGCCATGCGCTGCGCGGTGCATACCATCACCACGACACATGCCAGGCACAGGAACCACCATCCCATCCGTTGACGTTTTGCCATTTTACCCTCACTGATTGACGCGGTTATCTTAGCTACTGGCGAGGTTTTGGCAACCTTTACGCTGTAAAGTTATGTCGGTGCAAGGATGCTCATCTACCGTGCCGATATGTAATAACATTAAATAATCGCCACCGATAAATATAACGAGGGTTATCTTTCGCTATTTTCGATGATTCACCGAAAAACTCCATCCAGATATTTAAATGCGTTCTTAAAATATACCCATGCGTAAATCAAAGTAAGGGACAGCGTATTTTAAAATAAATACTTTATTATAGGCAGGCGTAATGGACATCGCGTTCATTATAAACACCTTTGTTAATAATATGTTATTTAGAGTATATGGAAATGAAAAAATACTTACTCCCGCTGATCGGATTGCTGTTTACCGTAAATGCTCAGGCAGCAACATTTACCGATGGAAAAGAATTTATCACGCTTGAAAAAGCCGTACCGGCAGCTCCTGCGGCGCTGAAGTTTTTCTCCTTCTACTGCCCCTCCTGCTATCAATACGATGAGGTTCTGGAAGTTACTGATAATGTGAAAAAAGCTTTACCTGAAAATGTTAAACTCACAGAGTACCACGTCGATTTTTTAGGCCCTCTGGGAGCCGATATGACGCACGCCTGGTCGGTCGCCATGCTGTTAAATGTGGAAGAAAAGGTTAAACCTTTACTTTTTGATGCCGTGCAGAAGAAGCAGTCAATTAAAACCGCTGATGATATTCGCAAAGTGTTTATCCAGGCAGGCGTGAGCGCCAGCGATTATGATGCCGCGTGGAATAGTTTTGCGGTTAAATCACTAACAGCCAAACAGCAAGAATTGGCCAAAGCCGTCGATTTGAAAGGCGTACCGGCTATCTTTATCAACGGTAAATATATGATTAACCCGAAAGGATTAAATTCCGATAACGTTAATACCTTTGTGCAGAATTACGCAGAAACGGTCCGCTTTCTTATTACTAAACCCTGATCATTAATATTGCACGACGCACCACCCAACAGAAACCATCTACTGCTGTTGGTGGTGCAAAATGTCCAATACCTACCGCCAGGCGTAACCGTTTTCCGCCCCTTTCATAGTTGGCATTCGCACTTTTCAGGATTACCCTAAACTTAACGGTGATGCCTTTCCCGAGGGGTATCCTTCTTCATGGGTTGATTCATACGAGATAACACTATGGAATTAAAGGATTATTACGCCATCATGGGCGTGAAACCGACGGACGATCTCAAAACCATCAAGACCGCCTATCGTCGACTCGCCCGCAAATACCATCCTGACGTCAGCAAAGAAACCGATGCCGAAGCGCGTTTTAAAGAGGTTGCTGAAGCCTGGGAAGTTTTAAGCGATGAACAACGTCGTGCCGAATACGATCAGTTGTGGCAGCACCGCAACGATCCGCAGTTCAGCCGTCAGTTCCAGCAAGGCCAAGGTCAAAGCTACAACACCGAAGATTTTGACGATATTTTCTCCTCCATTTTTGGTCAACACGCTCGCCAGTCGCAACAGCGCCACGCCCGTCGTGGACACGATATCGAAATCGATGTGGCCGTGTTCCTCGAAGAAACCCTTGCTGAGCATAGTCGCACCATCAGTTACTCCCTGCCGGTCTACAATGCGTTTGGCCTGGTAGAGAGAGAAATCCCCAAAACGCTGAATGTGAAAATTCCAGCAGGTGTAGGCAACGGCCAGCGCATCAGGCTGAAAGGCCAGGGCACGCCCGGTGAGAACGGTGGCCCGAACGGTGATTTGTGGCTGGTGATTCATATCGCGCCGCATCCGCTGTTTGATATCGTCAATCAGGATCTGGAAATTGTTGTGCCCGTTGCCCCATGGGAAGCTGCGCTGGGCGCAAAAGTCACCGTGCCAACGCTCACAGAGAGTATTCTGCTGACAATCCCCGCCGGCAGCCAGGCCGGACAGCGATTACGCATCAAGGGCAAAGGGCTGATGAGTAAAAAACAGACCGGCGACCTGTACGCGATTATCAAAATTGTGATGCCACCCAAACCTGACGACAACAGCGCCGCATTGTGGCAACAGCTGGCGGACGCACAAAAGACCTTTGATCCACGCAAAGAGTGGGGGAAAGCATAATGGCTAACGTTACCGTCACCTTTACCATTACCGAGTTTTGCCTGCATACTGGCGTTTCTGCCGAGGACCTGAATGAAATTGTCGGCCTGGGGATGATTGAACCCCGGGAAGATGAGAGCGCCCACTGGCAGTTTGACGATCGCGCGTTAACCATCGTACGGCGGGCTTTACGTTTACGTCAGGAACTGGCGCTTGACTGGCCGGGGATCGCTGTTGCATTCACCTTACTGGAAGAGAATGCACAGTTGCGGCAGGAAAATCGCCTGCTGCGCCAACGCTTGTCGCGCTTTATCGTGCATTCATAATGTGTATATCACAACGTTATGAGGGGCAACATCGTGCTACCCCTTATTTTCTGATATTTAAGCTGATCCTAGCCTTAATGACATTGAAAGGCTGATAACATACATTCAGAGACAAGAATCATCTTTAAACAGAAGAAGTTGAGCCATGCAGCTTAAACCACTCACAAAAGGTCGTTTTCATAATATCTGGCAACAGGATGATGCCTTAATCGAAAAAATTTTTCAGGAATTGCTCTCAGAAACGCAGCTTATTCATGAGGATGAATACCTATACCACCAGGGTCAGATCGTCGATCGTCTGATTATGGTTCAGTCTGGGAGAATTTCTCTGCGTTACAGCGCTGAGAATGGTCGCCGTTTTCAACTGGGCGCAATGGAATGTGATGAGCAACTTTTTGGAGAAATGGAGTTTTTCACCGGGTATCGCTGCCAACTCGACATTGTGGCCGAAGAACCGCTCACCGTTGCAGTATGCAGTTGTGAACGGCTGGAGGACGCATTAAATCAGCACCCCAGGCTGGCAATTTTCTTCGCCAGTGCGATGGCGGTAGATTATCAGGATATGCTGGAAATTTTCCTACACCGTATGCTCTACCCGATTGTCCATAATGTGGCTTATGACCTTTACCGTCAGCATCAACATAAGCAACCGATGGACGGTTTCAGTAAAAAATATCAGGAAGCGGAGCGATTTGGCACAACCGACCGAGTCTACCGACGGGCGGTTAAAGCGCTTACTGACGCAGGGTTAGTAACCCGAACGAAGCAAGGGCTTGAAATCAAAGATTTGGATGGGCTACGGCACTTTTTGGGGAACGATATCATTGACTGATACACCAACACGGTGACATAGCGTGTTGGTGTATCTTTGGCAGTGATTAAAATTTATAGGTGAGGCTGAAGTAATGTCCAAGGCCCGTTGTGCGCCCCGCTCCTCCGTGATTTTCCATCAATGCCATATTACGAAAATACTTCAAGCCGTAGCCCACGGCATAGTGCTCCGAATGCCAGTAAATACCGTTATACCATTCAATAGCATTATTGCTGTATAACGCTTGATCAGCAATCTTGTTGGCGGCGAACTGGTAGTCGAAGTACCCTTGATAGTTTAAATAGCTG
>NZ_JADABY010000030.1 GCF_015672735.1 Citrobacter sp. Res13-Sevr-PEB04-36 | reverse complement strand
GAATTGATAACAATGTAGCACTGCTCATTGGTATGCCAATGATTGAAAATAATGCGATGAGTAAAGAAAATTATCTATCTTATTTGCAAAAGACTTTAATGTCTTTAAAGGAAATGAAGGTAACTAAATTTCATTATGCACCACATCGATATGAAAGCGACAAGAATTTTTATTTATATAAAGATTTGGGTTTTCAAATTTTATATCCAGACTGCTCTATTGAAGATTATCTGATTAATGAAGATTTTATTCCTGGAATATGCGCTAGTTTCTATTCTACAGCTTTATTACAGATAGGTTCTTTATTTAGTGGGGTTAGTGTAATCTGCTATATTATTAGTGTTGATAAATTAAATTATGATTTTCGTGACCCGGCATCATGCGCATATGAATATTATGATAAAATCCCTTCGATTATAAAGGTTGTTCTAGATGATTGAGTTTCTATTGTTTAGCGTATGTAGTTTTGTTTTGTATCAAACATTTTATTTTACAAAAGAGTATAGTGGGAATCTTTTTTTAATGATGTGGGGGTATGCTTTTTTATTCGTTACGCCTGCTGTGTATATTTTTTGTGGTGGCGAAAAATATCATGTTTTTGACGATGAAAGTTCATTGAAATTTTATACGTTGGGCTGTTTTTCTTCTATATTTATAATATTGATGCTGCTTTTTAAGGTTTCGCTTAACCGAATATCTATATCTGGGCCTCGCATTTTTATATCTGAAACTATATTAAAATCTGCGTTTTATTTATGCATAATGTTTGTTGCTACTTATATTGTTTTTTACTGGAAACAATGGCCTTTTTTTAACTTTATTTCGGAGGGGGTTTCAGAACGGCCAGATATTGTAAAAGGAAATTTCCAAGGTTTTTTTATTTATTCATTGTTCACGAGCATAATAATACCAAGTATATATTTCTATTTTAAAAACAAAAAAGGTTCATTTAATTTTTTGTTTTTTATTTTCGTTTGCTTTAGTATGGTAGTAAGTGGAAATAAAGGTGTCTTTCTTTATTTTATTATATTTAATGTTTTATTTGAATGGAAGAAAATACGAATTAGTACCTATGTTATAATTTTTATAGGGTTGATGGCTATTTATGCTTTAATTCGACTCCCTTTTGTGGGCGAGGGTTTTTCTTTTTCTTATCTGGTTGAATCAATATTTGAAAGGATTTTCTTGACTCAAGGCATGGCCATGCCAGCTGTGATCGAACTGGCAAAGTCGGTCGATATTACGGCGATGAGTTCTAATGATTTAAAGTACACGCTTTTTAATTTTGTTTATGGATATAGCCCTGGCTCAATGCCTCTTTTTTATACGGCGGAATTATACGTCAGGTATGGCTGGTTTATCATGTCTATGATATCTGTAATAATTTCGCTGGTCTTTGGATTTGGAGCTTTCGTTATCAATAAGAAAAAAGAGTCATCTATTAGATGGGTGTATTACATTTCTTTATATGCGTTGATAATGGGTGGCGTAGGAAGTGCTAATATCTTCTTTTTTATTGTGGCTTTTTTTTGGTGGTTGCTGTTAAATCTCAGCGATAAAAACATTAGAACCTGGAGCGTGAAGTGATTGCAGAAGTATCAATAATTATGCCGATGTATAACGCTGAGCATTATGTCAGAGAGTCAATTAATTCCATTATAAATCAAACATTTAAAGATTTTATATTATATATCGTTGATGATTGCTCTACCGATTCATCAATACAGATTGCAGAATCTTTCAATGACCCGAGAATAATAATTATTAAAAATACAAGCAATGAAGGTGTTGCTCGTTCCCGTAATAAAGCAATAAAATGTGCACAAACAAAATACATTGCTTTTTGCGATAGTGATGACCTTTGGCATGAGCAAAAACTTGAAAAGCAAATTTTATTGCTTGATGGTGGGAAATATAATGTTGTTGGAAGTTGTTATTCAACTTTTACGAAAGATATATCGGAAATCACTAAGTTAGTTTCTGCACCCGAAATTGTTTTTTACCATGACATGCTAAAGTCTAATTTTATCGGTAATCTTACTGGTATTTATAATGCTTTTGTTTTAGGTAAAACCTTTCAAGAGGATATTGGCCATGAAGACTATGTTATGTGGTTGGCTATTACTAAACAGAGTCAGGTTGCTTACATAATTCAAGAGTCTCTG
>NZ_JADABY010000003.1 GCF_015672735.1 Citrobacter sp. Res13-Sevr-PEB04-36 | reverse complement strand
TTTGCACAACTTCATTATGCTCAATGGATTTTTTTGAGTATACCATTTCAGTTTTTAATGAATTTAATTCAACTTCTTTTTTGGCTATATCCTCTGATAAAAGCTCCTTTTGGTAAATCGGTCTTACCGTATAAAAATATCCAAAAATTGCGAATGCAACCAGTACAAACTGTGATACGTGGCTAACTCGACTCAAAAAGATATCAATCTTATTTGACATAATGCCTCTGCCAGATGCGCTGTTAATTTTGTCAATTATAATTTTTTAGTAAAAAAAATCATCTACTAATTGATTCAAATCGATTTTGACGTAATGAAACTAACCAGTATGTTTTGTATGCGGAATTCTGAACGGGCACTAAATAGCTGCGCACAATAGTGCTCCACTTTCGTCAGCCTTTTCAGGGCAAGGTATCAGGGCTGTTTCCTCTATCTGACCGGCTGCGACGGGGTTGAGATGAGTTGCTGTTACACAGTTGTCACCCGTCAGTAAGCGGCAGATGTAGCGGTATTAGGCGCAGCTATTTAGAACTCGTGGGGCAATGCCAAACGTTCATACCGGCACACTAATTCAAGTATTAAGAAATTGTTTAAGCTATTTGATTTTCAACACATCAGATCTTCATCTTTTACGCTGATGCGGACAGCCCCGCCCGCCTGCCCGCTTCGCTTAACAGACTGGTTTTCATGCACCCCGTAAACCGTCTCAGACGCCGCACCACAAGGGCTTTCGCGTCAAAAATGTCGCATGAGAATCATGCGTTTTCATGCGCCATAGACATGCACTCATGCGCTCTCAGGCCAGCCAGGGAAAAGACGTAAAAAATCCCGGTACTGGACCGGGATTACATGGGTATTTTTGCTAATCAGATCGGGATTTGTTGACGACATGACAGCTTTGACGCAGAGCCATAGCGGTTCAGTGTCTGGGGAGGCTTGTCTGCGGGCACCTGTTCATCCATCGAGTCTAACAAATAACCTTCTTTTTGCGGGCGCGTGATGATTGTATGCACGGATTCTAGGGCTGTAAAAGTGGCTGAGCATTCTAGGTTTGTGCATTGATAGTACGTCTTCTTTACCGATGGAGCTTCATACATGCTGGCCCGGCAATGCGCAATGGCTGAGCAAAAAGGACATTTCAGCGCCATCAAATATCCTCCATTTCACGGTTATGTTTCTGCAACCCTTCACGTTCCTGACGGATCTTCATTTTATGAATAGCAGCAGGAGAGAGCTGTTTACTGAGATCCAGACGGGCCGAATAATCCGGCGCAACGCCCGTCAGTTTAAACACAGGGTCCTGTTCCGGCATCGCATCGTTAGTGAGAGCCGCTTTGGTAATATGCTTGTGAATAAAGTCTTTCAGCAGTGTGTCCGGGTCATTAACTGAATGCACCACACCGACAACTGCGCTGGCTTCCCGGCCCATTGTGGATTTGAGCAGGCTCAGTGTCTGGATTAGTGACTTACCATGCGCCTGCATAAAATCTTCCCAGATTTGTTTTGCGCGAATACCCACAAGGGTGTCGTGCGCGTGGATATACTTTCCTGCTAATTCCGCAGTCTCCTGCGGCAAAAGTGCATTTTCGCATTCCTGCGCCGCCAGCAGCTCATCAAAATCCTCAAGCGTTTCGCGTCTCAGCGCAATTTCCGTGCGCAGTTTTTTCATTTCCTTTGACACCACGCCCTGACTTTCACGAAACAGCGTGCGCCACTCCTCATTCAGCGCGTTCGTCGTGGCTTCCATTTCAGCGCGACGCTGGCGGATTGTCCCAATATTATCCGCTGCCGCTTTCTGCTGACGACGTGCTTCAAGCCATACATTTCTGGCTGTGTTCAGGGTTTCCAGTGCCCGCTGCGTTACAGCCGGAAAAGTGGAAAGGTTGTTATTCTCTGCGGTGTTGTTCATGACTTCTCCTGTCGGGTTGGTTCGTTACGTCAATTGTGTCGTGGCTGACACAAGCGCACTATCGGTGCTCAGTGTGTGGTGGCTGGCACAACGGGTGTTTACGGTTATTCACACGCGGCTATGAAAGCCAACCAGATAAAAATGCCTCTGTTTCAGTCTGCTTCATGTCCCCGATACGGTGGAACAGGTGGAACACGTGTTACAGCATTGTTTTGTAAAGCATTTATGTGCATAGCACAGGTGGAACATCGCGGGTAACAAGGTGGAACAGTGGATCGGCTGACGTTCCACCTGTTCCACCTCACTATTTCAGAAGGTGGAACAGGTTTAGCCCTTGTAAAATACGGTTGTTCCACCTGTTACACTTGTTACCCTTAATAAATAAGACTCACGCAAAGCCTCAACCCGGCACCTCGCTGTTGAAGACATAGAGCCTGCGGGGATTCATCTCTGGTGGGCGAATGTTTGTCTGCAGCTTGCCATCGGTGGAGGGCAGCAGATATCCACGATCCGCGCACAGACGTGCCACCTTGCGCGGGTCAAATCCCCTGCAGATTTCTTTCCAGCCGGACGGCATGACGTAGAACGTGGTGACAGCTTCCGTGCCCTGTGCGGTACTGCCTTTCTCCACTCTGCGCCAGCCCACCATATTGCCGGGGCGGTTGCGCTCGTCGTGCCAGTCTGCAAAGCGGCTGTACTGATTCGCGGTAAAGAAACTGCGTACCTGCTCCAGCGCGGCAATATCTTCCTGATTGGCGGTGTGCCCGCGATCTTTCAGCCATGCGTTCAGGCAGACGCGGGTTGCACGCAGCGCTTCACCCTCAGGCCAGCCGGTGATACCCAGCCGGGTTGCCAGCTCGCCCGCCATCGCCACCAGAGCAAAGCGGTTCACAGCCCGGCCCACCTGATTACCCGCATCTTTCGGGGTCAAGGCGGCGGTATATTCCTTCATCAATGACTTTGCCTGTGCTGTCAGCCCGTTAAGTTCAGCGGTCAGGGCTTTCAGCCACTCCCGGAACGGCGAACCATAGTAGCTGGACGTGGCCCATTCAAGATGCTCCGCCAGAGCCTTGCCGCTGTCGAAGCCGTGCAGCTCCTCAAATACGCCAAATTTCCCGGAATCGCTGGGGATCTGGATCATCCTGACTTCCATCCCGGCAAAGGTACGTTCCCCGGCTTTTGCCGCATGTTCGGTCAGTGACAGCTCGCCGGTTGAAAAGAACAGCAGCCGCCACTGCTTACGTGTGCGCAGCTCACCGTCCGTACCGGCACGGCCCTTGCCCTGGCCGTTTGCCAACATGTAGGCGATATTGCCCGCCTCACGTCCGTCCACCTCCCGGATCTCATCGAGCATCATGGCGGCATCATTGCGGCGGCTGGCGCATCCCTCCAGCGCGTTGCCTGTTGCCCGCCACGTCTGCCAGTAGTCAGGCCCGCCGCAGACGGAGGTTGCCGCTTTCATGGTGGTGGTCTTACCGTCCGTGGATTCGCCCTTGAGGTGATAGCCGCCGCCGTCCATACCAACCAGCCTTAGCAGTGGTGCAGCAAAGGCCAGACTCACGGCAATGCCACGCGGGAATTGCCGGTGCAGTAGAGGGATACATGCTCTCGCCATTCCTCCGTTGTGCCCGACACGCGGAAATCGCGCCCCTGCACGGAAGTGGTCTGGAGAATGACACCCTCCGCACCTTCACCGTTAACCTCATCCTGCAGGACGTAAACCTGACCATGCCAGCCGGTGCGGCTGACGCAGGTCACGCGGCGTTCCGGTTTACACAGCGATATATATTCCATCAGGCGGGCGCGGGCCTCGCCGGTGGTACTGATATAGGAAAGTCCATTAACCAGCAGCACCCGCCGCAGCTCCTCACCGCTACCGCTCAGCATTTCCATCGGCATCGCCCAGCGGCGGCGTTCTCCCCACGTATCTTCCCACTCCAGCAGTCGTCCGAAGTTACCGCCATCGGCATCGCAGGTGATTGCCGTCACGCGTAGCGGGTTGCATATTTTGACGTTCTGGATCTCAGTCTCACCGTTGCGCTGTACCTGTTTTTCATACCAGAGATATTCCTGGGTAAGACGGAACCCATGCGGTAGTTGTGTGCGGCCTTCCCCACACAGCACAAGACCGTTACGAAAGGCTTCACGGGCACGAGTTATACCGTGCTCACGATGGAAGTCATTCCAGTCGGCCTTAATCTCTCCCGGTGGTAGCGTCATCCAGCCGCTGACGGCTTTTGCTGCCCGTTCAGCAAAGGATCTGCCTGGATTCTCGCCGGCGTCCTGAAAATCGTTATCACCGGCGATGATAATTTTTACCTCAGGCCAGCGTGCCCGCAGCGCCTGTGCGACGTTGGGCAGATTACCCGCAGATATGGCAGCCACTACGCACCCGGCGGTGAGCTGGCTTACAGTCAGCGCCGTGGCGTAACCTTCGGTGATCACTACCTGTACCGGCGGTTCAGACGGTAACGGGCTGAGCGCCACAAACGCGCCTTTCATCGTGCTGCCAGGCAGTAAGCTTTTTTCACCCATCGGGCCGATAAGCTGCGCACCGGTCACGGCTCCGGCATTGGTCGTGAGCGGTAACAGTAGGGAACCGGCAGGAAAATCCTTACCGCTAATATGCTGCACGCTTCCGGTCAGGGAGGCCGGGTATCCGGCAAACCCTTTCCCGCTCAGATAGGGGCTTTCTCCCATGCGGCTCTCTTTCATCAGCGCCGCCACGGTAAAGCTCATGTCGCGTTTAGGAGTTTTCTGCCTGGCGGGCTTCACGGGCAATTCCTGCACATCCGGCACATTAAGAACCTGCGCCACTTCCTGTGCAGCCTTTCTGACGCCGTAACCAGTCATGAGCTTAACCAGATCCAGACCATCACCATTGCCGCACTGGCTGCAAATCCACGTCCCACGCCCGTCAAGGTCATCAAGGCGAAATCGGTCTTTGCCCCCACATTTCGGGCAGGGACCGTGCCTGCCGTTTTCAGGAACATCAATGCGCAGCATCTGCAGAATAACGGGCCATTTCCCTCGCGCAGCTGTTGAAATCTGCGTAACCGTTTGTGTTGTCATGCTTCCCCCTGGTAACTGAATAAACCTTCATCGAGTTGCATACAGCAACGCGTTGCATCAGTCAGATCAGCGCGAAGATATTCCATCAGGGCGGCAATACCTGGTGTGCAATGGGAAGAAAAAGAACCTCCCTGATACGGATATTCAGAAAATAGTAACTGCAATAAATCACAGGCTTCTTTTGCGCGAGCCAGCTTTCCAAATCCATCCTCAGACAGCCCATATGCGGGTAAGCCTGTTTGACCTTTTTCAGACAAAGGGAGGCCCTGAGCACTTGAATGCTCATTGGAAAAATTCGTCATGAACTACTCCGTTTTTATCGGTGGCTTGTCAGAGAAAATTTGAATAGTGACTTTCGTCCGGCTCAGCGGGTTGTCGTATGCATCTCTCCCGCCAGCGGGTAAAGCTCACCGATGGGTGCAGAGTAAATGGACCAACATTACTCCCATCAGTTGGAGGGAATGACCGCTTTAAAAACGGTGCAGTAAAGAGTCGTGTATATCGTTCTTCAAACCATGCCAGTGGGCAGGATGAAATTTTATTGTCACTTTCGTGGCGCATCAGCACTTCGCAGCTGAATTCAGGATTAACCAGAGCCACAGATGGGGAGGATTCAATTATTCTTAAAATCGTAACCGTCCATCCACGTTCATGCTGCCAGCGTTCGCCGGGCTGCGGATAATTACGCATTTTCACCTCCGCACGGAATACGACCAGCAAAGCTCAGAACATAGTCTGGGGCAAGCCTGATCCGGGCTGAGCGTTCATTATCAGCGGTTATCCGTAGCATCACAGGACGAGTATTGCGTTGGCTGCGGTTGATCGCAGCAAATAACCATGTAAACTTTTGTGTAGCCATCTTCGTTGTCTCACATAGCGGATTGGTCAGAAGCCCGGTTAGTGTTCCCGCACCACCGGGCTTTGCGCTTACAAGGTGAATCGCACCTTCTTTTTTAAAACTACCTTCAAGTGAATCGCACTTCAAGTCTTTTATTATCATTTTTTTTGCGTATACTGAATTGCACCTGATACAAGGAGATCCAGTAATGGCAACAGGTTCAACCAACAACAAGTCACAACAGCTTAATGCTCGCTTCCCACATGATGTTGTTGCCGAATTAGAAAGCAGCCTCGAAGATGGTGAGACGAAAGCGCAGTTTATTGTTACAGCTGTTAAGGGCGAGATTAAGCGCCGCCAGCGTAGGAAAGCGAAGCTGGAACCGGAAAGCTGAACAACGTTATGCATCATGACAAAACCTCCTGGCTGATTTCACTACACAAACATCCTTGCGAGGCCATCAGTGCTTTCTGTTGGTTTTTTTTATGCTGATTTTTGGCTACCACGTGCTGCATTAATTTGTTCTCACATATAGTGATTCACTTTCAACTGGAGCAATTAATCTAAGTTTTTGAGGTTTCATAGCCTTTATCCGGTAGATTAATTGTGTTTTTTAGCTGCCAACCAAGCACGGATCTCTGCCGCATCATAAACTGAGACACGTTCTGAGAGGCGGGTAGATTTTGGGAAGTCAGGTTTGCTTCTTTCCCAACGCCAGAGTGTGACAGTGGTGACTTTAAGAAAGTCAGCTGTGGCTTTGGGTCTGGCATGGCCATGTTGAGGGTATGTGTGCATATGTATTTACCTGCTGTGTTAAGTTATCTATGTGATTAACACAGCAGATTAAAATACGTTTTTGACTCAAAGTGTTCTAAATTTTTAACTGTTTATTGGAAATTTTAAAGGTTTAGATAGCGCTCAAGTGTGGGGGAAGATGGAATGTCATAATCAACCTCAGTTCCTTTTGATTTCAAATCCTCAAGATAATCCCTTAAGATTTTGTGTCTATTATTTGCCGTGGTAGATAGTATATTTTTATTTATGGTTGGGTTTGATTGTATTAGGAATCGAATAAAGTTAGATAGTTTCTCTTTGTGAGGTGAGATCGGCTTAATATCCTGACTGTCATTTTCATCAGAATTAATTAAATCTTCCATGAATGGGAGTGGTTTTCCACTTACAGCATGTGTGTGAATTTTATCAATTGTTTCTTTGGTTATGAAAATATTGTCTAGGTTTATCACCGGCCTATCGTTTATCTCAGGTTGGAAACTATTTGATAATATTTGGTCTGAGGGTGATATGGCGCTCAATTTTGTTTCTTCAAACACATTCTCAGTATCTTTAAGTAGAACGGATATGTTCCTTGAGTCAATGGACCATATATCACTGATAAAGCAAATAAGTTCATAAGTTGTTGACCGTGTATTTGTTTTAACTAAAGGTGGGATTTGATCATCTTTTGTTGTTATTAATGTGTACACTTTTGAGTGACGGGACCATGTCTTATAGATTCGAGTCAACTCGTTAAAGGTTAAATCTCCATCAAAATATAGTTTTAGTGGGCTTTCTTCTAAATTTTGATTTTCCACATTGATTTTTAAAGTACCTTTTGTTTTTTGTAGATTAATACATAGGCTTATAACCCCAACATCATGCCAATGGAGAAAATCCTCAATTTCACAATTGAGTAATTTTGCTGCTCGTGAAATTGAGCAGTATTCTAGAGGTGGCATTTTATTAAGTGCCCAAATATTTTTTTCGTTTTTATGACTCATTAGATATATTCCCTATGTTCAATGTGGCATTTTTATGTTCCATATCGTATGGATCGACATATCTCTCTGTATTGAGCGATAGGTAATCAGACCACCATTGCATCATCTGACGGCGTTCCTGCATGTGTTGTGCAAGATGTACATATGCTGCCCGCACTTCATTTCTTTCCTGATGGCTCATTTGCCGTTCAACCGCATCACGAGACCAAAGTCCTGATTCAGTCAGAGCAGAACAGGCCATTGCCCGGAAGCCATGCAGGCATACATCAGCCTGAGTATCGTAACCCATCGTTCGCAGCGCCTTATTTACGGTGTTCTCACTCATTGGCTTGTAAGGATTGCTGTCACCTGGGAATACCAGCAAATATTCACCACTGATCTTTTGGATATCCCTCAGTACATTAATAGCTTGGGTGGAAAGCGGGACGTAATGTGCCGCACCCATCTTGGCACCACGATCTGAATATTTTACCCCAGCGATCTTTTCCCGCTGCCCTGGTATTGTCCAAAGACCATTTTCAATATCGATCTCTTCCCACCGGGCATGGCGCAGTTCGCTGGAGCGCACGAAAGTGTGCAAGGAAAATAAAACCGCCAGCCGGGTTAATGGTCTGCCAGTGTAATTTGCCGCTCTCGCCATCAGCTCCGGTAAACATTCGAGCGGTAGGGCAGGGCGATGCCTTACTTTGGGATTGGTAATCGCACCTTTCAGATCGTGGGCTGGATTGTAATCGACAATCCCACGTTGGACGGCATAACGAAAGATACTCCCCATAGTGGTTTTCACCCGTCCAGTGGTCGCACCGATGCCCTGCTTGGTCATCTCAATCAACATCGGAAGAAGGTCACGGGTTTTTAGCGTATCAATGGGTTTTGAACCTATAGCCGGAAACAGATGATTTTCCATTTCACGTAGAATTTTGGTACGAGTAATTTCCTTCCATTCAGGATGCCCCATCGTTCCACTATGCCACTCTCTGGCTACTTTCTCGAATGTGGGGGAAATCGATTCTTCCTTTTCTGACCTTTTTGCTTCGCGCGGGTCACGCCCATCGGCCAGTAGTTGTCTGGCTTCGTCACGACGCTTTCGCGCTGTTGCAAGCGGAACGTCCGGGTAAACCCCTAATGCCAACGTAGCTTGTTTACCACCAAAGCGGAAATTCATTCTCCACGCCTTGGTTCCATTCTTTTTGACTAACAGATAAAGGCTTCCACCATCTGTTAGTTTGTAGTCAGCATCCTTAGGCTTGGCGTTCTCAATTTTTTTAGGCGACAGCTCGTTTAAAGCCATATGCAGTAAGCCTCTGACAACACATTGATGGTATCGGGATATCGAACCGAGGAATACCATCAAAGATACCATCAGAGGAGTGTAATGTCATGAAATGAGCTGAAATGAAAAATGGGCCTGAATGGCGCTAATTTGCTGGGTTTAAGAGGTTTTGTGTAATGACGTGAAATGGTATGAAAGGACTTAAGATTGTCCCCTGCAGGAATCGAACCTGCAACTAGCCCTTAGGAGGGGCTCGTTATATCCATTTAACTAAGGGGACGAAGCGGCACGAGTATAGCGTTTTTTACTCGCAACGGTAAGTCTGTGTCCGCCTGACTGCTCAAACAGTCGCCATTCAGGATTGTTTTTTCTGGTTTTTCTGCTTGTGCTGTACCCGTTCAGCCTGTAACCGGGCTTCTTCTTTGCGTTTATTGCTCATGTCATTGCGAATCTGCGCGTGGCTCATCAATGCGAAGATGAACGTCCCGCCGCAGATATTCCCGGCAAGCGTCGGCAGCGCGAAGGGCCAGAAAAAGTCGCTCCAGTGCAGCGTGCCGTTAAAGACCAGATAGAGAATTTCAACCGATCCGACGACGATGTGCGTGGTATCGCCTAATGCAATAAGCCAGGTCATCAGGACAATGACGACGATTTTTGCCGCACCCGCTGCGGGAAACATCCACACCATGGTGGCGATCAGCCAGCCAGAAATAATCGCGTTGGAAAACATCTCCGTCGGGCTGTTTTTCATGACATCCATACCTATTTTGACAAAGGCGTCGCGAGTTTCTTCATCAAAAATCGGCATATATTCAAATGCCCATGCCGCAACGCCAGTACCGATAATGTTACCCAGCAACACCACGCTCCACAGGCGCATCAGTAAGCCAAAATTGCCGAGGGTTGGGTTTTGCATCACTGGCAGTACAGCGGTTACGGTGTTTTCGGTAAAGAGCTGTTGGCGGGCCATAATGACGATGATAAACCCGAAGGTATAACCGAGGTTTTCCAGTAAAAATCCGCCGGGGACGCCCTCAAGCTGTACGTGAAAAATACCCTTTGCCAGTAAAGAGGCGCCCATCGACAGCCCGGCGGCGATAGCTGACCACAGTAGCGCCATCGCATCGCGTTCCATCTCTTTTTCCCCGTCCTGGCGGATATGTTCGTGAATCGCCATGGCGCGGGAAGGAAGCCGGTCCTCGTCGACTTCTATCTTTTTACCCTGCAACTTCTCTTCACTTTCTACTTCGAGTTCGTCGCTGTGTTGATCAATTTTTTCTTTTTCGATGTCATTCATTTTTGAGCCCTGAATAAGCACGTATTGCTAAAGCGTAGCGGTTTTTATCCAGGAACTGGTGGGAGAAACTCTGAAATCGCAAAAATGGTAACGTTTGTATTTATCGGATTCGGTAAAATAGAAAGACCGCGAGGTCTACCTTACCAGGCTATGATCAAATCAGTAAGTTAGGGTATATAGACATCGTTTGACGTGCTGTTACAATCGCTCACATCTAAACCGGCGGATACCTTATCGTTCCGTCACGGATGGCAATCAGCGATAGCCATAATACACAGGGAGACACTTATGAAGCTTCGCCTGTCGGCGCTTGCGCTGGGAACCACACTTTTGGTGGGGTGTGCGAGCTCCGGTACAGAACAGCAGGGGCGTTCGGATCCGTTTGAAGGGTTCAACCGCACCATGTACAACTTCAACTTTAATGTGTTGGATCCATATGTTGTTCGACCGGTGGCTGTAGCCTGGCGTGATTATGTTCCGCAGCCTGCCCGCAACGGTTTGAGCAACTTTACGGGCAACCTCGAAGAGCCGGCCGTGATGGTTAACTATTTCCTGCAGGGCGATCCTTATCAGGGAATGGTGCATTTCACCCGTTTCTTCCTGAACACCTTGTTAGGTATGGGCGGCTTTATTGATGTCGCGGGCATGGCTAATCCAAAACTGCAGCGCGTTGAGCCACATCGTTTCGGTAGTACGTTAGGCCACTATGACGTTGGCTACGGCCCGTATATGCAACTTCCGTTCTACGGCAGCTTTACAGTACGTGATGACGGTGGTGATATGGTGGATACGCTGTATCCGGTGCTGTCGTGGCTGACCTGGCCGCTGTCGGTCGGTAAATGGACCATTGAAGGGATTGAAACCCGTGCGCAATTGCTCGATTCCGACGGTCTGCTGCGTCAATCTTCCGATCCGTACATCATGGTGCGTGAAGCTTACTTCCAGCGTCATGACTTTATTGCGAACGGTGGAAAACTTAAACCAGAAGAAAACCCGAACGCGCAAGCTATTCAGGATGACTTAAAAGATATTGATTCTGAGTAAGGAATAGGTACAAATAAAAAGGTGAGCTAAAAAGCTCACCTTTTTTACGCCTGAAGAAAATCAGAATGCGTAGTTAAAGTTGGTACCGAACAGCCAGGCTTTACCTTCAGATTCGAAGGTATACGGACCTTCTTTGATGGTCACGTTCTGTCCGTGCATATAAGAAGCACCGATGTCGATAGACGCATCTTCATTAAACGCGTAGGTCGTACCCGCGCTCAACCACAGGCGATCCTGGTCTGGAATGGAGATGGAGCGTTTATCTGCTGGAACCGGGCTATCGTCATAGGCGATACCGGTACGGAACGTCCAGTTTTTATCCATATAGTAGGTCGTACCCAGCGCGAGGCGGTAAGAATCTTTGAAGCCTTCTTCTTTATAGAACAGCGTTTGTCCGCTGGTGCCCGTTGCTTTCAGCTCCTGGAACTGACTCCAGCTAGTGTAAGCGATGCTGTAGTGAATAGCCCACTGAGGCGCCACGCGGTTATAGCCAGACAGTTCCCACATTTCCGGCAAGTTAAGCGTCAATGCACCAGGAACCGTGGTGTTATTGGTTCCCCATGGGAAATCAATACCCGCGCCAGGCGCGCCGTTGACCAGGTTACTCAGGCCGCTTTTATAATCGCCGTCGAAATCGATTTTAACTTCTGAACGATAGGTTAAGCCCCAGCGGTTGTCTTTATCCAGCTCGTACAAAATACCCGCGTTCCAGCCGTAACCCCATTCATCGCCTTCCATACTCGCAATTTTAGGGCTGACTTTCGGTAATGACGCGGTCATTTCACCGGAATAACGTTCAATTTTTGCGTCGGCATAAACGGCGTTAAAACCAAGGCCGAAGCTCCAGCTATCATTCAGGCGATAGGCGCCGCTGAGGTTAAGGTTGACCGTTTTAAGGTCGGTCTTGCCGCCGTATTCACCGACAATGTAGCTGTCGTTAAATTCGGTAGCCAGGCCATAGTTAGAGGTGACAGACGCGCCCCAGCCAAACTGCTCGTTAATAGGCATCACGAAGTGCGCATTCGGGACCCATGCCGTCGGGGCGATGTTGTCCGCATTGGTGCTGCGCCCGGTGAACGGCGATTTACCGGAAATATTAACATCTGGATCGATATATACCGCACCAGCTGAGAAAGTAGGGCGATCGAACATCATGATCAGTGCCGGGTTGCGGCTGGCGTTACCTGCGTCGTCTGCGATAGCGCCTTCACCCGAATATGCCCGGCCAAGGCCAGAGGAAGAAAATTCGTTTAACTGAAAGCCTGCAGACCAGGCCTGTGTGGAGATAATTGCCACTGCGACTGCGAGAGCAGACTTTGTAAACAGGGTTTTCTGGCTCATGACCATAACCTCATCGATTTATTTTTATACAAACAATGTTACATGCCGTAACAGGAGCGCGAAGTGTAGGGTCTGAGGTACCACATAGAAATCAGACCAGTGGCGAGAGTATAGGTCTGACCAGATAGAATGTTGCAAGTATGTTTATAAGTTTTTTCAAATATGATCTTAAAAACGCGATCCAGCTGGCAAAATTGCGGTGATGCGCACTCACCTGTTTGGGCGATTTTTGTTTTGGATCATTTTTAAGTGTGATTTCGGTCGCTTATCGCATTTCGCACAATTAACGACTGGAGAGGAGAATAATGGGAGCGTAAAATATCCCCAACGTTTATCTGGCACCTCAGGTGCGAATACAGAGGAAATCTACAATGAGTAAATGCAGTGCTGATGAAACCCCGGTTTGCTGCTGTATGGATGTTGGTACCATCATGGACAACACCGATTGCACCGCGTCATACAGCCGTGTGTTCGCGACTCGCGAGCAGGCAGAAGAAACGCTGGCCGCTCTGACCGAGAAAGCGCGTGGCGTAGAATCTGAGCCTTGCCAAATCACCCCGACCTTTACTGAAGAGGCAGAGGGTGTTCGTCTGGATATCGATTTTGTTTTCGCCTGTGAAGCCGAAACCCTGATCTTCCAGTTGGGTCTGCGTTAATCCCTTCTTCCAGTGCCCTTGCCACCTTCTGGCAAGGGCATTTTCGTAACAAGCAGTGATTATTCACTGTGTCATAGCTCCCACTTTCCTTTCTCTCTGCTTGGCTAAATGTAAAAAATTGGTTAAGACTATGATCAGGTCAGACCACTTATTTTATTTTTAACAGGGGAGTGTTATGAGTCAGGCTTTATCGCTGGTTACTCGTCAGGGCGATCGCATCGCCATTGTGAGCGGGCTGCGTACGCCATTTGCTCGTCAGGCGACTGCATTTCATGGCATTCCTGCCGTTGATTTGGGCAAAATGGTGGTCAGCGAATTACTGGCTCGGAGTGAAATTCCAGCCGATGCTATTGAGCAACTGGTTTTTGGTCAGGTAGTGCAAATGCCTGAAGCGCCAAATATTGCCCGGGAAATCGTACTGGGTACCGGGATGAACGTGCACACCGACGCCTACAGCGTGAGCAGGGCCTGCGCCACCAGCTTTCAGGCGGTGGCGAACGTCGCGGAAAGTTTGATGGCGGGAACCATCCGTGCGGGCATTGCTGGCGGGGCTGACTCCTCATCCGTATTGCCGATTGGCGTCAGTAAAAAACTGGCGCGTGTGTTGGTAGACGTCAATAAAGCCCGCACCACCGGCCAGCGGCTGAAACTTTTTTCCCGACTGCGTTTGCGCGACCTGATGCCGGTCCCGCCTGCGGTTGCTGAGTATTCCACCGGCTTACGCATGGGAGACACGGCGGAGCAAATGGCGAAAACCTACGGCATCACACGTGAGCAGCAGGATGCGCTGGCGTACCGTTCGCATCAACGAGCCGCTCAAGCCTGGGCCGAAGGCAAACTGGCTGATGAGGTGATGACCACCTACGCCCCGCCGTTTAAAGATCCTTTCTCAGAAGATAACAATATTCGTGGAAACTCTACGCTGGCGGATTACGCCAAACTGCGCCCGGCGTTTGACCGTAAACACGGCACCGTCACGGCGGCAAACAGTACGCCGCTGACCGACGGCGCCGCTGCGGTGATTCTGATGACGGAGTCCCGGGCTAAAGAGCTGGGACTGGTGCCGCTGGGCTATCTACGCAGTTTTGCGTTTACGGCCATCGACGTCTGGCAGGATATGCTGCTGGGCCCGGCGTGGTCGACACCGCTGGCTCTGGAGCGCGCGGGCCTGACTCTGGCCGATCTTACGCTGATTGATATGCATGAAGCCTTTGCCGCGCAGACGCTGGCGAATATTCAACTGCTTGGCAGCGAACGTTTTGCCCGTGACGTGCTGGGTAGGGCACATGCCACAGGCGAAGTGGATGACAGCAAATTTAATGTGCTAGGCGGTTCTATTGCCTACGGACACCCTTTTGCCGCGACCGGCGCGCGTATGATCACCCAAACGCTGCATGAACTACGGCGTCGTGGCGGTGGGTTTGGTTTAGTCACCGCGTGTGCGGCGGGTGGACTGGGTGCGGCAATGGTTCTGGAGGCGGAATAATGGAAATGGCATCGGCTTTTACGCTACACGTGCGTCTGGATAACGTGGCGGTGGTCTCCATTGATGTACCCGGAGAGAAAATGAATACCCTGAAAGCGGAGTTTGCTATTCAGGTACGGGCTATTTTGAAACAAATTCGCGACAACAAAGACCTGCGCGGCGTGGTGTTTATTTCGGCGAAGCCGGACAATTTTATCGCCGGGGCAGATATCAATATGATCGACAACTGCCGCAGTGCGCGGGAAGCCGAAACCCTGGCCCGTCAGGGGCAACAGATGATGGCGGAAATTAATGCGTTGCCGATCCCGGTTATCGCTGCCATTCACGGTGCCTGCCTTGGCGGTGGTCTGGAGATGGCGCTGGCGTGTCATAACCGCATTTGTACCGATGACGTTAAAACCGTGCTGGGTCTGCCGGAAGTACAGCTTGGTCTGTTGCCTGGGTCCGGCGGCACGCAGCGATTACCGCGCCTGATTGGTGTCAGCACCGCGCTGGATATGATCCTGACCGGCAAACAATTACGCGCCAAACAGGCGTTGAAAGTAGGGCTAGTCGACGAGGTTGTGCCGCAGACCATTTTGCTGGAAGCGGCGGTAGAACTGGCTAAAAAGGAGAGTTCGGTACACCGCAGCCTGCCAGTGCGGGAACGCATTCTGGCTGGACCTCTGGGACGGGCGCTGCTGTTTCGTATGGTCAGCAAAAAGACGGCGCAAAAAACGCAGGGAAATTACCCCGCAACGGGCCGTATCCTTGAGGTGATTGAAACCGGCCTGGCACAGGGTAGTAGCAGCGGCTACGACGCAGAAGCTCGCGCGTTTGGTGAGCTGGCGATGACGCCGCAGTCTCAGGCCCTGCGTAACGTCTTTTTTGCAAACACCGACGTGAAAAAAGATCCCGGCAGCGAGGCGGACCCCGGCCCGCTAAACAGCATAGGCATTCTGGGCGGGGGTCTGATGGGCGGGGGGATTGCCTACGTGACGGCCTGTAAAGGCGGCTTGCCAGTGCGTATTAAAGATATCAACGCTAAGGGAATCAACCACGCGCTGAAATACAGTTGGGATCAGCTTGAAACAAAAGTTCGCCGCCGCCATCTCAAAGCCGGCGAGCGTGACAAACAGCTGGCGCTGATTTCAGGCACTACCGATTTTCGTGGTTTTGCGCATCGCGATCTGGTTATTGAGGCGGTGTTTGAAGATCTGGCGTTAAAACAACAGATGGTGGCAGATATTGAGCACAATTGTGCCCCTCATACTATTTTTGCCTCTAATACCTCATCTTTACCGATTGGTGACATTGCAGCCCATGCAGTACGGCCCGAGCTGGTTGTTGGTTTACACTTTTTTAGCCCGGTAGAAAAGATGCCGTTGGTGGAAGTAATCCCTCATGCAACAACGTCTGAACGCACTATTGCAACCATAGTTAAGTTGGCGAAAAAACAGGGGAAAACACCGATTGTAGTGCAGGATAAAGCCGGGTTTTATGTGAATCGCATTCTTGCTCCGTATATCAATGAAGCTATTCGCTTACTGACCGAGGGCGAGCGCGTTGAGCAGATTGATGCAGCGCTGGTAAAGTTTGGTTTTCCGGTAGGGCCAGTCCAACTTTTGGATGAGGTCGGAATTGATACGGGCACTAAAATTATACCTGTACTGGAAGCGGCTTATGGTGAACGTTTTAGCGCACCTGCAAATGTTGTTGCTTCAATTTTGAATGACGATCGCAAAGGTAGAAAAAATGGTCGGGGTTTCTATCTTTATGGTGCGAAAGGGCGTAAAAGCAAAAAACAGGTCGACCCTGCAATTTATACGCTTATTGGCGTTCAAGGACAGAGCAGACTCAGTGGCCCGCAGATTGCAGAACGATGTGTCATGTTAATGCTCAACGAAGCGGCACGCTGTTTCGATGAGAAGGTTATCCGCAGTGCACGCGATGGTGACATCGGCGCTGTGTTTGGTATTGGTTTTCCGCCATTCCTCGGCGGCCCGTTCCGGTATATGGACTCCCTTGGTGCGGGTGAAGTGGTTGCGGTTCTGCAACGACTGACCACACAGTATGGTTCCCGGTTTACGCCGTGTGAACCGTTACTGCAGATGGCGGAACGCGGAGATAGTTTCTGGAAGCACGGGGAAACTGACCTGAATTCATAAGGTCAAAGGTAAGATGAATCCGCACCGAATGTATGAGTTACGCTCAAAATGTAAACAGAGATTGACTATACTTACGCCATTAAGGTAAAAAACGGCGTTTCATTCGGTGAATGGATAAGGCACAATGCCGGCCACCACAAATTTAGCATCGCCAATAGGGGCGTTGGCTAAAGGTGTTGGTGTTTCTGGTTAACAAAAGCGGTGCAATATGCAAGTTTTTATCATGCGTCACGGCGACGCGGCGCTCGATGCCGCCAGTGATTCGGTTCGTCCCTTAACCTCCTGCGGTTGTGACGAATCTCGCCTGATGGCGAACTGGCTGAAAGGTCAAAAAGTGGATATCGAACGTGTTCTGGTGAGCCCGTTCCTGCGAGCCGAGCAAACGCTGGATGTGGTCGGGGAGTGTATGAACCTGCCAGCCGGTGTGGATGTTTTGCCGGAGCTGACTCCCTGCGGCGATGTCGGTCTGGTCAGCGCCTATTTACATGCACTGGCCAATGAAGGTGTCGCCACGGCGCTGGTCATTTCTCACCTGCCTTTGGTGGGATATCTGGTGTCCGAACTGTGTCCGGGGGAAACGCCGCCGATGTTTACCACATCTGCGATTGCCAGTGTAACGCTTGATGAGAGCGGTAAGGGTGTTTTCAACTGGCAGATGAGCCCATGTAATCTAAAGATGGCGAAAGCGATATAGTCGCTTCGTTAGCCGGATCAAGCGCGAGCGCAGCCATCCGGTAAAGTGTCTTTGACATGAGCCTGCAATAAAAAGAGCCGCAACTGCGGCTCTTTCTGTTTTCCGTTCTCAGGGAAGTTCGGGCGGTAACCACTCTTCCACTTCAATCAGCACCAGCAGCGCGGCGTCGCCGCCGTACTCTTTAGGCGCCTGATGAAAAGCCATCACGTGCGGATGTTGCGCCAGCCAAAGCGGCGTTTGCTGCTTCAGAACGTGCTTTCCGTGGCCGTGCATGACGCAGGCGCAGAAGACGTGTTCACGGCGACAGGCGGCAATCAGCGCCCCGAGTTCCTGTTTAGCCTGCTGTTGCGTCAGTCCGTGTAAATCAAGAAACAGTTCCGGGGAGTAGTCACCACGGCGCATTTTCTTCAGTTCAAAGTGGCTGACGTCGGCCCGCAGATATCTGACCGGACCCTCTGTATTCAGCAGCGGCTGAAACTCATCAGAGAAATAGTGGCTGGCATCTGCCTGTTCCTGCAACAGCCTTTTAACCGGCACCTCGGTGATTTTTTTACGCGGCGGTCGATGGACAATCGTGTCCTGCTTAATTTTACGCGTGCCGGTCATCAGCTGGCGAAACAGCGTCTGATCCTCCTCGCTGAGCGATGTTTTCTTTTTCATTTGAGCGTCTCATCTTTTATTTTCCGTTAGTTTAACCCGACTCAATGGGCATCCGATCGCTTAAAACGCAATTTTCGCGCTCAGGCTCCGCGTGAATGCTGATTTATCGCCGTCTTCGTGGCAAACTAGCCGCCGAATTTAATACGAGCATGCCCTGGAGGAATACGTGGATAAAATTTTCGTTGATGAAGCAGTGAGTGAGCTGCATACCATTCAGGACATGTTGCGTTGGGCGGTCAGCCGTTTTAGCGCGGCGAATATCTGGTATGGTCACGGGACGGATAACCCATGGGATGAGGCGGTACAACTGGTGTTGCCGTCGCTCTACCTGCCGCTGGATATTCCTGAAGATATGCGTACTGCGCGCCTGACTTCCAGCGAACGCCACCGTATTGTTGAACGCGTGATTCGCCGCGTCAACGAGCGTATCCCGGTTGCCTATCTGACCAACAAAGCCTGGTTCTGTGGTCACGAATTCTATGTCGATGAACGCGTGCTGGTACCGCGCTCACCGATTGGCGAGCTGATTAATAATCGCTTTGCTGGTCTTATTAACGAGCAGCCGCATCATATTCTCGATATGTGTACCGGCAGCGGTTGTATTGCTATCGCCTGTGCGTATGCCTTCCCGGAAGCCGAAGTGGACGCGGTGGATATTTCCACTGATGCGCTGGCGGTAACCGAGCACAATATCGAAGAACATGGATTGATCCATCACGTGACGCCGATCCGCTCCGATCTGTTCCGTGACCTGTTGAAAGTGCAGTATGACCTGATTGTGACCAACCCACCGTATGTGGATGCAGAGGATATGTCCGATCTGCCAAATGAGTATCGTCACGAACCTGAACTGGGTCTGGCGTCCGGCACCGATGGGCTGAAGCTCACCCGCCGCATTCTCGGCAACGCTCCGGACTACCTGTCAGACAACGGTATTCTGATTTGTGAAGTCGGTAACAGCATGGTACATCTGATGGAACAATATCCGGATGTGCCGTTTACGTGGCTGGAATTCGACAACGGCGGTGAAGGCGTATTCATGCTGACCAAAGAGCAGTTGATTGCCGCTCGCGAACATTTCAGCATCTATAAAGATTAACGACACGTGCACACACAACAACCATAACGGAGCGGTGATGGCAGGAAACACAATTGGACAACTCTTTCGCGTAACGACCTTCGGCGAATCGCACGGGCTGGCGCTCGGCTGCATCGTTGATGGTGTTCCGCCGGGCATTCCTCTGACTGAAGCTGACCTGCAGCACGATCTCGACAGACGTCGTCCGGGGACTTCGCGTTACACTACGCAGCGTCGCGAGCCGGATCAGGTGAAGATCCTCTCCGGCGTGTTTGAAGGCGTTACCACCGGCACCAGCATTGGCCTGTTGATTGAAAATACCGATCAGCGTTCACAGGATTATGGCGCCATTAAGGATGTTTTCCGTCCGGGCCATGCCGACTACACCTACGAGCAGAAATACGGGGTGCGTGACTACCGTGGCGGCGGGCGTTCATCCGCGCGCGAAACGGCGATGCGCGTGGCGGCCGGGGCGATTGCCAAAAAATATCTGGCGGAAAAATTCGGCATCGACATCCGCGGTTGTCTGACCCAAATGGGCGATATTCCGCTGGAGATTAAAGACTGGTCACAGGTCGAGCTTAATCCGTTCTTTTGCCCGGATCCGGACAAAATCACCGCACTGGATGAACTGATGCGCGCACTCAAGAAAGAGGGCGACTCCATCGGAGCTAAAGTGACCGTGGTTGCAAGCCATGTACCTGCCGGCCTCGGCGAACCTGTTTTTGACCGTCTGGATGCTGATATCGCCCATGCGTTGATGAGCATTAATGCGGTGAAAGGCGTTGAGATTGGTGACGGCTTTGAGGTTGTTGCGCTGCGCGGCAGTCAGAACCGTGATGAAATCACCAAAGCAGGTTTCCAGAGCAACCATGCTGGCGGCATTCTGGGAGGGATCAGCAGCGGGCAACAAATTGTTGCACATATAGCGTTGAAGCCGACTTCCAGTATTACCGTTCCCGGGCGCACGATTAACCGCTTTGGCGAAGAAGTCGAGATGATCACTAAAGGACGCCACGATCCGTGCGTTGGGATCCGCGCAGTGCCGATCGCAGAAGCGATGCTGGCGATTGTGTTGATGGATCACCTGCTGCGTCAGCGGGCGCAGAATGCGGATGTAAAGACTGACATTCCACGCTGGTAAGAAATGAAAAAAACGGCACTTGCAGCGCTGGCTCTGTTTGCCAGCACGGCCTGTCTGGCGGCGACGCCCTGGCAGAAAATTACCCACCCGGTAGCAGGCAGCGCGCAGTCTATCGGTGCGTTCTCCAATGGTTGTATTGTCGGGGCAGATACACTGCCCGTGCAGTCCGAATACTATCAGGTGATGCGCACCGATCAACGTCGCTATTTTGGTCATCCTGACCTGGTGATGTTTATCCAGCGTCTGAGCACCCAGGCCAATAGTCTGGGGCTGGGTACGGTGTTAATCGGTGATATGGGTATGCCGGCCGGTGGGCGTTTTAACGGCGGACATGCCAGCCACCAGACAGGGCTGGATGTGGATATTTTCCTGCAATTGCCGAAAACGCGCTGGACGCAGTCGCAATTGCTGCGACCGCAGGCGCTGGATCTGGTCGCACAAGACGGAAAACATGTTGTACCGTCACTGTGGAAGCCGGAGATTTTCAGTCTGATCAGGCTGGCGGCGAAAGATGATGATGTCACGCGTATTTTTGTGAATCCAGCAATTAAACAGCAACTTTGTCTGGATGCAGGAAGCGACAGGGACTGGTTGCGTAAAGTGCGGCCATGGTTCCAACACCGTGCACATATGCATGTCCGGTTACGCTGTCCTGCCGACAGCCTTGAGTGCGAAGATCAGCCATTACCTCCACCGGGTGATGGCTGTGGCGCGGAGTTACAAAGCTGGTTCGAACCTCCTAAACCGGGAACCACTAAGCCTGAGAAGAAGACACCGCCTCCGTTGCCGCCTTCCTGCCAGGCGCTACTGGATGAGCATGTACTTTAATGGATAATTTTGCCGATCTTTTTATGGTGTCTCCACTGCTGTTGGGCGTTCTTTTTTTTGTGGCAATTCTGGCAGGATTTATTGATTCCCTGGCGGGGGGCGGTGGTTTACTCACCATCCCTGCGTTGATGGCTGCAGGTATGCCGCCGGCCCAGGCGCTGGCCACCAATAAGCTGCAGGCCTGCGGGGGATCCATCTCTGCCTCGCTCTATTTTATCCGCCGTGGCGTGGTGAACCTGGCCGATCAGAAACTCAATATCGCCATGACTTTTGTTGGCTCAATGAGCGGCGCGCTGCTGGTTCAGCATGTGCAGTCGGACATTTTGCGCCAGATCCTGCCTGTTCTGGTTATCTGTATCGGCCTCTACTTTCTGTTGATGCCCAAAGTGGGTGAAGAAGACCGACAGCGTCGACTGTATGGTTTGCCTTTTGCGCTGGTGGCTGGGGGCAGCGTTGGATTTTACGATGGCTTCTTTGGCCCGGCAGCCGGATCTTTTTATGCGCTCTGCTTCGTTATGCTGTGCGGTTACAATCTTGCAAAATCTACGGCACACGCCAAAGTCTTGAATGCCAACTCAAATATCGGCGGACTGCTGCTGTTCGCGCTGGGTGGTAAAGTGATTTGGGCCACCGGTTTTGTGATGCTCATCGGCCAGTTTATTGGCGCGAGAATGGGGTCACGACTGGTGCTCAGCAAAGGACAAAAACTGATTCGGCCAATGATCGTCATTGTCTCCGCAGTGATGAGCGCCAAGCTACTTTATGATAATCATGGACAGGAGATTCTCCACTGGCTGGGGATGAACTAATGAATACTACCCATCACTACCAACAGTTAATTGATATTTTTAACGGCTGCTTTGCCGAAGAATTTAATACCCGTCTGATTAAAGGCGACGACGAACCGATCTATCTTCCTGCCGATGCGGAATTGCCATACAACCGGATCGTTTTTGCACATGGCTATTACGCCAGCGCGTTACATGAAATTTCGCACTGGTGCATTGCCGGTAAAGCGCGTCGTGAACTGGTCGACTTCGGTTACTGGTACTGCCCGGACGGGCGTGACGCCAAAACTCAATGTCAGTTTGAGGACGTGGAAGTGAAGCCGCAGGCATTTGACTGGCTGTTTTGCATGGCGGCGGGTTATCCGTTTAACGTCAGCTGCGACAACCTGGAAGGGGACTTTGAACCGGATCGCGTGGTGTTCCAGCGTCGAGTTCATGCCCAGGTGATGGAGTATCTGGAAAAAGGCATCCCTGAACGTCCGGCGCGTTTCATTCACGCGCTGCAGAATTATTATCACACGCCTGAACTTAAGGCGGAACAATTTCCGTGGCCCGAAGCGCTCAACTGAAGCGGCAGCCACGTTTACAATGAGGAAAGAAGATGATCGCGGAGTTTGAATCACGCATTCTGGCACTAATAGACGATATGGTAGAGCACGCCAGCGATGATGAGCTGTTTGCCAGTGGCTATTTGCGTGGACACCTGACGCTGGCCGTTGCTGAACTGGATGGCGGAGAAGACCATTCCGCTGAGGCATTGTACGCTAATGTTACCAGCAGCCTGGAAAAAGCTATCAGTGCGGGTGAACTCTCACCGCGTGACCAGGCGTTAGTGAAAGCGATGTGGGACACGTTGTTCCAGAAGGCGACACAACAATAAGTGCCTTGCGGGCCGGATGCCGTTAACGACTTATCCGGCCCGTAATGATGACCTCAGGATTTTACCGCTTTTCCCTTCACTAATTTTCTTACCCATAACCGGTTTGGATTTAACGCGGCTAGGGTTTCCGCGTCCATAGGGATGGGTTCATCACTCATTTGCGCAGCCAGGATCTCTGCACACAGCGGGGCGGAACACAGTCCGCGCGAGCCCAGCGCGCCCAGCATAAAGATGTCACGGTAAACCGGTGCGCGCGTGGCGGTCTCTTTGTGTTCTGACAGATTGGCGTACTGGCTGAGCGTTGCCTCATAGTCCGGTACATTGCCGACCATCGGTAAGTGATCGCGGGTGGCGCAGCGAACGCCACAGCGTGCCGATTGCCCACTGACATTCACCTCTTTTACCCATGCGGCATGCGGGAAGCAGTCGAGTAAACGCTGGCGGTTTTGCTGCTGGTCCTCCTCGCGATACGTTGTTTCTTCCTCACCACGACGATAGCTCGCGCCGATGCAATGATGCTGATTGGCCGGATTTTGTGGCGTCAGGTAGCCGTCGTAACACAACACCTGACGTAGCGCCGACAGTGAAGGTGTGGTGGGAATATGACTCACCTGACCACCGACAGAATAAACCGGTAACGGTTGGGTCTGATCAAAGCGATTTATGCGATGACCATTCGCCAGCACCACCACCTCATGTTCGACGGTTTCGCCAGTAGCAAACTGAAGCTGCCAGTTGTTTTCCTGCTGTACAAGCGATGCCAGTGGATGTTGGTAATGGGTACGTAATCCCAGCGTCGTCGCGTAATCCAGCACGGCGGCGGTGAGTTGCGCCGGACATAGCCATCCACCGCCAGGATACTGAATGCCGCTGCAGTTGGTTGCGACGCCGGTCGTTTGCAGAACCTGCTCAGTATCAACAGCCAGCGCGAGAGCGTCGGGTAAGGCAAGCGACAGCATCTGGGTGATTTTCTGCTGGCTTTTTTCATCCCAACCAAGTTGCGTTACGCCGCACCAGTCGTGGGCGAAATCCACCTGCAGGGCGTCATACAGGCGTCGGGCAAAGGTAAATGCGGTGGGGAAAAAGAGATTAATGGCGGCGTCATGCTTGCTGAGCAAGGGGTATAGTGCGCCCTGACGATTACCGGACGCGCCCTGTGCGGGCTTATCGTCAGCACAGTATAGCGTCACCTGCCAGCCACGACGCAAGAGTGCCAGCGACAGTAATGCGCTGGCAATGCCGCCCCCGATAATAGCCGCCTCCCGTTTTTCCGTGCCGGTGCGTGAGAACCACGGTGTGGGTGAGGGGAACGTTAGATGTTGTTCCATCACGCCGCACAGCATTTCACGCTTGCGCCCGAAGCCTTTGCATTTCTGCATAGTAAAACCGGCGTCCTGCAAGCCCCGGCGCACAAAACCTGCGGAGGTGAAAGTTGCCAGCGTCCCGCCCGGACGGGCCAGTCGGGCCATGGCGTTAAACAGCGCTGGCGTCCACATATCGGGGTTTTTTGCCGGCGCGAAACCGTCGAGGAACCAGGCATCGACTTGCTGGTTCAGGGATTCGTCCAGCTTACCTGTGAGGTCGTTAATGTCACCAAACCACAAATCCAGCGTCACCCGACCTTCATCCAGCAGTAGTCGATGACAACCCGCTAACGGTAGCGGCCACTGAGCCTGTAATGACTCAGCCCACGGAGCCAGTTCCGGCCAATGCTGATGGGCCAACGTCAGGTCGTCACGCGTTAGCGGATATTTTTCAAAACTGATGAAATGTAATCTTTCCAGGGTAGCGTCAGGGTGCGCATTACGAAAAGCTGCAAATGCCTGCCAGAGGGTGAGGAAGTTTAGTCCGGTGCCAAAACCACTTTCCGCCACTACAAATAACGGGCGTGAGTGCGTGGGGAATCGGTCCGCGAGATGATTGCCGCCGAGAAAGACATAACGCGTCTCTTCCAGCCCGTTATCGTTAGAAAAATAGACATCGTCAAAATCTCGGGAAACAGGTGTACCCTCAGCGTTGAATTCGAGGTTGGCAGGTTGTATCGCGTATTGTTTCACGTAAGTTACTCGTCTGGCTTGCTGTGTCTCGATCTTAACGATGAGTGCCTGAGGGCGCAAATTTCCACACAAAATGGCTGATCGGACTTGTTCGGCGTACAAGTGTACGCTATTGTGCCACTCGAAACTTTAAAATAGTGCGACTTACAGAGGTATTGAATGAAACGTGCAGTGATTACTGGCTTGGGCATCGTTTCCAGCATTGGTAATAACCAGCAGGAAGTCCTGGCATCTCTGCGTGAAGGACGTTCAGGGATCACTTTCTCTCAGGAGCTGAAGGATTCCGGCATGCGTAGCCACGTTTGGGGCAACGTAAAACTGGATACCACTGGACTCATTGACCGTAAAGTTGTGCGCTTTATGAGCGACGCATCCATCTATGCATTCCTTTCTATGGAGCAGGCAGTGGCTGATGCCGGCCTCTCTGCAGAGGTTTACCAGAATAACCCGCGCGTTGGCCTGATCGCAGGTTCCGGCGGCGGCTCCCCACGTTTTCAGGTGTTCGGCGCTGACGCAATGCGTAGCCCGCGTGGTCTGAAAGCGGTTGGCCCGTATGTGGTCACAAAAGCGATGGGCTCTGGCGTTTCTGCTTGCCTCGCAACCCCGTTCAAAATCCACGGTGTGAACTACTCCATCAGCTCTGCCTGTGCGACATCTTCGCACTGTATCGGTAACGCGGTCGAGCAGATTCAGTTGGGCAAACAGGATATCGTTTTTGCTGGTGGCGGCGAAGAGCTGTGCTGGGAAATGGCCTGTGAGTTCGACGCCATGGGCGCACTGTCTACCAAATATAACGACTGCCCGGAAAAAGCATCCCGTACTTATGATGCGAACCGTGACGGTTTCGTTATCGCAGGCGGCGGCGGTATGGTTGTGGTTGAAGAGCTGGAACACGCTTTGGCTCGTGGTGCACATATCTACGCTGAAATCGTTGGCTACGGCGCAACGTCCGATGGCGCAGACATGGTGGCTCCATCAGGTGAAGGTGCAGTACGCTGCATGCAGATGGCGATGAACGGCGTAGATACGCCAATCGACTACCTGAACTCCCACGGTACCTCTACTCCGGTAGGCGACGTGAAAGAACTGGGCGCTATCCGTGAAGTCTTCGGCGACAACAGCCCGGCGATCTCCGCAACCAAAGCGATGACTGGCCACTCTCTGGGCGCGGCTGGCGTGCAGGAAGCTATCTACTCCCTGCTGATGCTGGAACACGGTTTTATCGCACCAAGCATCAACATCGAAGAGATGGACGAGCAGGCGGCGGGTCTGAACATCGTGACCGAGCCGACTGAAAAAGAGCTGACGACGGTCATGTCCAACAGCTTCGGCTTTGGCGGCACGAACGCCACGCTGGTTATGCGTAAGCTGAAAGCGTAAGAGATCAGGCCGGATCTGTTATCCGGTCCATGCTGTACAGCAAGGGGAGCCGCCAGGCTCCCTTTTTTATATCGTTGACAATCAATCTGGTTCACAGGCAGACTCCAGGTTCAACATTATCCTCATGATAATGCGTAAGCGTTTAATGTTATCCAACGCACCTTAATCCTGATCGTCAGGTAGAGGGGGCGTGGGCATTCCTCGCCTTACTCTGCATTCTGGAGTAACGCATGACAGCAGTAACCCAACAAGAAAAAACACCGTCGGCGAATGTGTCGCTGTTTCGTATCGCTTTTGCCGTTTTCCTGACCTATATGACGGTCGGGCTACCTTTACCCGTCATTCCTCTGTTTGTGCATCAGGAGCTGGGCTATGGCAACACCATGGTCGGCATTGCCGTGGGCATCCAGTTTCTGGCAACGGTTTTAACGCGTGGCTACGCAGGGCGCTTAGCCGATCAATACGGCGCCAAGCGTTCGGCGCTGCAGGGGATGTTTGCCTGCGCGTTGGCAGGGGCTGCATGGCTTTTGGCGGCACTGTTACCCGTTTCCGTGCCGGTGAAGTTTGCGTTGTTGATTGTTGGACGCCTGATCCTTGGCTTTGGTGAAAGCCAATTATTGACCGGCACCCTGACCTGGGGACTGGGGCTGGTTGGGCCAACACGTTCCGGCAAAGTGATGTCGTGGAACGGGATGGCGATTTACGGTGCGCTTGCTGTCGGTGCACCGTTGGGTCTGCTGATCCACAGCCATTTCGGCTTTGCAGCGCTGGCGGCAACCACCATGGCATTGCCGCTGCTGGCATGGGCATTCAACGGCACCGTGCGTAAAGTGCCCAACGTCCTTCGCTATGGAGCGTGGTCGGGCTTATCTGGAAACCGGGGCTGAGGTTAGCGCTGCAAGGTGTGGGCTTTGCGGTGATCGGCACGTTTATTTCACTCTATTTTGTCAGCAACGGCTGGACCATGGCTGGATTTACCCTGACCGCATTCGGTGGTGCGTTTGTGCTGATGCGCATTTTGTTTGGCTGGATGCCAGACCGGTTTGGCGGCGTGAGGGTGGCGGTGGTTTCTTTGCTGGTTGAAACCGTGGGGCTGCTGCTCTGGCAGGCGCCAACGGCCTGGATTGCGCTGCTGGGCGCAGCATTAACCGGGGCCGGGTGCTCGCTGATCTTCCCGGCGCTGGGGGTGGAAGTGGTGAAGCGTGTTCCAGCACAGGTGCGCGGTACCGCGCTCGGCGGTTACGCTGCATTTCAGGACATCTCCTACGGCATAAGCGGTCCTGTCGCGGGCGTTTTGGCCACCGCGTACGGCTATTCCTCGGTATTCCTTGCCGGGGCGATTTCCGCGGTGGTGGGGATTGTTGTGACGCTGCTGACTTTGCGTAAAGGCTAAACGACGAGCCAGAATATGGCTAATACAATCATCAGCGCCGCAAATAGTAATCCCGGTCGCGCCGCCAATGATTTAACGGTTTCAATCACTGGCGTGAACGGGCTGTAAATCGGTTGGAGGTGGCGCGGATCGCTTAATTCCTGCGCCCTGTCTCGCTCAACGCGGCGCAGGAATATTTGGTTGAGCAAATCCTGTATCTGCACGGTGGTCAGAATCGTTTGCGGTTGGATCTGATACGTTTGCTGCGCGTAGTCCTTGATGGCCGCAAGTTCATTTGGCTCTAACGGTTGCTTGAGCGCCGCCTGCAACGTTTGCAGCGTTGGGGCATTTTGCAGGCTCAACGTCTGGCGCGCCTGTAACCAGGTCACCAGGTGCGTAAACTGTTTTGCGGGGATCAGTTCACCGCTTTTTACCCCAGACAGTTCCAGCATCGATTGCCAGATCAGCTTGCCGGATTCTCCGGTAGCGGCCGCTAATTTTGTAACCAGCTGATTCAGCGTGTTGTGCTCGGCGGGTAGCAGAGGGCGAGCAGTTGCCGGACGTTGCTGCGGCTGCGGAATCGAAAGTTGCCCTTGTTGCAGCAGCGTTAGCACATTTTTCAGCTGCTCAGGCGTGAGCTGGTTGAGCGCTGTTTGTCCGTACTGTTGACGGATAAAATCGCTCACCGCCTGACGGTTATTTCCCTGACTCAGCAGCTCCGTAAGCTGCGCCAGTACCTGGCGATTGACATGCTTCTGCTGAGCAACACCAAGTCGTTGGGTCAGGTTTTGTTCTGCAGCAGGAAAGTGACGCGACTGTAACGGCGTATCACTTTTGACCCCCAGATCGTGCTTCATTCCGGCCCACACCTCAGCGCTCTGCTGTTGGGTAAGCGAAATCAGACGGGTAATCAGTCGTTCCAGCACGGTACGTTGTTGCGTGGATAACGGTTGTTCGCCCGCAACGGAAGGGGCTGTTGGACCTTCACCGGGAGGGCGCGCGGGCGTACCAGAAATGGGCTGCATCATCTCTATTCCTTAAATCTGTGCTAACCAGGTCTCGCAGTATGCCTGGCGGCGAGATTATGGCACACTTGCCCGGTTAACTCTCGTTCTCAAACAGGTGCGAAAGACGTGAAAATCCTCGTTGATGAAAATATGCCCTATGCCCGCGAACTGTTCAGTCGTTTGGGGGAGGTAAAAGCGGTTCCTGGTCGCCCGATTCCCGTCACAGAACTGGATGACGCGGACGCCTTAATGGTGCGCTCGGTGACGAAAGTCAATGAATCACTGCTTGGCGGTAAACCGGTTAAGTTTGTCGGGACGGCAACCGCTGGCACTGACCATGTGGATGAAGCCTGGCTTGTGCAGTCAGAGATTGGCTTCTCTGCCGCGCCCGGTTGTAATGCGATTGCGGTGGTCGAGTATGTCTTTTCAGCACTGCTGATGCTGGCGGAGCGCGATGGTTTTGCGTTAGCCGATCGCACCGTGGGGATTGTCGGCGTAGGTAATGTGGGCGCGCGTTTACAGGCGCGGCTGGAAGCATTAGGGATCCGCACATTACTGTGTGATCCGCCACGTGCCGACCGGGGAGACGAGGGAGATTTCCGCTCGCTGGACGAACTGGTTGAACATGCTGATATCCTGACCTTCCATACGCCGCTGTTTAAAGACGGTCCGTACAAAACACTGCATCTGGCCGATGAAGCGCTGATTAGCCGACTGAAGCCGGGCACCATCCTGATTAATGCCTGCCGTGGACCGGTTGTCGACAATACCGCGTTGCTGACCCGTCTTAATGCCGGGCAACGTCTGAACGTGGTGCTGGATGTCTGGGAGGGCGAGCCGGATCTGAACGTCGAACTGCTTGAGAAAGCGGATATTGGCACAGCACACATTGCGGGTTATACCCTCGAAGGGAAAGCGCGTGGGACTACGCAGGTTTTTGAGGCCTATAGCAAGTTTATTGGTCGTGAACAGCACGTTGCGCTGAGCACCTTGTTACCTGCACCGGAGTTTGGCCGCATCACGCTGCACGGCCCGTTGGATCAGCCAACGCTGAAAAGGCTGGTGCATTTAGTGTATGATGTGCGCCGCGATGATGCGCCGCTGCGCAAAGTCGCTGGAATTCCGGGTGAGTTTGATAAACTGCGTAAAAATTACCTTGAGCGCCGTGAATGGTCGTCTTTGTACGTTATGTGTGACGACGCCACTGCAGCTACCTTGTTATGTAAGCTGGGTTTTAACGCCGTTCATCACCCGGCACATTAATGTCTTCTTAATGCTCCCTGTCGAATAATACGACAGGGACGCTTACGTATTTCTGGAGTAAATCACCATGTCTGAAGGCTGGAATATTGCCATTCTGGGCGCAACGGGCGCCGTAGGCGAAGCCCTGCTCGAAACGCTGGCGGAACGCCAGTTCCCGGTCGGTGAGATTTATGCGCTGGCTCGTAATGAAAGTGCGGGTGAGCACCTGCGTTTTAACGGTAAATCAATAATCGTTCAGGATGTTGCTGACTTTGACTGGACTCAAGCGCAGCTGGCATTTTTTGTTGCGGGTGTGGAAGCAACCGCAGCGTGGGTAGAAGAAGCCACCAATGCGGGCTGCCTGGTGATTGACAGCAGCGGTCTGTTTGCGCTTGAGCCAGACGTCCCGCTGGTGGTACCTGACGTGAACCCGTTCGTACTGGCGGATTATCGCAATCGCAACGTGATTGCAGTCCCTGGCAGTCTGACCAGCCAACTGCTGTCTGCACTGAAGCCGCTGATTGACGATGGCGGCCTTTCTCGCATCACGGTGACCAATATTATTTCAGCTTCTGCCCATGGTAAAAAAGCGGTGGATGCGCTGGCCGGCCAGAGTGCGAAACTGCTTAATGGCATCCCGATTGATGACGACGATTTCTTTGGCCGTCAACTGGCGTTCAACATGCTGCCGTTGCTGCCGGACCGCGAAGGTAGCGTGCGTGAAGAGCGTCGTATCGTTGATGAAGTACGTAAAATTATGCAGGACGAGGGGCTGATGATCTCCGCCAGCATCGTACAGTCGCCGGTATTCTACGGTCATGCGCAGATGGTGGGCTTCGAAGCGCTACGTCCGCTGGCGGCAGAAGAAGCACGCGATGCATTTGAGCGCGGCGAAGACATTGTGCTGTCAGAAGCGACGGAGTTCCCGACTCAGGTCAGCGATGCGTCGGGTAGTCCGCATCTTTCGGTGGGCTGCGTGCACAATGATTACGGTATGCCAGAACAGGTACAGTTTTGGTCTGTAGCAGATAACGTACGCTTTGGCGGCGCGTTGATGGCGGTGAAAATCGCTGAAAAACTGGTGCAGGAGTATATGTACTAATGTATGACCTGCAACAACTGCCCGTCCATAAAATTGCGCTGGGTATTGAGTACGATGGCAGCAAATATTATGGCTGGCAGCGCCAGAACGAAGTTCGCAGCGTTCAGGAAAAGCTGGAAAAAGCGCTTTCGCAGGTCGCCAATGAACGCATCTCGGTATTTTGTGCCGGGCGCACTGATGCTGGCGTTCATGGAACGGGGCAGGTGGTACATTTTGAGACCACCGCGCAACGTAAAGATGCTGCATGGACACTCGGGGTAAATGCGAATTTACCTGGTGACATTGCCGTACGCTGGGTGAAAGCTGTACCGGATGATTTTCATGCACGGTTTAGCGCAACGGCTCGCCGTTATCGTTACATCATCTACAATCATCGGTTGCGCCCTGCTGTTCTGGGTAAAGGCGTGACGCATTACTATGAGCCGCTGGATGCTGAACGTATGCATCGCGCGGCTCAATGTCTGATTGGGGAGAATGATTTCACCTCGTTTCGGGCAATGCAGTGCCAGTCTCGCACACCGTGGCGTAACGTGATGCACATTAACGTGACGCGTCATGGTCCTTATGTGGTGGTTGATATTAAAGCGAATGCCTTTGTACATCATATGGTCAGGAATATTGTCGGCAGCCTGATGGAAGTAGGTGCCCACAACCAGTCGGAGAGCTGGATAGCAGAGTTGTTAGCGGCAAAGGACAGAACGCTGGCAGCGGCAACGGCGAAAGCGGAAGGGCTGTATCTGGTGGCGGTAGATTACCCCGACCGGTTTGACCTGCCAAAACCGCCGATGGGCCCGCTATTTCTGGCGGACTAATTTGAGTCGTATAAAGGCATAACTATGGAACTGATTTACTTTCTGATTGATTTTATCCTGCACATTGATGTGCACCTGGCGGAGCTGGTCGCGGAATATGGCGTCTGGGTATATGCCATTCTGTTTCTAATCCTGTTCTGTGAAACCGGGTTGGTGGTCACGCCGTTCCTGCCGGGAGATTCACTGCTGTTTGTTGCAGGCGCGCTTTCTGCACTGCCCACTAATGATTTAAATGTTCATCTGATGGTGGCGTTAATGATCGTGGCGGCAATCGTGGGTGATGCGGTGAACTACACTATCGGTCGAGTGTTTGGCGAAAGACTGTTCAGCAATCCGAACTCGAAAATTTTTCGTCGCAGCTACCTGGATAAAACCCATGCGTTCTATGAGCGTCATGGCGGTAAAACCATTATTCTGGCGCGATTTGTTCCGATCGTGCGTACATTTGCACCGTTTGTTGCCGGTATGGGACACATGTCCTACCGTCATTTCGCGATGTATAATGTGGTGGGTGCGCTGCTGTGGGTATTACTGTTCACCTACGCGGGCTATCTGTTTGGCGACCTGCCGGTGGTGCAGGAAAACCTGAAATTATTGATTGTGGCGATTATCGTCCTCTCCGTATTGCCTGGTGTTATCGAAATTATTCGCCACAAACGTGCGGCATCCAGGGCGCAAAAATAGAAAGTAACTCAGCGGTTCGACCACTTTTTTATCCAAAGTTTCGGGCTGTTATGTTTTAATGTGCAACATTCATGGTCTGTTGGGGGCAAAAATGGCATTATGCGCCCCTTATAACAAAGCTGACTAAGGTTCAGGCAGAAAGGTCACCAATGAGCTGGATTGAACGAATTAAAAGCAATATTACTCCCACCCGCAAGGCAAGCATTCCTGAAGGGGTGTGGACCAAGTGTGATAGCTGCGGTCAGGTATTATACCGTGCTGAGCTGGAACGTAATCTTGAGGTCTGTCCGAAGTGTGACCATCATATGCGCATGTCGGCGCGCAATCGCCTGCATAGCCTGTTAGATGAAGGTTCTCTTGTGGAGTTGGGTAGCGAGCTTGAGCCGAAAGACGTGCTGAAGTTTCGTGACTCCAAGAAGTACAAAGACAGACTGGCTTCCGCACAGAAAGAAACCGGTGAAAAAGATGCGCTGGTAGTAATGAAAGGCACGCTTCACGGTATGCCGGTCGTTGCAGCCGCATTCGAATTCGCGTTTATGGGCGGCTCCATGGGGTCTGTGGTGGGCGCACGTTTCGTCCGTGCCGTTGAGCAGGCGCTGGAAGACAACTGCCCGCTGATCTGCTTCTCCGCTTCCGGCGGGGCGCGTATGCAGGAAGCGCTGATGTCGCTGATGCAGATGGCCAAAACCTCTGCGGCGCTGGCAAAAATGCAGGAACGCGGTCTGCCGTACATCTCTGTACTGACCGACCCAACGATGGGCGGTGTTTCAGCAAGCTTTGCGATGCTGGGCGACCTCAACATTGCTGAACCGAAAGCACTGATCGGTTTTGCGGGGCCGCGCGTTATTGAGCAAACCGTACGTGAAAAACTGCCGCCGGGATTCCAGCGCAGTGAATTCCTGATTGAAAAAGGCGCTATTGATATGATCGTCCGCCGCCCGGAAATGCGCCTGAAACTGGCGAGCGTTCTGGCGAAGCTGATGAATCTTCCGGCGCCGAATCCGGATGAGCCGAGTGAAGGCGTAGTGGTACCTCCGGTACCCGATCAGGAATCAGAGGCCTGATAACTTACTCTATGGATTTCGCGTTGCAGGAAGACGGCAAGCGAGTGACAAAATCGTCAGGAACGAATTTGACCAGTCGTAGACTGGCCTACGGTGAGGAACAGGGATGTCTCTCATTAATCCCGATGAGCATACACAGGTAAGTGATTCGAGTTAGCGAGCACAGCCAACGCGCCTGCAACGTGAAAGACGATGAGTAGAAAAGGGCAGGCCGGTTGGCGCTGCCCTTTTGCTTTTATTAACGTAACGAGTTTACAGGCATCATGGACAATAAACGCATTCCCCAAGCCACGTCGCCCCTGGCGTCGTGGCTTTCTTATCTGGAAAACCTGCACAGTAAAACCATCGATCTCGGCCTTGAGCGCGTCAGTCAGGTCGCATGCAAACTGGGCGTGCTGAAACCCGCACCGTTTGTTTTCACGGTGGCGGGGACCAACGGTAAGGGTACGACCTGCTGTATGCTGGAATCTGTACTGACCGTGGCGGGATATAAAGTCGGGGTATACAGTTCTCCCCATCTGGTGCGCTACACGGAACGTGTTCGCGTGCAGGGGCGTGAACTCGCGGAATCTGCCCATACCGCCTCGTTTGCCGAGATTGAAGCCGCACGCGGTGATATTTCGCTGACCTATTTTGAATACGGTACGCTGTCGGCGCTGTGGTTGTTTAAGCAGGCTCAGCTTGACGTTGTGATTCTGGAAGTCGGCCTGGGTGGGCGTCTTGATGCTACCAATATCGTTGATGCTGATGTCGCTGTGGTCAGCAGTATTGCGCTTGACCATACTGACTGGCTGGGACCGGATCGCGAAAGTATTGGTCGTGAGAAGGCCGGGATCTTCCGTGCCGAAAAACCGGCCATTGTTGGTGAACCGGAGATGCCTTACACCATTGCCGATGTAGCACAAGAGACCGGGTCTATTTTGCAACGCTGTGGCGTCGACTGGCGCTATGCGGTGACGGAAAGCGACTGGTCCTTTACGGATAGTCACGGTACGCTGACGCATCTGCCGTTACCCCAGGTGCCGCAGCCTAACGCCGCTACCGCGCTGGCTGCGCTACGGGCCAGCGGACTTAAGGTTAGCGATCAGGCGATTCGCGAGGGGATTGAGCAAGCCATTTTGCCGGGGCGTTTCCAGATTGTGAGCGAGTCGCCGCGCGTTATTTTTGATGTCGCGCATAATCCTCATGCAGCAGAATATCTGACCGGGCGTCTGAAAAAGTTAGTGAAAAACGGGCGCGTGCTTGCGGTTATCGGTATGCTACACGATAAAGACATTGCTGGTACGTTGGCCTGGCTGAAAAGTGTGGTAAACGAGTGGTATTGTGCCCCCCTGGAAGGGCCGCGAGGCGCGACGGCAGAACAACTGCTGGAACACCTGGGAACAGGTGAAGCCTATGGTAGCGTGGCGCAGGCATGGCTTGCGGCGCTGGCAGATGCAAAACCAGAAGATACCGTGTTGGTGTGTGGATCGTTTCACACTGTCGCACATGTCATGGAAGTGATAGACGTGGGGAGAAGCGGTGGCGAGTAAGTTTCAGAATCGATTAGTCGGCACAATTGTGCTGGTTGCGCTCGGGGTGATTGTGCTTCCCGGGCTGCTTGACGGGCAGAAAAAACATTATCAGGATGAGTTCGCGGCGATTCCGTTGGTGCCTAAACCTGGCGATCGTGATGAGCCGGATATGATGCCTGCGGCAACGCAGGCGCTGCCGACGCAGCCGCCGGAAGGTGCTGCAGAGGAGGTGCGTGCGAGCGATGCCGCAGCGCCGTCGTTGGATCCGTCGCGCTTGCCGGTAGCTAACGGGGCGGACCTTGATCCTATTCCTGCGCCGGTCGAGCAACCTAAACCCAAGCCGAAGCAGCAACCGCAACCTGTTGTCGCTACACCTGCGCCAGCTCCAACTCCTGCACCGAAACCGGTTGTCGAAGACGCTCCGGCACCAACCGGCAAAGCGTATGTTGTGCAACTGGGTGCGCTGAAAAATGCGGACAAGGTCAATGAGATTGTAGGTAAACTTCGCGGTGCAGGTTTCCGGGTATTTACTTCACCGTCCACGCCAGTACAGGGTAAAATAACCCGTATTCTCGTTGGACCTGACGCTTCCAGAGATAAGCTGAAAAATTCGCTGGGCGAACTGCAGAAGATCTCCGGCTTGAGTGGGGTCGTGATGGGGTACAGCCCGAACTAAGTTAGGATTGCCTGCTCGCGACGCTTTGCGTTTTGTTAGGCCTACAGCGCTACGCTTATTTCAGCCGGATAAGGTGTTTTTACCGCTATCCGCCAGTGCCCAAAGAGGCAAAAAGTTAGATGGCGTTGAAGATTTTTTCAGCGCCATTTTTATTTACGCGTGGAAAGGAAATCCCTACGCAAACGTTTTCTTTTTCTGTTAGAATGCGCCCCGAACAGGACGACAGGGCGTAAAATCGTGGGACACATATGGTCTGGATTGATTACGCCATTATCGCGGTGATTGGTTTTTCCTGTCTGGTTAGCCTGATCCGTGGCTTTGTTCGTGAAGCATTATCGTTGGTGACTTGGGGTTGTGCTTTCTTTGTCGCCAGCCATTACTACACTTACCTGTCTGTCTGGTTTACGGGCTTTGAAGACGAACTGGTTCGAAATGGGATTGCTATCGCGATACTGTTTATCGCGACACTTATCGTCGGCGCTATCGTTAACTTTGTGATAGGCCAGCTGGTGGAGAAAACAGGTCTGTCGGGTACCGACAGGGTGTTGGGGATCTGCTTCGGTGCTCTGCGTGGAGCGTTGATCGTCGCCGCCATACTGTTCTTTCTTGATACGTTTACCGGTGTGTCGAAAAGTGAAGACTGGAGTAAGTCACAGCTGATCCCGCAGTTCAGTTTCATCATCAGATGGTTCTTTGACTATCTGCAAAGCTCGTCAAGTTTCTTGCCCAAAGTATAAATTTTGGGTCGTTGCTGAACGAGGAAAAGACGTATGTGCGGTATTGTCGGTATCGCCGGTGTTATGCCGGTAAACCAGTCGATTTATGACGCGTTAACGGTGCTCCAGCATCGTGGCCAGGATGCCGCTGGCATCATCACCATTGATGCCAACAACTGCTTCCGCTTGCGAAAAGCGAATGGAATGGTGAGCGATATTTTTGAAGCTCGCCATATGCAGCGTTTGCAGGGCAATATGGGCATCGGTCATGTGCGTTACCCAACGGCTGGCAGCTCCAGCGCCTCCGAAGCTCAACCTTTTTATGTCAACTCACCGTACGGTATCACGCTTGCCCACAACGGCAACCTGACCAACGCCCATGAGCTGCGTAAAAAGCTGTTTGAAGAAAAGCGCCGCCACATTAACACCACTTCCGATTCAGAAATCCTGCTGAATATTTTCGCCAGTGAGCTGGATAACTTCCGCCACTACCCGCTGGAAGCGGACAACATTTTTGCTGCGATCGCCGCGACGAACCGTCAGATCCGTGGCGCCTATGCTTGTGTGGCAATGATTATCGGCCACGGTATGGTTGCTTTCCGCGATCCGAACGGTATCCGCCCGCTGGTGCTGGGCAAACGCGATATTGGTGATGGTCGTACCGAGTATATGGTGGCCTCCGAAAGCGTGGCGCTGGACACCCTTGGCTTTGAATTCCTGCGCGACGTCGCACCTGGTGAAGCGGTATACATCACCGAAAAAGGCAACTTGTTTACGCGCCAGTGTGCGGATAATCCGGTCAGCAACCCGTGCCTGTTCGAGTACGTTTACTTTGCGCGCCCTGACTCCTTCATCGACAAGATTTCCGTCTACAGCGCCCGCGTAAATATGGGCACCAAGCTTGGCGAAAAAATTGCTCGTGAGTGGGAAGATCTGGACATCGACGTGGTGATCCCTATTCCGGAAACCTCGTGCGATATCGCGCTGGAAATTGCCCGGATTCTTGGCAAACCGTACCGTCAGGGCTTTGTGAAAAACCGCTATGTTGGCCGCACCTTTATCATGCCGGGCCAGCAACTGCGTCGTAAATCCGTGCGTCGTAAGCTGAATGCCAACCGTGCTGAATTCCGCGATAAGAACGTGCTGCTGGTGGACGACTCCATCGTGCGCGGAACCACCTCTGAACAGATTATCGAGATGGCGCGTGAAGCCGGGGCGAAGAAAGTGTATCTGGCTTCAGCTGCACCGGAAATTCGCTTCCCGAACGTCTACGGCATCGATATGCCCACGGCGACGGAGTTGATTGCTCATGGCCGCGAAGTTGATGAGATTCGCCAAATCATCGGCGCTGACGGTCTCATCTTCCAGGATCTGAACGATCTGATCGAAGCCGTCCGCGCAGAGAATCCGGATATTCAGCAGTTTGAATGCTCAGTGTTCAACGGCGTGTATGTCACTAAAGACGTTGACCAGCAGTACCTCGATTTCCTCGACTCCCTGCGCAATGACGACGCCAAAGCGGTCTTGCGTCAGAACGAAGCGGAAAATCTCGAGATGCACAACGAAGGGTAATGCTCACCTGTAAGCAAGGGCATGACCGGTGCCCTTGCTTGCAACTCCCCGCAAAATCCTGCAAAGTCAGCCCTTGAAACAACAAAGGGCTCTCACAGTGAAACGACTCATCATTGGTATTTCTGGCGCCAGCGGGGCAATTTATGGCGTGCGGCTGTTACAGGTTTTGCGTGACGTTGCCGATGTGGAAACCCATCTGGTGATGAGCGCGGCGGCGCGCCAGACCCTGGCGCTGGAAACCGACCTGTCCGTGCGCGACGTGCAGGCATTAGCCAATGTGAATCACGACGCGCGTGATATCGCCGCCAGCATTTCATCTGGTTCGTTCCAGACGGCAGGGATGGTCATTCTTCCTTGTTCCATTAAAACGCTCTCCGGTATCGTCCACAGTTATACCGATGGGCTGCTGACCCGGGCGGCTGACGTGGTATTGAAAGAGCGTCGTCCGCTGGTGCTGTGCGTGCGTGAAACACCGCTACATCTGGGGCATCTGCGACTGATGACCCAGGCGGCAGAAATAGGCGCGGTAATTATGCCGCCGGTTCCGGCGTTTTATCATCGTCCCCAGACGCTTGATGATGTGATTAATCAAACGGTTAATCGCGTACTCGACCAGTTTGATATCTCCCTTCCGCAAGATCTGTTTACCCGCTGGCAGGGGGCATAAGCCGCTCCGCCTGCGTGCATATCTGCATGCGCTGCCCTGTTTCAGGGCAATTTTGTAACCGCGATCATATCCTCAACATTTAATTCGTTAAAACTCAACGAAACGCTGCGGTTCAACCGTCATACCTGCTATCTTCAAAATCAGGACAATATTGCAACGTTTTATTAACATATTTAACGTCGAATATCCTCATCGACGCGAAAATGGCATAAGACCTGCATGAAAAAGTCTGCAAACACACAACACAACGTAAAACATAATAAAATTATGCCACTTGAGGGTTATGTATGAAGAAGACGGTACTTGCTTTGTCTTTGCTGGTAGGACTTTCCGCCACCGCGGCCAGCTACGCAGCACTTCCGCAGACAGTTCGTATTGGTACAGATACCACCTACGCCCCTTTTTCCTCTAAAGATGCTAAGGGTGATTTTATCGGGTTTGATATCGATCTCGGTAATGAGATGTGTAAGCGTATGCAGATCAAATGTACCTGGGTTGCCAGTGACTTTGATGCGCTGATCCCCTCTCTGAAAGCGAAGAAAATCGATGCCATTATCTCCTCGCTGTCTATTACCGAAAAGCGCCAGCAAGAAATCGCGTTCTCAGACAAACTTTACGCCGCAGACTCACGTCTGATTGCTGCGAAGGGGTCCCCGATCCAACCGACCCTTGATTCGCTGAAGGGAAAACATGTTGGCGTACTGCAAGGCTCAACTCAGGAGGCCTATGCTAATGATACCTGGCGCAGCAAAGGCGTAGATGTGGTGGCCTATGCGAACCAGGATCTTATCTATTCTGACCTGACGGCAGGACGTCTGGATGCCGCGTTGCAGGATGAAGTTGCGGCCAGCGAAGGGTTCCTGAAACAGCCTGCGGGTAAGGACTACGATTTTGCGGGTCCTTCGGTAAAAGACAAAAAGTACTTTGGTGACGGAACCGGGATTGGCTTACGCAAAGATGACGCAGAGCTGAAAGCGGCCTTTGATAAAGCGCTCGGCGAACTGCGTCAGGATGGTACCTACGACAAAATGGCGAAAAAGTACTTTACCTTTAATGTCTACGGCGACTGATACGCCAATATGGGAATCGATTACACCGTAACGGGGAACGATTACGGTGCATGATGTAAGCAGCGCACTGTTTTGGTGCTTTTATCGCTGACATAATGAGCATGATTGCATACTTAAGCGCTTTTCATGCAAAAAAATACCGCTGACAGGGTAGAATGCTTTGCCTTGTCGGCCTGATTAATGGCACGATAACTGCACCTGGTCCTGTAAAGATCCCCTATAAAAGACAGTCTGTTGAGGATAGTTATGAAAAAACTGGTGTTATCTCTTTCTCTGGTTCTGGCTTTCTCCAGTGCTACCGCAGCATTTGCCGCTATTCCGCAAAAAGTGCGTATCGGCACCGATCCCACTTATGCCCCGTTTGAATCGAAAAATGCACAGGGTGAATTGGTAGGTTTTGACATCGATCTGGCGAAAGAACTCTGTAAACGCATTAATACACAATGTACCTTTGTTGAAAACCCGCTGGATGCGCTGATCCCTTCGTTAAAAGCGAAGAAAATTGACGCCATTATGTCTTCGCTTTCAATCACTGAAAAACGTCAGCAGGAAATTGCCTTTACCGACAAGCTTTATGCAGCAGACTCTCGTCTGGTGGTTGCGAAAGATTCTGCTATCCAGCCAACCATTGAGTCGCTGAAAGGTAAACGTGTCGGTGTGCTGCAAGGCACCACGCAGGAAACGTTCGGCAACGAACACTGGGCGCCGAAAGGTATTGAAATTGTCTCCTACCAGGGGCAGGACAATATCTATTCTGACCTGACGGCCGGGCGTATTGACGCTGCGTTCCAGGATGAAGTCGCGGCCAGCGAAGGTTTCCTGAAGCAGCCGGTAGGCAAAGATTACAAATTCGGCGGCCCGTCTGTGAAAGACGAGAAATTGTTCGGAGTGGGTACCGGTATGGGGCTGCGCAAAGAAGATAATGAACTGCGCGAAGCACTGAATAAAGCGTTCGCAGAAATGCGCGCTGACGGGACTTACGAGAAGCTGGCGAAGAAGTACTTTGATTTTGATGTTTATGGCGGTTAATTACCGCTGGTGCTGATAAAGCCCGTAGATTTTTGACGTGTTGAATTTATGCCTGATGGCGCTGCGCTTATCAGGCCTACAGCGATTTTGTAGGCCGGATAAGGCAACGCCGCCATCCGGCATTTAACAGTTTGTCTGAAATCAAAAGAGGCTTCTTACTTCACCACACACGACGGGACAGGCAGCATGTTGTATGGCTTTTCAGGTGTTATTTTACAGGGCGCAATCGTGACGCTTGAGCTGGCTCTCAGTTCAGTGGTACTGGCGGTTCTGATAGGCCTTGTCGGCGCGGGAGCTAAGCTTTCGCAAAGCCGGGCAATGGCGCTGATTTTCGAAGGGTACACGACGTTGATTCGCGGGGTACCCGATCTCGTCTTAATGTTGCTTATTTTCTACGGATTACAAATTGCTCTTAACGCTGTCACTGACGCGGTCGGTATCAGCCAGATTGATATTGATCCGATGGTGGCGGGGATTATCACGCTCGGTTTTATCTATGGGGCCTATTTTACCGAAACGTTCCGTGGCGCGTTTATGGCGGTTCCCAAAGGCCATATTGAAGCGGCGACGGCGTTTGGGTTTACCTCTTCGCAGATTTTTCGCCGGATTATGTTCCCGGCGATGATGCGCTACGCGCTGCCGGGGATTGGCAATAACTGGCAGGTCATTTTGAAGGCGACGGCACTGGTTTCGCTGCTCGGACTGGAAGACGTGGTGAAAGCGACGCAGCTTGCCGGGAAGAGTACCTGGGAGCCGTTCTATTTTGCCGTGGTGTGCGGGGTCATCTATCTGGTGTTTACCACCGTGTCTAATGGTGTGCTGCTGTACCTTGAGCGCCGCTACTCCGTGGGTGTGAAGAGGGCTGACCTGTGATTGAGATTATTCAGGAGTACTGGAAATCCCTGCTGTGGACCGACGGTTATCGCTTTACCGGCGTAGCGATCACCCTGTGGTTGCTGATCTCATCCGTAGTGATGGGCGGCATTCTGGCGCTGTTTCTGGCGATTGGTCGCGTATCCAGCAATAAATTTATCCAGTTCCCCATCTGGCTATTTACCTATATTTTCCGTGGCACGCCGCTTTACGTTCAGCTACTGGTGTTTTATTCCGGGATGTACACGCTGGAGATTGTGAAAGGGACGGATCTCCTCAACGCATTTTTCCGCAGCGGGCTGAATTGCACCGTGCTGGCATTAACGCTGAATACCTGCGCCTATACCACCGAGATCTTTGCCGGGGCGATTCGTTCGGTGCCTCACGGTGAGATTGAAGCCGCGCGCGCTTACGGTTTTTCTTCATTTAAGATGTATCGCTGCATTATTTTGCCCTCCGCATTGCGTATTGCGCTGCCTGCGTACAGCAATGAGGTTATTTTAATGCTGCACTCTACGGCGCTGGCCTTTACGGCCACGGTGCCGGATTTGTTGAAAATTGCCCGTGATATCAACTCGGCGACCTACCAGCCGTTTACCGCCTTCGGTATTGCCGCCGTGCTGTATTTGATGATTTCGTATGTCCTGATCAGTCTGTTCCGTAAAGCGGAAAAACGCTGGTTGCAGCATGTAAAACCTTCGACGCACTGAGAACATGATGTCTGAGAATAAATTAAACGTTATCGATTTACACAAGCACTACGGCGAACATGAAGTGCTGAAAGGGGTATCGCTGCAGGCCAATGCGGGCGATGTGATCAGTATTATCGGCTCGTCAGGCTCTGGCAAAAGTACTTTTCTGCGCTGTATTAACTTTCTTGAAAAACCGAGCGCCGGGTCGATTGTGGTCAGCGGTCAGAACATTGGCCTGGTCCGTGACAAGGATGGTAAGCTTAAGGTGGCGGACAAAAATCAGCTGCGCCTGCTGCGTACGCGCCTGACCATGGTCTTTCAACACTTTAATCTGTGGAGCCACATGACGGTGCTGGAAAACGTCATGGAAGCGCCGATTCAGGTATTAGGGCTGAACAAGCAGGAAGCCCGCGAGCGTGCGGTGAAATATCTGGCTAAAGTGGGGATTGATGAACGCGCTCAGGGTAAATATCCGGTGCATTTGTCCGGTGGTCAGCAGCAGCGAGTCTCCATTGCGCGCGCGTTGGCAATGGAACCAGAGGTCCTGCTGTTTGATGAACCGACGTCAGCACTTGACCCTGAGCTGGTGGGGGAAGTGTTGCGCATTATGCAACAGCTGGCCGAAGAGGGAAAAACCATGGTGGTCGTCACCCACGAAATGGGATTTGCTCGTCATGTCTCCACGCACGTGATTTTCCTGCACCAGGGGAAAATTGAAGAAGAAGGTAATCCGGAGCAGGTCTTTGGTAATCCGCAAAGTCCACGTTTACAGCAGTTCCTTAAAGGATCGCTGAAATAAGCGCTTGATTGCCCGGTAGTGTGTCTGTCGCTTACCGGGCCTTCGGCTCACCGTACTCCAGACGATAACCCCAGTCGTCATAACGCACACCATTCACTTCATAGGCTTGCTCAAGCACCTGGGTGCGCACAAAGCCGGTCTTTTCCAGTATGCGTACGGAACCTTTGTTGTCCGCCAGCACCCAGGCGTTTATCGCCGTTACGCTGGTGTGCTGAAAGGCATAGTCGCACACTGCGCGCACCGCCTCGCTGGCAATCCCTTTTCCCTGAGCGTGTGGGATGATGCAATAGCCAATATCGGCTTCTTGCGGATAGTGATGACTAATTTGCAAGCCAATATCACCGAGCGGAGTCGCGTCATGATGTTGGCGGATGATGAAAGTGTGTGGCGCATTAAGACGTCGGGCGAACAGCAGGCGTGTCTCTTTTATCGGGGAGATAGTGCCCATAAAACGCATAATGTCCGGGCTTTCGCGTAGCCGCAGGAAAAACGGCCAGTCAGTCGGTTGAAACGGGGAGAGGATAAGTCGCGGGGTGGTAATTATCGCCATAAATTCGCCATTACAGAAGTCAGGTCTCTAACCTTACCACCGTAATGGCGACAGTGAACAGTATTCGGGTTTATCGGATGACGTCGGCTAACGCTTCCTCTAAGTCATACCAGCGAAACGCAAAACCAGAAGCTTCCAGCCGTTTAGGTAACGCACGCTGACCGCCGAGGACCAGCACCGAAGACTCGCCCATCAGCAAGCGCATTGCGGTTGCAGGAACGCGTAAGATGGCTGGGCGATTCAGAACATGGCCCAGCGCATGGGCAAATTGCTCGTTACGCACCGGGTACGGCGAGACCATATTGAACGGACCGCGCAAATCGTTATCCAACAGCCAGATGATTGCGTTGACCATATCATCAATATGGATCCAGGCCAGATACTGACGTCCGTTGCCGATGGGTCCTCCCAGACCAAGTCGAAACGGTGGGACCATTTTTCCCAGGATCCCGCCAGCATGCGCCAGCACGACACCGGTGCGCAGCAGGCATACGCGCGTGTTGTCGCTTTGCGCATCGCAGGCGATTTGTTCCCACCGGGCGCACAGTTTATGGGTAAATTCATTGTGCGGCGGTTCTTCTTCCGTGACGACGACCTCACCTAAGTCCCCGTAGTATCCTGCAGCAGAGCCGGAGATGAACACCGCCGGAGGCGTATCGCTGGTGTTGATTAAATTGACCAGTTTTTGGGTGATACCCCAACGGCTTTGGCACAGACGCTCCTTTTGCTCTGCCGTCCAGCGTTTATCGGCGATCGGCTCTCCGGCAAGGTTTACAATAGCGTCGATTCCATTGAGATTAGGCCTGTCTTCCAGCCCTTTCCACAGCGTAACCCGGGAGTCCAGAATCTGGCGGGCTTTATCAGGGGTGCGTGTAACAACGCTTATCTGATGTCCCAGCTCCAGTAGACGGGGTATCAGATGGCGTCCAATCAGGCCAGTACCGCCGGTAATCAGAATCTGCATATCGCCTCCCGGGTGGTTATTATCGCTGCCAGCTCAGCATCATGGAAACGGAGTCGGCGTAACGCAATGCGTGAAGTTTATCGATCTCTACTTCAGCATAAGTGACCCAGCGATGTTCGCGTGCGATATCGAGCACATCCTGGGTTAATTTTTCTAATAATGGGAAGCGGTTACTCTCGACGTGTTGAATAATGCTCTTGGTGATGGTGCGATAATTCAACGCATCGTTGATATCTTCACTGGAGCGGGCTTTGTCTGCCGGATAGTGGATGGCGATGTTAATGACGATATCCTGACGGTTCAGGATCTCCTCTTCTTTGATGCCAATAAACGTGCGCAGACGAAGGTTTTTTATACGAATGATTGCGTCAGGTTGTGACATTGCAGGTTTCCTCCATGTATGAACCTCTGCATGATACACGAGAATCAAATTACGTTACCTGTTCTCACTCGGCGTGTGCTGCAGCGCACGCTCCGTGGCGGGACGCGTACGAATGCGTTCGTACCAGTTATTAACCGCCGGATAGGTATCGAGGTTGATGCGCTGACGCTGATGAGCATGGATCCACGGCCAGCAGGCAATATCGGCAATGCTGTAGCGATCCCCACCCAGCCACGGGGACACTTCCAGACGTTTGTTCATCACGTTGTACAGCCGCTGAGCTTCAACTTGATAGCGCTCAATGGCGTAAGGGATGGTCTGTGGGGCGACGTGATTAAAATGATGATTCTGGCCCAGCATGGGGCCCAGGCCGCTAACCTGCCAGAACAACCACTGCAACGTGGTGTGACGTTCACGCAATTCGCCGCTGAGCAGTTTACCGCTCTTCTCCGCCAGGTAGAGTAAAATTTCGCCCGATTCAAACAGGCTAAGCGGCTTACCACCGTCTTCCGGGGAGCTGTCGATCATGGCCGGGATTTTATTGTTCGGCGAGATCTGCAGGAAATCCGGATGAAACTGGCTTCCTTTGCTGATATCAACATGAATCAGACGGTATTGCAGCTGCGCCTCTTCGAGAAACAACGTGATTTTGTGACCGTTGGGCGATGGCGTGTAATAGAGGTCGATCATTTTCAGCATCCGTTTTGTCATGAACCGGGTCATAACAAGTATAGAGCCTGTTGGCGTGCGTGAGTTTTCATCAAGTGACAGGGTGAGAAAGACTCTATATTTTGAAAGCAAGCCAATCCAATCCCGAGGTCATTATGAGCAAACCTGCAATTACGCTGTGGTCAGATGCCAACTTTTTCTCTCCCTATGTGTTATCCGTTTACGTGGCGCTGCAGGAGAAAGGGCTGCCTTTTACGCTGAAAACCGTTGATCTCAGCGCGGGCGAGCATTTACAACCCGCCTGGCAAGGATATGCGCTGACGCGTCGCGTACCGGTTCTTGAGATTGACGGTTTTGAATTGAGCGAATCATCGGCGATTGCCGAGTTCCTGGAGGAGACATTCGCGCCGCCGCAGTGGGAACGCATCTACCCGCACGATGTGCAAAAACGCGCGCGTGCCCGCCAGGTTCAGGCCTGGATCCGCAGCGACCTGATGCCTATTCGCGAAGAGCGTTCCACGGATGTCGTGTTTGCCGGAGTGAAGAAAGGTCCGTTGAGTGAAGCAGGTAAAGCCAGCGCGGAAAAACTGTTCTCCATGGCGGGCAGTTTGCTTGCCCACGGAAAACAAAATTTATTTGGCGAATGGTGTATCGCCGATTGTGATTTAGCGCTAATGCTTAATCGTCTGGTGCTAAACGGAGATGACGTTCCACAGGCGTTAACCGACTACGCTACCTTCCAGTGGCAGCGGGCTTCGGTACAACGTTTTATCGCGCTTTCAGCGAAGCGTTCCTGCTGATAATCGAGCGATAATCCAGTATCATTAAAGGGTATTTTACGACGAGGAGTGAGTGATGAAACTGATGTTCGCATCGGACATTCATGGGTCGTTGCCAGCCACAGATCGCGTGCTTGAGTTGTTTACCCAAAGTGGGGCGCGATGGCTGGTGATATTGGGTGATGTTTTAAACCACGGGCCGCGTAATGCGTTGCCAGAAGGCTATGCGCCAGCGGAGGTTGCCGACCGCTTGAACGCGCTGGCGTCACGTATTATTGCGGTGCGCGGCAATTGCGATAGCGAAGTGGATCAGATGCTCCTGCATTTTCCAATAACTGCGCCATGGCAGCAGGTTCTGACGGAGAATCAGCGGCTCTTTTTGACGCATGGACATCTTTATGGCCCGGAAAATTGTCCGGCGCTTAACGCTGGTGATGTGCTGATTTATGGGCATACGCATCTACCGGTTGCCGAGAAGCGTGGCGATATTTATCACTTTAACCCCGGCTCGGTCAGTATTCCGAAAGGGGGTTTTACGGCAAGTTACGGGATTCTGGATGATAATGTTCTCAGCGTAATGGCACTCAATGATCAAAGTATCATTGCGCAGGTCGAGATTAATCCGTAATTTACCCCACAAACGTAAACGCGCCGTAAGAGCGCTAGAAAAAAGAAGGTTTCCTGATGGTGGAACAGCGTCGTTTGGCAAGTACGGAATGGGTGGATATTGTGAATGAAGACAACGAAGTCATCGCACAGTCCAGCCGGGAACAAATGCGGGCGCAACGCCTACGTCATCGTGCAACGTATATTGTCGTACATGATGGTATGGGCAAAATTCTGGTTCAGCGCCGCACCGAGACGAAAGATTTTTTGCCCGGCATGCTGGATGCCACCGCGGGTGGCGTCGTTCAGGCGGATGAGCAAATGCTTGAATCCGCCCGCCGCGAAGCGGAAGAAGAGTTGGGCATTGCGGGCGTACCGTTTGCTGAACACGGTCAGTTTTATTTTGAAGATCAACACTGCCGAGTATGGGGTGGGCTGTTTAGCTGCGTTTCCCATGGTCCGTTCGCGCTGCAGGAAGAAGAAATTAGCGAAGTCTGCTGGCTAACGCCGGAAGAAATTACCGCGCGCTGTGATGAGTTCACCCCAGACTCGCTGAAAGCGCTGGCGCTGTGGATGACCCGCAACGCCAAGAATGAAAGTGCGAAAGCCGAAAAACAGGAAGAGGCTGAGTAAACTTCAGCAACTTTCGCGTAAGCACAGGCTGGAGGCGATCGGCTTCCGATCGCACCAGCCGCCGTCATTTAGTCGTTCCAACAACGCGCGCCCTGCTTCAACACCAATTTTACGATGTGGAACAGCCATGGTCGTTAAAGGAGGCTGGCAAACTCTGCTCACATCGCTGTCGCCAAATCCCACGACGGCCAGATCGTCAGGCACTTTGATGCGCCGACGCTGGCATTCATACAATACTCCACAGGCTAACTCATCTGAGACACAAACCAATGCGTCCAGTTCTGGCCAGGCCAGTAAAAACTCGGGCAACTGCGAGCTACCAGTAGAAAAATTTGGTGGAAGCGCAGCATTAATCACCCTGTTTGGCGACAAATGATACCGCAGCATTGCCTTGTACCAGCCCTGTAGATGCTGTTTAAAAATCCACTGCTCCTGATTTGCGCATAGCAAGCCAATATTCTGGTAGCCGCGTTTAATGAGCAGTTCGGTGAGTTCAAACATCGCAGCAACGTTGTCGATTCCAATATTCATATCCAGCGGGTCGGTGCGTATTGCTCCCATTTCCATCACCGGAATGGAGGCATTCGTGAGCCAGTGGCGTACGGTATCGGTATGCTCGGCGCTGAGCAAAATAGCCGCAGCAATATTGGATGCCAGCAGCGTTTCCAGCAGCTTTTCTTCCTGCTCCGGCCTGTGTTGCGATTCCGCGAGCATGATTTGATAGCCTGCAGGTTGTAAGACTTGCTGAAGTCCGGCAAACATCGCAGAGCATCCTGACTCGGCAAGATTTGGCACTACCATCGCTATGGTTCTTGAGGAGGCAGAGGCCAGCGCGCTGGCGGCAAGGTTGGGCATATATCCCAGTTCCTGCACCGCCGCTTCAATTTTTTCACGCAATTTATCGGAAACTTGCTCCGGTGTGCGCAGTGCGCGTGAGACGGTCATCGTGCCCACCCCAGCAAGCTGAGCAACATCGGCGATCGTCACTTTACCGGTACTACGCCGTTTTCGGGTTAGAGACATACACAATCCTGTTGAACAGACGCTTTTATCATCATCCATCACTTCACGTGTCAGGGAGTATACGCCTTAAATGCCTACTTTTTTTGCGTTTTCATAAGATGATGATGAATTGATAGCGCTATCACAAATTTGAATGTTATCTGTTGGTAGCGCTATCTTTGTGATCTTTCTCGCAGTTAACTATGGTCAGCTTGAATAAAGTTTGCTCATCTTTTGCTGATAACGAGGGATAAAATGCTCACAACATGGATCTCTGATGCAACCATTACGCTTCAGAAGGGAGTTGAAACCTGGCCACAGGCACTTGAAATCTGCGCCAGGCCGTTGCTTGAGTCTGGCGTTATCGCGCCTGAGTATGTGACGGCGATCGTCGAGCAGCACCATAGACTGGGGCCGTATTATGTGCTGGCGCCGGGATTGGCAATGCCGCATGCGCGTCCGGAGGAGGGGGCGAAAGGCTTAGGTTTATCGCTACTGAAGCTGGAACAGGGAGTGTCGTTTGGTTCTCGAGAGTTCGACCCGGTAGATATTATTATTATGCTTGCAGCCCCGGATAAGCACAGCCATATCGAAATGATCTCCGCGCTGGCTGAATTATTTTCCAGTGATGAAGATATGGATAAATTACATCAGGCGAAAACTCTCGAGGAGATAAAAACGATAGTCGCACGATTCTGAGTTAATTCGACAACCCGATTTATAACACATCACTTACCAGCGTGATGCGGACGTACTCTACCTAAAAAGGTGATAATAATGAAAATTATGGCAATTTGTGGTTCAGGCCTGGGCAGTAGTTTTATGGTTGAGATGAATATTAAAAAAGTGCTTAAAAAGCTTGGAATTGAGGCTGAAGTGGAGCACTCCGATCTCTCATCGGCAACGCCAGGCGCGGCAGATTTATTTGTGATGGCAAAAGATATTGCCGCCAGTGCCAGCGTGCCGGAAAGCCAGCTGGTGGTGATCACCAACATCATCGACATTAATGAACTCGAAGCGCAGTTGCGCGCGTGGTTCGCCAAACAATAACTCTTTATAGCGAGGCGGATATGTTTATCCTTGAAACGCTGAATTTTGTTGTTGATATTCTTAAAGTGCCCTCGGTGCTGGTGGGATTAATTGCATTAATTGGTCTGGTGGCGCAAAAAAAATCATTTTCCGATGTGATGAAAGGAACCATAAAAACTATTCTGGGTTTTATTGTTCTGGGCGGCGGTGCGACGGTATTAGTTGGCTCGCTAAACCCGCTAGGGGGAATGTTTGAACACGCCTTTAATATTCAGGGGATTATTCCTAATAACGAGGCGATTGTTTCTATTGCTCTGGAAAAATATGGTGCTTCGACCGCGTTGATTATGGCGTTTGGCATGGTGGCGAATATTTTGGTTGCCCGCTTTACGCGCCTGAAATACATCTTCCTGACCGGGCATCACACCTTCTACATGGCTTGTATGATCGGCGTGATTCTCACTGTGGCAGGCTTCGAAGGCGTCGGGCTGGTGTTCACCGGCTCGCTGATCCTCGGCCTGGTGATGGCGTTCTTTCCGGCGCTGGCGCAGCGCTATATGAAGCGGATTACCGGTACTGATGATATCGCCTTCGGCCATTTTGGCACGCTGGGCTATGTACTCTCAGGCTGGATTGGCAGCGTCTGCGGTAAAGGTTCACGCTCGACTGAAGAGATGAATCTGCCAAAGAATCTGAGTTTCCTACGCGATAGCTCAATATCCATCTCGCTGACCATGATGATCATCTACCTGATTATGGCAGTGAGTGCGGGGCGTGAGTATGTTGAAAGCACCTACAGCGGCGGCCAGAACTATCTGGTATATGCCATCATTATGGCGATTACTTTCGCCGCTGGGGTATTCATTATCCTACAAGGGGTACGTCTGATTCTGGCGGAAATCGTCCCGGCTTTTACTGGCTTCTCGGAAAAGCTGGTGCCAAATGCGCGTCCTGCGCTGGATTGTCCAGTTGTTTATCCTTACGCGCCTAATGCGGTGCTGATTGGCTTCCTGTTTAGTTTCCTCGGTGGTCTGGTCGGGCTGTTCCTCTGTGGGCAATTTAAGTGGGTGCTGATTCTACCTGGCGTGGTGCCGCACTTTTTTACCGGAGCGACTGCCGGGGTGTTCGGTAATGCCACCGGCGGGCGTCGTGGCGCGATGATTGGCGCTTTTGCTAACGGCCTGCTGATTACCTTCCTGCCAGTGCTGCTGCTACCGGTACTCGGGGCGATTGGTTTTGCCAATACCACTTTCTCTGATGCCGATTTCGGCGCGGTAGGTATTGTGCTTGATAACCTGGCGCGCTACATGTCGCCGTTTGCCATTACGGGTCTTGTCGTAGCGTTGTTCGCTGTGTTGGTGGCGTACAACATCTTTGCGAAAAAGAAATCTGCGGGCGGTAGCGCGCAGGAGAACAGTGGAGCCAAATCATGAATACGAAAGAAGTGACCCAACTGGCGCGCGATATTCGCGTTGCAACCCTTAAGTCGCTGACGAACCTGGGATTCGGTCACTATGGCGGCAGCATGTCGGTGGTGGAAACGCTGGCGGTGCTCTATGGCGCAGTGATGAAAATTGACCCCGCCGATCCAGACTGGCCGGAGCGCGATTATTTTGTGCTGTCGAAAGGCCATGCTGGGCCGGCGCTGTACAGTACGTTAGCCATCAAGGGCTATTTTCCAATAGAAGAGCTCAGCACGCTCAACCATAACGGTACGCGTCTGCCGAGTCATCCGGACCGCCTGAAAACACGCGGTGTGGATGCGACTACCGGATCGCTGGGGCAGGGAATTTCTATCGCTGGCGGTATGGCGTTGTCGCATAAGCTGGCGGGACGCACGAATCGCGTATTCTGTATCGTAGGTGATGGCGAGTTGAATGAAGGCCAGTGCTGGGAAGCCTTTCAGTTTATTGCTCATCATCGTCTGAATAATCTGACCGTGTTTGTTGACTGGAACAAGCTACAGCTTGACGGCAAGCTGGACGAAATTATCTGCGCTTTCAATCTGGAAGATAAATTCCGTGCTTTTGGTTTTGATGCCGTTACCGTTAAAGGTGATGACATTTCCGCATTATTGGCGGCAGTTCAACCGATCCCGCCTGAAGATGCACTCCCGCGAGTGGTGATCCTCGACAGCATTAAAGGGCAGGGTGTGCCGTATCTCGAGCAGCTCAGTAATAACCACCACCTGCGCCTGACGGATGAAATGAAAACGGCGCTGAACGAGACGATTCGCCAACTGGAGGCCGCACATGATTAAGGTTGCACCCGCAGGACAAAAAGATAGCGTGGAGATGCGTAAGGTGTACGCCGGATTCATCACGCAACAGGTTGAAGCAGGCAGCCCAATTATTGCCCTGGAAGCGGACCTGATGAGCTCAATGGCGATGGACGGCGTGGCGCGGAAGTATCCGCAGCACGTGATCAACTGCGGCATTATGGAGGCAAACGTGATTGGCACCGCGGCCGGGCTGGCCTTGGCCGGACGCAAACCGTTTGTTCATACCTTTACCGCTTTTGCCAGCCGTCGCTGCTTTGACCAGCTCTTTATGTCGCTGGATTATCAGCGCAACAACGTCAAAGTGATCGCCTCGGATGCCGGAGTTACCGCTTGCCATAATGGCGGAACCCATATGTCATTTGAAGATATGGGTATTGTGCGCGGTCTGGCGAACTCGGTGGTGCTGGAGGTGACCGATGCGGTGATGTTCGATGATATTCTGCGCCAGCTTGTCGATCTTGATGGTTTCTACTGGGTACGTACGATTCGTAAACAGGCGCCGAGCGTGTATGCGCCGGGCTCAACGTTTACCATCGGCAAGGGGAACGTACTGCGCGAAGGCGAAGATATTACGCTGATTGCTAACGGCATTATGGTGGCGGAAGCGCTGGAAGCGGCACGTCAGTTGGAACAGGAAGGAGTTAGCGCGGCGGTGATTGATATGTTTACCCTAAAGCCTATCGACCGAATGCTGGTAAAAAACTACGCCGAGAAAACCGGGCGTATTGTCACCTGCGAAAACCACAGTATCCATAACGGACTGGGCTCAGCGGTGGCAGAAGTGTTGGTAGAAAACTGCCCGGTACCCATGCGTCGAGTGGGGGTGAAGGAGCGCTACGGTCAGGTGGGTACGCAGGATTTCTTACAAGAGGAATATGGACTTACCGCTAAGGCGATCGTTGACGCAGCGAAATCTTTATTTTAACGCTGTGTATAGTTGCCGGATGGTGATGTGTTTGCATCGCCATCCGGCATTGTTAAAATTAGTGATAACCCATTATTTGCGCACCAATCACCACTACGCTGGACATAATAAACAGCAGGCCCAGCAGCGTGGCTCCTACCTTCAGCCAGTTGCGGAAGTCTACCCGGCAAACGCCTAACGTCGCCATTAATGATGCTGATGTTGGATAGATAATGTGGCTGAATCCGTCGCCAAACTGGAAGGCCAGCACGGTCACCTGACGATTTACGCCGACCAGATCGCCCAGCGGTGCTAACAGTGGCATGGTCAGTGCGGCCTGACCCGAACCGGAAGTGACAAAGAAATTAAATACTGCCTGGAACAGCAGCATAAACCATGCCGCGATGGCATTGTCCAGGCCGCTAATGCCGTTGGCGATGCTGTGCAGCAGGGTATTCAGCACACTCGCATCGCCTGCCTCTCCATTACCAACCAGCAGTAATATCCCCTTGGCAAAACCGACCAGCAGGGCAGGGGCAATCATCATGCGTGCGCCCTCAGTAAATGAGGACGCCATGATGTTGACCGTCATCCCGTTGAGCCGGAAGATGACGCCGATAATGCCAATCACCAAACCCATGGTGAAGAACTGGCTGGCGATTTCAGGAATGAACCATGCGTTGACGATAACACCCCAGACCACCCAGATCATTACCGCAGTGAGTACGAAAAGTACCAGCCAGTCACCCAGCGTGAAGCGTCGCTCTACCACCTCGTCCTGTTGTTCGCGGAAAAAACGGTCTGATTCATGAACGCGGGACAGCAGGGGGTTTTTCTTGATGCGTGAAGCGTAGGCCAGCGTAAAAGTCAGGCCAATCATCGTAGCAATAACCCACACCACGATACGTAAACCGGAGCCGGAGAGCACCGGGACGCCCGCAATGCCCTGTGCGACAACCACACAGAACGGATTCATCCATGAACTGGCAAAGCCTATTTGGGTGGCAATGTAGGTTACCAGCACGGTGGTAATGCTGTCGTAGCCTAAGCGCACCATTAGCGGGGCGATGATAATGGCAAAGGCGACCGCCTCTTCCCCCATACCAAATACCGCGCCGCCCAATGAGAAGAGAATAAACAGTACCGGGATGAACAAGACCTCGTTACCCCGGGTATGGCGGATCAGTGCCAGGATGCCGTTATCAATGGTTCCGGTGCGCATAACGATGCCAAACGCGCCGCCAATCACCAGCATAAACATAATGATGCCAACGGCAGTACCGAATTTAGAGCCGGAGGTTAATCCCTCGAACGGAAAGTTCATCAACCCGGGGCTTTCATCGCCAGTGGTAAAAAATTTCACCCGATGATACTGCTCTTCTCCGGCATCGTTGGTCAGAATACGAAAAGAGTGGGGATCGACCACCTTACGGGTTTTGGTTTGCCCATCAACCTGATACTGCACTTCCTGGCTGTCGAACATCCCGACGGGAACGACCCAGGTCGCCAGGCTGGTTAAAATGGCGACGAAAAAAATAATGACCAGCGTGTCGGGCATCGCCCATTTTCTGGCTGGCCGTGATTCTGTTACTGCTGACATGAAAGACTATCCCTGTTGCAATGCAAAAGAGGGTAAGTATGCAAACAGGAGAATAGTTATTCATTGATGCAGCGCATCCTGGTAAATGTTTCAGAATATGCCACGAGGAAAAAAAGATACAAAAAAACCGGAAATATCAGCTATTTCCGGTTTGATAAGCAAAGGTGTTGCCGGATAAGTGCATCCGGCACACCCGGCAGATTACTGCTGCTGCTGGGAAGACTGGATCGCGGTCAGTGCGATGGTGTAGACGATATCGTCTACCAGCGCGCCACGAGATAGGTCGTTCACCGGCTTGCGCATACCCTGCAGCATCGGCCCAATGGAGATCAGGTCGGCAGAACGCTGTACCGCTTTGTAGGTGGTGTTACCGGTGTTCAGATCCGGGAAGATGAACACGGTAGCGCGACCTGCAACCGGAGAGTTCGGTGCTTTGGATTTCGCAACGTCAGCCATAACGGCGGCATCGTACTGCAGCGGGCCATCGATCATCAGGTCAGGACGTTTTTCCTGAGCCAGACGCGTTGCTTCGCGCACTTTCTCTACATCACTACCTGCACCAGAGGTGCCGGTGGAGTAGGAGAGCATCGCCACGCGTGGTTCGATACCGAAGGCAATCGCGGAATCAGCAGACTGGATAGCAATTTCCGCCAGCTGTTCTGCAGTCGGATCCGGGTTGATCGCGCAGTCGCCGTAAACGTAAACCTGATCCGGTAGCAGCATGAAGAACACGGAAGACACCAGAGAGCTGCCCGGTGCTGTTTTGATCAGCTGCAGCGGCGGACGAATGGTGTTTGCGGTGGTGTGAACGGCACCGGAAACCAGGCCATCAACGTCGTCCTGTTCCAGCATCAGGGTGCCGAGAACCACGTTATCTTCCAGCTGTTCGCGGGCAACGGTTTCGGTCATACCTTTGTTTTTACGCAGTTCGACCAGGCGAGCCACATAGCTTTCGCGAACCACATCCGGGTCAACGATTTCTACGCCAGCGCCCAGTTCAACGCCCTGAGACGCCGCAACGCGGGTGATTTCATCCGGGTTACCCAGCAGGACGCAGGTCGCGATACCGCGTTCAGCACAGATGGCTGCCGCTTTAACAGTACGCGGTTCGTCGCCTTCTGGCAGAACTACGCGTTTGCCTGCTTTACGCGCCAGCTCGGTCAGCTGGTAGCGGAACGCTGGCGGAGACAGACGACGGCTGCGCTCAGAGGTCGCGGTCAGGGATTCAACCCAATCAGCGTTGATGTAGTTAGCCACGTATTCCTGAACTTTCTCAATGCGCTCGTGATCGTCAACCGGGACTTCCAGGTTGAAGCTCTGCAGGCTCAGAGAGGTCTGCCAGGTATTGGTGTTCACCATGAATACTGGCAGGCCAGTTTCAAATGCGCGTTCGCACAGTTTGGTGATGCGCGCGTCCATTTCGTAGCCGCCAGTCAGCAGCAGGGCGCCGATTTCTACGCCGTTCATTGCCGCCAGGCATGCTGCAACCAGCACGTCAGGACGATCGGCAGATGTCACCAGCAGAGAACCAGCACGGAAGTGTTCGAGCATGTGCGGAATGCTGCGTGCGCAGAAAGTCACAGACTTCACGCGACGGGTATTGATATCGCCTTCGTTAACGATGGTGGCGTTCAGGTGACGCGCCATATCGATTGCACGAGTGGCGATCAGATCAAAGCTCCACGGCACCGCGCCCAGAACCGGCAGCGGGCTGGATTCTTGCAGTTTAGCCGGGTCAACTTTAACCACTTTCGCTTTGGAAGAGTCGTCAAAAATCTCAGACAGATCCGGGCGAGTACGGCCTTGTTCATCAACCGGTGCGTTCAGTTTATTAACGATTACGCCGGTGATGTTGGTGTTTTTAGCGCCGCCGAAGCTGCTGCGAGTCAGTTCAATACGCTCGTTCAGCTGTTCCGGGGTGTCAGTGCCCTGAGACATTACGAAGACGATTTCCGCGTTCAGCGTTTTCGCAATTTCGTAGTTCAGAGACTGAGCGAACTGGTGCTTACGGGTTGGGACCAGGCCTTCAACCAGCACCACTTCTGCATCTTTGGTGTTCGCGTGGTAGTTCGCGATGATCTCTTCCATCAGCACATCTTTCTGATTGCTGGAGAGCAGAGATTCAACGTGGCTCATCTTCAGCGGCTCAGCGGCTGGCAGAGACGAGTTTGCGCGGACAATCGCGGTAGTCTGGTCTGGCGCATCGCCACCAGCACGCGGTTGAGCGATCGGCTTAAAGACGCTCAGACTTACGCCTTTACGTTCCATTGCACGGATCACGCCAAGACTGACGCTGGTCAGACCGACGCTGGTTCCGGTAGGGATCAGCATAATAATACGGGACACGGTTTATCCTCTTTCGTTACCGCCGACATCAGGCGGGTTACAAAACAGCACCGCCAGCTAGGCTGGCGGTGTGAAATCAGGCAGTCAGACGGCTCGCGTCTTGCGCGATAACCAGTTCTTCGTTGGTTGGGATAACCACCGCAGGACGGGTACCTTCTTTGTTGATGAAACCAGATTTGCCGAAACGCGCGGCCAGGTTACGTTCGTGGTCAACTTCAAAGCCCAGAACGCCCAGTTTGCCCAGAGACAGTTCACGAACCATCGCGGCGTTTTCACCGATACCACCGGTGAAGACGACGGCATCCAGACGACCGTCCATCAGTGCAGTGTAAGAACCGATGTATTTCGCCAGACGGTGGCAGTAAACGTCCATTGCACGTTTAGCGTCTTCTTTGGTCTCGTAGTTGTCTTCAACATAGCGGCAGTCGCTGGTGACTTCGGTCAGACCCAGCAGACCAGACTCTTTGGTCAGCATTTTGTTGATCTGGTCAACGCTCATGCCCAGGGTGTCGTGAAGGTGGAAGATAATCGCCGGGTCGATGTCACCGGAACGCGTACCCATCACCAGACCTTCCAGCGGGGTCAGCCCCATAGAGGTATCAACACATTTACCGTTACGGATAGCAGACACAGAACCACCGTTGCCCAGGTGGCAAGTGATGATGTTCAGTTCATCAACCGGTTTGTTCAGCATTTTTGCTGCTTCTTGAGTGACGAAGAAGTGGCTGGTGCCGTGTGCGCCATAGCGACGAACACCGTGCTCTCTGTACAGGCTGTACGGCAGAGCGTAGAGGTAAGATTCTTCCGGCATAGTCTGATGGAACGCGGTGTCAAATACGGCCACGTTTTTGTCTTTCAGATTAGGGAAGGATTTCAGCGCTTCTGCAATACCGATCAGGTGAGCCGGGTTGTGCAGCGGTGCGAAAGAGGCAGAATCTTTGATGCCCTGAATAACGGAATCATCGATAACCACGGAGCTGGTATACTTCTCGCCGCCGTGTACGATACGGTGACCGATCGCAGTCAATTGCGCGGACAATTCCGGTTTTTGTGCCAGAATAGTGTTAACGATGAAGTTCAGCGCTTCACTGTGAGCGGCGCCTGCACCTAAAGCCGCTTCTTGTTTACCGCCGTCCATTTTCCACTTGATACGTGCTTCTGGAAGATGGAAACATTCGGCTAAACCAGAAAGGTATTCTTCACCGTTTACTGCATCGATGATGGCAAATTTCAGTGAGGAGCTACCGCAGTTCAGAACCAGTACTAACTTACTCGACATGGAAGTACCTATTTATGATACGTGGCTAAAAAAACGTCATGGAGTCAAAGAGCGTAGCGCATGATGACACCGACGTTTATGATTAACATCATGCGCCGTTGTCTTTTTGGGCATGATGGAATAAATACCTTTGAGTCTATGTCATTTTGCGTATTTTTCAGCCAATGGCATACTGTATGCCAATTTGACGACTCAATGATTTTGGACTAAAGGCCTTACAGGCCGACACAGGATACCTGATTGTGGGTATCGAAGACAAAATGTTTTGAACGACGTCCCTTGCAGTTGTTGTTTTGCACAAATTTTTTAAATTTTATATGTGAAGTTGAGGTAACCGCCATGTCGACACCGGATAATCGCTCCGTAAATTTTTTCAGTTTGTTTCGCCGGGGGCAACACTACGCTAAGACGTGGCCGATGGAAAAGCGCCTGGCGCCAGTATTTGTTGAGAATCGTGTGATCCGCATGACGCGTTACGCGACTCGTTTTATGCCGCCCATCGCTGTCTTTACTCTGTGCTGGCAAATCGCGCTGGGTGGACAACTGGGACCGGCCGTAGCAACCGCGCTGTTTGCGCTCAGTCTGCCGATGCAGGGCATGTGGTGGTTAGGTAAACGTTCCGTTACGCCGCTGCCGCCCTCGATTCTCAACTGGTTCTATGAAGTACGGGGAAAATTACAAGAAGCCGGGCAAGCACTGGCACCGGTAGAAGGGAAGCCGGATTATCAGGCGCTAGCTGACACGCTTAAGCGTGCCTTCAAACAACTGGATAAAACTTTCCTCGATGATTTGTAATTGACCCCTGATTACGCATATAAAAGAAGGCACAAGATGCCTTCTTTTTTTTCATCGCAGCAGTAGTGATACAGGAGTCCCAAATGGAAATGACCAACGCTCAACGTCTTATTTTGTCTAACCAGTACAAAATGATGACCATGCTCGATCCAACCAACGCCGAGCGTTATCGTCGTTTACAGACGATTATTGAACGCGGTTATGGCTTGCAGATGCGAGAGCTCGATCGTGAGTTTGGTGAGCTGACGGAAGAAACCTGCCGCACGATTATCGACATCATGGAGATGTATCACGCATTACACGTTTCCTGGACTAACCTTAAAGACGCCCAGGCCATTGATGAGCGCCGCGTCACATTTTTGGGTTTTGATGCCGCAACGGAAGCCCGCTTCCTGGGTTACGTGCGTTTTATGGTCAATGTGGAAGGGCGTTATACTCATTTTGATGCCGGTACGCATGGCTTTAACGCCCAGACGCCGATGTGGGAAAAATATCAGCGTATGTTGAGTGTCTGGCACTCCTGCCCGCGTCAGTATCACCTGAGCGCGAATGAAATTAACCAAATCATTAATGCCTGAGGGGGCGAGCGTGCAGTGCAAAGGCTTTCTGTTTGATCTGGATGGAACGCTTGTCGATTCCTTACCAGCAGTAGAACGAGCATGGTGCAACTGGGCCGATCGTTTTGGGCTCGACCACGATGAGGTGCTGGGCTTTATTCACGGCAAGCAGGCAATAACCTCCCTGCGACACTTTATGGTGGGTAAGTCAGAGGCGGAGATTGCCGCGGAGTTTACGCGACTGGAACAAATAGAGGCAACGGAGACCGCAGGGATCGTTGCGCTTCCTGGGGCTGTTGATCTGCTCAATCACCTCAATAAGGCCGGGATCCCGTGGGCGATCGTCACCTCGGGGTCAATGCCGGTGGCGCGGGCGCGTCATCGTGTTGCGGGTCTGCCAGCCCCGGAAGTATTTGTTACTGCCGAGCGGGTAAAAAGAGGTAAGCCGGAGCCTGACGCCTATCTGTTAGGCGCACAGCTGCTGGGCCTTGCCCCGCAAGAATGTGCCGTTGTTGAGGATGCACCAGCCGGAGTGCTCTCTGGTCTGGCTGCTGGGTGTCATGTCATTGCCGTGAACGCCCCGGTAGACACGCCGCGTCTGGATGAGGTCGATTTTTCACTGACCAGTCTGGAGCATATTTCTGTGACCAAACAACCCAACGGAAATGTGGTCGTTGTAAGAAATACCTGATCATGATTTAGCCCCAGATTGTTGGGGCTTTTTTATGGCAGAATCGGTCCATCCCTCTCATTTAACAAGGATATGTTGTGAACGGTGAATTGATCTGGGTTCTCTCATTGCTGGCGATTGCCGTGGTTTTGTTTGCGACGGGCAGAGTGCGTATGGATGCGGTCGCTTTGCTGGTCATTGTTGCCTTTGTTCTGAGTGGAACACTGAGCATTTCTGAGGCCTTTTCCGGTTTCAGCGATCCTAACGTTATTTTGATAGCCGCCCTGTTTATTATTGGCGACGGCCTGGTGCGAACCGGGGTCGCGACCGTGATGGGGGCCTGGCTGGTGAAGGTGGCCGGCAGCAGCGAAGTGAAAATGCTGGTGCTGCTGATGATTACCGTCGCCGGACTCGGCGCATTTATGAGTTCTACCGGCGTTGTCGCCATCTTTATTCCGGTTGTCTTAAGCGTCTCCATGCGTATGCAGACCTCACCTTCACGTCTGATGATGCCGCTCAGTTTTGCCGGGTTGATCAGCGGTATGATGACGCTGGTGGCCACGCCGCCTAACCTCGTCGTCAATAGTGAACTCCTTCGCGAAGGGCTTAACGGTTTCAGCTTCTTCAGCGTGACGCCACTGGGACTGGTTGTGCTGGTGCTCGGCATTATTTATATGCTGCTGATGCGCTTTATGCTGAAGGGAGATGATGCCGGTCAGCAGGGCGATGGATGGAAGCGCCGGACTTTTCGCGATTTGATTAAAGAATATCGCCTCACGGGGCGCGCTCGCCGGTTGGCTATTCGCCCGGGCTCACCGATGATTGGTCAACGTCTGGATGATTTAAAACTGCGTGAACGCTACGGGGCGAACGTCATTGGCGTTGAGCGCTGGCGCCGTTTTCGTCGCGTCATTGTTGACGTTAATGGGGTTTCTGAATTTCGTGCCCGCGATGTTTTGCTGATTGATATGTCCACCGCTGATGTAGATCTGCGAGAGTTTTGTAGTGAACAACTGCTGGAGCCGATGGTGCTGCGCGGTGAATATTTCTCCGAACAGGCGCTGGATGTGGGGATGGCGGAAATTTCTCTGATCCCGGAATCGGAGTTGATCGGTAAAACGGTGCGGGAAATCGGATTTCGTACACGCTATGGGCTTAACGTGGTCGGATTAAAGCGCGATGGCGCGGCACTGGCCGGAGCGGTCGTCAATGAGCCGCTGCTGATGGGGGATATTATTCTGGTGGTGGGTAACTGGAAACTGATCTCTGCACTTGGCAAAAAGGGGCGCGATTTTGTGGTGCTGAATATGCCCGTTGAGGTCAGTGAAGCATCTCCGGCGCACAGCCAGGCTCCGCATGCGATTTTCTGCCTGGTTCTGATGGTTGCGTTGATGCTGACCGATGAAATCCCCAACACCGTTGCCGCGATTATCGCCTGCCTGCTGATGGGCAAATTCCGCTGTATTGATGCCGAAAGTGCGTATAAAGCCATCCACTGGCCGAGCATTATTTTGATCGTCGGGATGATGCCCTTCGCGCTGGCCCTGCAAAAAACGGGCGGTGTCGATCTGGTGGTGAAGGGATTGATGGATGTCGGTGGGGGATATGGCCCGTACATGATGCTGGGCTGCCTGTTCGTACTGTGCGCCACCATCGGGTTATTTATTTCTAATACCGCGACGGCGGTGCTGATGGCGCCAATTGCGTTAGCGGCGGCAAAGTCGATGGGGGTTTCACCGTATCCTTTTGCGATGGCGATTGCGATGGCGGCATCGGCAGCCTTTATGACACCGGTATCTTCACCGGTTAACACACTGGTGCTGGGACCGGGCAACTACAGCTTTAGCGACTTTGTGAAAATTGGCGTGCCGTTTACGGTGATTGTCATGGCCGTGTGCATCGTGATGATCCCGATGCTGTTCCCATTCTAATGCTTCCCCGGCGTCGCTGCGCGGGTCTTGTAGGCCGGACAAGCGTAGCGCCATCAGGCATGATGACGCACGATGCCGGATGGCGACGTAAACGTCTTATCCGGCCTACAAAGGCAACGTCGCCGCAAACTTACAATGGCGAGTCCTGGCTAATTTCATCCAGCGAGAGGTGGAAACTCGGTACAAAAACGTCTAAAAAATAGTCCATCTCTTCACTGCGACGTGATTCCAGCGTTTTTTCCAGCCGCGTTTTCGCCAACAGAAACTCATTATTTCCGGCCGAAAGTTCTTCAAGGCACTTCAGATAGGCGCAAAGCGCATCGGCTTGTTTGACAATCGCTCGCTCTTCATCGCTGCTGGCGTGTTCATCAATTAACGGTGCAAAAATATCGCGCAGTTCATCAGGCACCATGTCGACCAGTTTCTGCTGGGCAATTTTCTCAATAGCTTTATATTCCTGGGCGATTTGCGAGTTGAAGTATTTCACTGGAGTAGGGAGGTCGCCGGTCAGCACTTCGGAGGCATCGTGATACATCGCCAGCAGGGCAATGCGTTCAGCGTTAACCTGACCGCCAAACTTGCGGTTCTTAATTGCCGCCAGCGCATGCGCAACCATCGCGACTTGCAGACTGTGTTCAGATACGTTTTCGGTGCGCACGTTGCGCATCAGCGGCCAGCGGTTAATGAGTTTCAGACGGGAGAGGTGGGCAAAAAAATGGCTCTGCTTCATAACGACCCTTATATGATGGCAACCTAAGAGTCATTTTGCGCAGAGAAGGCTGTCAGATGCAAATACTCGTCATAATTCAATTTGCATGCGCGTTGGCTTTCCTCATTCACCCCAGTCACTTACTCTTGTAAGCTCCTGGGGATTCATTGCGTCGCCGCCTTCCTGCAACTCGAATTATTTAGCGTATTCCGGTTGCTGATTTTCGACTTACAGCTGGTGATAGCCAGACAGGAAGCGCTCAAATTTGCTTAGCGACATTTCGATATCATCAATACGCGGCAGCGTCACGATACGGAAGTGATCCGGCCATGGCCAGTTGAATGCTGTACCCTGCACCAGCAGCACTTTTTCCTGTAACAGGAAGTCGAGCACCATTTTCTGGTCGTCATGAATATTGAAGCGCTTGGCATCAATTTTCGGGAACATGTACAGCGCGCCGCGCGGCTTCACGCATGAAACGCCGGGAATGTCGTTGAGTAATTCCCAGGCACGGTTGCGCTGTTCATACAGGCGTCCGCCAGGCATGATGAATTCACTAATGCTTTGGTATCCGCCCAGTGCGGTTTGGATGGCATGCTGCGCCGGAACGTTGGCGCACAAACGCATAGAGGCCAACATCTCCAGACCTTCAATATACCCTTTGGCGTGTTTCTTTGGTCCGTTCAGTACCATCCAGCCCTGGCGGAAACCCGCAACACGATACGTTTTTGACAGACCGTTGAAGGTGATGGTCAGCAGATCTGGTGCCAGCGGGGCAATAGAATGATGCTCTGCGTCATCATAAAGAATTTTGTCGTAAATCTCGTCAGCAAAGATAATAAGATTATGCTGACGCGCAATCTCAACAATCTCCATCAGCAGCTCTTTGGAATAGACGGCGCCGGTAGGGTTGTTGGGGTTGATGATGACGATCCCACGCGTGCGTGGGGTAATTTTGGCACGAATATCGTCGAGGTCCGGGAACCAGTCAGAGGATTCATCACACAGGTAGTGCACAGCCTTACCACTGGAAAGCGATACTGCCGCCGTCCACAGCGGATAATCAGGCGCAGGCACCAGCATTTCGTCCCCGCTATTCAGCAACGCCTGCATTGCCTGAACAATTAACTCGGAAACACCGTTACCAATATAAATGTCTTCCACGGTAACGTCGCGCATCCCACGAGCCTGGTAATGCTGCATTATCGCTTTGCGGGCGGAATAAAGACCTTTTGAGTCGCAATATCCTTGCGCTGTGGGCAAATTACGGATCACATCAACCAGAATTTCATCGGGTGCTTCAAACCCGAATGGCGCTGGGTTGCCGATGTTAAGTTTCAGAACCTTATTGCCTTCTTCTTCCAGACGCTTTGCTTCCTTCAGAACTGGGCCTCGAATGTCATAACAGACATTTTCTAATTTGCTGGATTTTTCAATAGGGGACATGAACCTTGACCTTTTTAGCTGTGAATGCCACTCCCTGCCGTGGAAGTCAGCACAGAACAATGTACTCTTACGACGGTGCGTTTTGAAGGGTCTTTAGCAGAAGATTTTGATGGATCACAAAGCTACAATTAACCGAAAAAGAGTGCTTAATTATCATTTATTAGAATTTTATTCTAATAAAATTATATAATGTGGTTATATATTCCATTCAATTGGCTGTATCCTGGTTGTTTGTCTGGTAAGAAATAGTTATGGGTCAGCTGCGAAAACAATCAGCTTATGGCGGTGGAAAGCGTAATTCTAAAATACGGAACACTTATCCTTACAGTCTGTTATCGGCATGATCTGTCGGGCTTGCAGTGTGAATCTATTGTTAAGCATAATTAATGAATGGTGAGGGTTTTAATTAATTATTATTTAATATTTAAACAGTATCCATTCAATGCGTTAATAATACGAAAACGACGGACCAGACATAACACCATTTTGCATCAGATTATTCGCGATAACACTTATAAATATAGTGGTTTTGGGTTAAGATAAGTCCCATGAAATGGTAAGTAGTGTATGTTGTTTGATAATTCTAATGCTGACACTCAGTTCATAACATGCTGAAAAGTTAGCTTTTAATGTGTAAATTAGTGTTTGTTAACTATTTCTCATATTTACAAAATTTACATGTTTTCCATTAGTGAAAATCAGCCTGTAGCTAAAAAATGGCGCTTTCTCTTTGCTATATTCCGATTAGTGACGCGGCGTATTATATAGCGAAGTAAGATGGGTGTTTCAGTTGTTACGCTCAATACATCCTTATTTTCACTTAGTTACACTAAGTGAAACTGCGAGGGAGGCTCATTTCAAATGGAATTGTTTGTTTCTGAATGCACAGCATTAACCCGGAATGACCCGCGAGTAAGTGAAAATTTATGATAAATGCAAATCGTCCGATAATTAACCTCGATCTCGATCTGCTGAGAACGTTTGTTGCTGTTGCCGATCTGAATACCTTCGCGGCGGCGGCGGCTGCTGCGGTATGTCGCACTCAGTCTGCGGTGAGCCAGCAAATGCAACGCCTCGAGCAACTTGTCGGGAAAGAGTTGTTCGCGCGCCACGGACGTAACAAACTGCTGACGGAACATGGTATTCAGCTGTTGGGTTACGCCAGAAAAATTTTGCGCTTCAATGATGAGGCTTGCTCATCATTAATGTTCAATAATCTTCAGGGAGTGTTAACTATTGGCGCTTCTGATGAATCCGCCGATACGATACTGCCGTTTTTACTCAACCGCATCAGTTCGGTTTATCCGAAGCTTGCGCTGGACGTAAGAGTTAAGCGTAACGCTTTTATGGTCGATATGCTGAAGTCGCAAGAGGTGGATTTGGTGGTGACCACCAACCGCCCTGGTGATTTTGAGTGCCTGAATCTGCGCACCTCACCGACGCACTGGTATTGCGCGGCCGAATATATATTGCAGAAAGGGGAACCCGTACCGCTGGTCCTGCTGGACGATCCCAGCCCGTTTCGCGATATCGTGCTGTCTACGCTAAACGCCGCGCAGATCCCGTGGCGTCTGGCCTATGTGGCTTCAACATTGCCCGCAGTTCGGGCTGCAGTAAAAGCGGGCTTGGGCGTCACGGCCCGTCCGGTAGAAATGATGAGCCCGGACTTGCGCGTATTAGGCTCGGTGGACGGTTTGCCACCATTGCCAGAAACTGAGTACCTGCTGTGCTGTGATTCCAGCACGCAAAACGAGTTAGCTCAGGTTATTTTTAGGTCGATGGAGAGTTACCAAAACCCCTGGCAATACAATCAGTTTACCCCTGAAGGGGGAGATGATTCGCTGATCGTTGAAGGTGATTTTGAGTAACGAGTCACAAATAATCATTTTAAAATGTAAGTGCAAAAAAGAGCCACTAAAGATGAAAAAGCTTTCAGTGGCTCTTTTTTTATACGAATTACGCAGATTAACGTCATTTTGTGAATGAAAAGTGAATAAAATCAGCGGGTAAAAAAACAGCACGTAGATCGCACAGAAAATAAACAGCATAAGGGTGATTTATTTTCATGTTAAAAAACTAGAGAAATTGTTGCTGTTTTTTATGGTGGATTAACAAAAGCGTGTCACAGATCAAGAAAATACTCACATTTAGGGGGAGGCATCTGCACGAATTCCTGTCAAAATAGAGGTGTATTATCTTTTTTACTTCACTACGGACACGATTCAACAACATTAAAATTGACTGATGACTCAATCGGAATCAGGCTAAATAGCACTTTATGTTAATGAAATTGAATTGGTGTAAAATAATGTGAGGAAACTTTTGTTAAAGTTGACAAAAGGTTATAGAAAGGAGTAAAAAACCCCATCAATTGGCTGTATAAATCGTTTTCTACAGTGATTGTAAGGTTTTTTTTATTCCTCCCCATGAATCGATGTGGCGTTCATCTGCCGTAAAGAGCAGAGAATTTGGCGCTACTTTTGATGAGTAAGCAATGAGTATGTCAACATCCACTGAAATCATCGCTCATCACTGGGCATTCGCTATCTTTCTTATTGTTGCCATTGGCCTGTGCTGCCTGATGCTCGTCGGCGGCTGGTTTTTAGGTGGTCGCGCGCGCGCGAGATCTAAAAACGTGCCGTTTGAATCAGGTATCGACTCGGTCGGCACCGCCCGCTTGCGCCTGTCTGCCAAGTTTTATCTGGTAGCCATGTTCTTCGTTATCTTCGACGTTGAAGCGCTGTATCTTTTCGCATGGTCGACGTCTATCCGTGAAAGCGGCTGGATTGGCTTTGTGGAAGCTGCAATTTTTATTTTTGTGTTACTGGCAGGTCTGGTTTATCTGGTGCGTATTGGCGCGCTGGACTGGACGCCCGCGCGTTCACGCCGCGAGCGTATGAACCCGGAAACGAACAGTATCGCTAATCGTCAACGCTAACCGCGAGGCATTAAGATGGATTATACGCTCACCCGCATAGATCCTAACGGTGAGAACGACCGTTACCCCCTGCAAAAACAGGAGATCGTAACCGACCCCCTGGAGCAAGAAGTTAACAAAAACGTGTTCATGGGCAAACTGCATGACATGGTTAACTGGGGCCGTAAAAACTCAATTTGGCCATACAACTTTGGCCTTTCCTGCTGCTACGTTGAGATGGTGACCTCGTTCACTGCCGTACATGACGTGGCCCGTTTTGGTGCAGAAGTACTGCGTGCATCTCCGCGCCAGGCAGACCTGATGGTCGTGGCCGGCACCTGCTTTACCAAAATGGCCCCGGTTATTCAGCGTCTGTACGATCAGATGCTGGAACCTAAGTGGGTTATTTCCATGGGCGCATGCGCTAATTCCGGCGGTATGTACGATATTTACTCCGTCGTACAGGGCGTTGATAAGTTTATTCCGGTCGATGTGTACATCCCGGGATGCCCGCCGCGTCCGGAAGCTTACATGCAGGCGCTGATGCTGCTGCAAGACTCCATTGGCAAAGAACGCCGTCCGCTCTCCTGGGTGGTTGGTGATCAGGGTGTTTATCGCGCCAATATGCAGTCAGAGCGCGAGCGTAAGCGTGGCGAACGTATTGCTGTCACGAATCTTCGCTCACCGGACGAGATTTAATTTGCGCCTGTCGGCAGCAACACTTCGCTTCGTGAACTATTAGACATACACAAAATCATTCAAGGTGTATCAAGGCGGCAACTGAGCGAATCCCCTGGCGCTTACATAAGTAAGTAACTGGGGTGAGGGAAGGCAGCCAACACCGAGACAGCTTGAAAGATGAAGTGGATAAACAGCGCGAAGCACTGCTGACTACCACGGACCATTTGCAATGGTGAACAATATGACCGACTTAACCGCGCAAGACGCTGCCTGGCAAACACGGGATCATCTCGATGACCCGGTCATTGGCGAACTGCGCAACCGTTTTGGGCCGGATGCCTTTACCGTTCAGGCGACTCGCACCGGGGTACCCGTTGTTTGGGTCAAGCGTGAACAACTCCTGGAAGTGGGTGATTTCTTAAAGAGATTGCCGAAACCTTACGTCATGCTGTTTGACTTACACGGTATGGACGAACGTCTGCGTACGCACCGCGAAGGGTTACCTGCCGCGGATTTTTCCGTTTTCTATCACCTGATCTCCATTGAACGCAATCGCGATATCATGCTCAAGGTGGCATTGTCTGAAAACGATCTGCGCGTGCCGACGTTCACCAAACTGTTCCCTAACGCCAACTGGTATGAGCGTGAAACCTGGGAAATGTTTGGTATTGATATCGAAGGCCACCCGCACCTGACGCGTCTGCTGATGCCGCATACCTGGGAAGGCCATCCGCTGCGTAAAGATTACCCGGCGCGTGCGACCGAATTCGATCCGTTTGAGCTGACCAAAGCCAAGCAGGATCTGGAAATGGAATCACTGACCTTCAAACCTGAAGACTGGGGCATGCAACGCGGTACCGAAAACGAGGACTTTATGTTCCTCAACCTCGGTCCGAACCACCCGTCTTCTCACGGTGCATTCCGTATTGTTCTTCAGCTTGACGGCGAAGAGATCGTCGACTGTGTGCCTGACATCGGCTACCACCATCGTGGCGCCGAAAAGATGGGTGAACGTCAGTCCTGGCACAGCTACATTCCGTACACCGACCGTATCGAATACCTCGGCGGCTGCGTGAACGAAATGCCGTACGTGCTGGCGGTAGAAAAGCTGGCGGGCATTACCGTACCGGATCGTGTCAACGTGATCCGCGTAATGCTTTCTGAACTTTTCCGTATCAACAGCCACCTGCTGTATATCTCTACGTTCATTCAGGACGTCGGCGCGATGACCCCCGTGTTCTTCGCCTTTACCGACCGTCAGAAAATCTATGACGTGGTTGAAGCGATCACCGGTTTCCGTATGCACCCGGCCTGGTTCCGTATCGGCGGCGTTGCGCACGACCTGCCGCGCGGTTGGGACAAGCTGCTGCGTGATTTCCTCGACTGGATGCCAAAGCGTCTGGATTCCTACGAGAAAGCTGCGCTGCGCAACACCATCCTGAAAGGCCGTTCGCAGGGCGTTGCCGCTTACGGTAAGAAAGAAGCGCTGGATTGGGGTTGTACCGGTGCTGCATTGCGTGCAACCGGTATTGATTTCGACGTGCGTAAGTCACGTCCGTACTCAGGCTATGAAAACTTCGACTTCGAAATCCCGGTGGGCGGTGGTGTTTCCGACTGCTACACCCGTGTGATGCTGAAGGTTGAAGAGCTGCGCCAGAGTCTGCGCATCCTTGAGCAGTGCCTCAACAACATGCCGGAAGGCCCGTTCAAAGCGGATCACCCGCTGACCACGCCGCCGCCGAAAGAGCGCACGCTACAGCATATCGAAACCCTGATCACCCACTTCCTGCAAGTGTCGTGGGGCCCGGTTATGCCGGCGCAAGAATCCTTCCAGATGGTGGAAGCGACCAAGGGTATCAACAGTTACTACCTGACCAGCGATGGCAGCACCATGAGTTACCGTACTCGTATCCGTACGCCGAGCTATGCGCATTTGCAGCAGATCCCGGTAGCGGTACGTGGCAGCCTGGTGTCCGACCTTATCGTCCATCTGGGTAGTATCGATTTTGTTATGTCAGATGTGGACCGCTAATTATGCACGAGAATCAACAACCACAAACTGAGGCTTTTGAGCTGAGTGCGGCTGAGCGTGAAGCGATTGAGCACGAGAAGCACCACTACGAAGACCCGCGTGCGGCGTCCATTGAAGCGCTGAAAATCGTTCAGAAACAGCGTGGCTGGGTGCCGGATGGGGCGATCTATGCGATCGCTGATGTGCTGGGTATCCCGGCAAGCGACGTTGAAGGTGTTGCCACGTTTTACAGCCAGATCTTCCGCCAGCCGGTCGGTCGCCACGTGATCCGCTACTGCGATAGCGTGGTGTGCCATATCAACGGCTATCAGGGGATCCAGGCTGCGCTTGAGAAAAAACTCAACATCAAGCCGGGGCAGACGACCTTTGACGGTCGCTTTACGCTGCTGCCGACCTGTTGCCTGGGGAACTGCGACAAGGGGCCGAACATGATGATCGATGAAGACACGCATGCTCATCTGACCCCGGAAGGCATTCCCGAACTGCTGGAGCGGTATAAATGAAAGACATTATCCGTACTCCCGAAACGCATCCGCTGACCTGGCGTCTGCGCGATGACAACCAGCCAATATGGCTGGATGAATACCGTAGCAAGAACGGTTACGAAGGTGCGCGTAAGGCCCTGACCGGGCTGTCACCGGACGAAATCGTCAATCAGGTAAAAGACGCCGGCCTGAAAGGGCGCGGCGGCGCGGGCTTTTCCACGGGACTGAAGTGGAGCCTGATGCCGAAAGACGAATCCATGAACATCCGTTACCTGCTGTGTAACGCCGATGAAATGGAGCCGGGCACCTATAAAGACCGTCTGTTGATGGAACAGCTGCCGCACCTGCTGGTGGAAGGCATGCTGATCTCCGCGTTTGCGCTGAAAGCGTACCGCGGTTACATCTTCCTGCGCGGTGAATACATTGAAGCGGCGGTCAATCTGCGTCGCGCCATTGCTGAAGCGACCGAAGCGGGTCTGCTTGGCAAAAATATCATGGGCACCGGTTTCGACTTCGAACTGTTTGTGCACACCGGGGCAGGGCGTTACATCTGCGGTGAAGAAACCGCACTGATCAACTCCCTCGAAGGTCGTCGTGCTAACCCGCGCTCCAAGCCGCCGTTCCCGGCAAGCTCTGGCGCCTGGGGTAAGCCGACCTGCGTAAACAACGTCGAAACTCTGTGTAACGTACCGGCTATCCTCGCCAACGGTGTGGAGTGGTACCAGAATATTTCGAAGAGCAAAGACGCCGGTACCAAGCTGATGGGTTTCTCTGGTCGCGTGAAGAATCCGGGACTGTGGGAGCTGCCGTTTGGCACCACCGCGCGTGAAATCCTCGAAGATTACGCGGGCGGCATGCGTGATGGACTGAAGTTCAAAGCCTGGCAGCCGGGCGGTGCGGGGACTGACTTCCTGACCGAAGCGCACCTTGACCTGCCGATGGAGTTCGAAAGCATCGGTAAAGCCGGTAGCCGTCTGGGTACCGCGCTGGCGATGGCGGTCGATCACGAGATTGGCATGGTGCCGCTGGTGCGTAACCTCGAAGAGTTCTTTGCCCGCGAGTCCTGCGGCTGGTGTACACCGTGCCGTGATGGTTTGCCGTGGAGCGTAAAAATTCTGCGTGCGCTGGAGCGTGGCGAAGGCCAGCCTGGGGATATCGAGACACTTGAGCAACTGTGTCGTTTCCTCGGTCCGGGTAAAACCTTCTGTGCACACGCACCGGGTGCGGTCGAACCGCTGCAGAGCGCCATTAAATATTTCCGCGAAGAATTCGAAGCTGGCATCAAGCAGACCTTCAGCAATACCCATGCGATTGGTGGTATTCAGCCGAACCTGCTGAAAGAGCGCTGGTAAACGTTTTACGCGAAAGCATTCAAGATGCGTCAAGGCGGCAACCGAGAGAACCCCTGAGCTTACTAAAGTAAGTGACTGGGAGGAGCGAGGGAAGCCAATGCCGAGGCAGCTTGAAGGATAAAGCGGAAAAGAAATTCGATTAACGCTTAGTCACTGACTAAGCCAACTGGAAGCATGCTGACTATGGCTACGATTCATGTAGACGGCAAAGAATATGAGGTTAATGGTGCAGACAACCTGCTAGAAGCTTGTCTGTCCCTCGGCCTTGATATTCCGTACTTTTGCTGGCACCCGGCGCTGGGAAGCGTCGGTGCTTGCCGCCAGTGTGCGGTGAAGCAATATCAAAACGCGGAAGATACGCGTGGTCGCCTGGTGATGTCTTGTATGACACCGGCTACCGAAGGCACCTTTATTTCTATCGATGACGAAGAAGCGAAACAGTTCCGTGAAAGCGTGGTGGAGTGGTTGATGACTAACCACCCACACGACTGTCCGGTCTGCGAAGAGGGCGGTAACTGCCACCTTCAGGATATGACCGTGATGACGGGTCATAGCTTCCGTCGCTACCGCTTTACCAAGCGCACCCACCGCAACCAGGACCTGGGGCCGTTCATCTCTCACGAAATGAACCGCTGCATCGCCTGTTATCGCTGCGTTCGCTACTACAAAGATTACGCTGATGGCGCAGATCTGGGCGTCTATGGCGCACATGACAACGTCTACTTTGGTCGCCCGGAAGACGGCGTGCTGGAAAGCGAATTCTCCGGTAACCTGGTAGAAATCTGTCCGACCGGTGTGTTCACCGATAAAACGCACTCCGAGCGTTATAACCGTAAATGGGACATGCAGTTTGCGCCGAGCATCTGCCAGCAGTGTTCCATTGGCTGTAACACCAGCCCGGGAGAGCGTTACGGTGAACTGCGTCGTATCGAAAACCGTTATAACGGTACCGTTAACCACTACTTCCTCTGCGACCGTGGTCGTTTTGGCTATGGTTACGTGAACCTGAAAGACCGTCCGCGTCAGCCGGTTCAGCGTCGTGGCGACGATCTGATCACCCTCAACGCCGAGCAGGCAATGCAGGGCGCGGCTGATATTCTGCGTCAGTCGAAGAAAGTGATCGGCATCGGTTCCCCGCGCGCCAGCGTTGAAAGCAACTTTGCGCTGCGCGAACTGGTGGGTGCGGAAAACTTCTATACCGGTATCGCTCAAGGCGAACTGGAACGTCTGCAACTGGCGCTGAGCGTGCTGCGTGACGGCGGTATTCATACCCCGGCGCTGCGCGAGATTGAATCTTACGATGCGGTACTGGTACTGGGCGAAGATGTCACCCAGACCGGCGCGCGCGTTGCGCTGGCTGTACGTCAGGCGGTGAAAGGTAAAGCACGCGAAATGGCAGCAGCGCAGAAAGTGGCTGACTGGCAGATTGCCGCGATCCTCAACATCGGCCAACGTGCCAAGCACCCGCTGTTCGTGACCAACGTGGATAACACCCGTCTGGATGATATCGCGGCATGGACCTACCGTGCTCCGGTTGAAGATCAGGCGCGTTTAGGTTTCGCAATTGCCCACGCGCTGGATAACACCGCCCCGGCGGTTGACGGTATCGACCGCGACCTGCAGAACAAAATCGACGTCATCGTTCAGGCCCTGGCTGGTGCGAAGAAACCGTTGATTATTTCTGGTACCAACGCCGGTAGCGCTGAAGTGATTCAGGCCGCTGCCAACGTGGCGAAGGCGCTGAAAGGTCGTGGCGCAGATGTTGGCATCACCATGATTGCCCGCTCTGTTAACAGCATGGGCCTCGGCATGATTGGCGGCGGTTCGCTTGATGATGCGCTGACCGAACTGGAAACAGGTCGTGCTGACGCCGTAGTGGTGCTGGAAAATGACCTGCATCGCCATGCGTCCGCCACTCGCGTTAACGCTGCCCTGGCGAAAGCACCGCTGGTACTGGTCGTTGACCATCAGCGTACCGCGATTATGGACAATGCCCATCTGGTTCTTTCTGCAGCAAGTTTTGCAGAAAGCGACGGTACGGTCATCAACAACGAAGGCCGCGCACAGCGTTTCTTCCAGGTGTATGACCCAAGCTACTACGACAGCAGCATTGTGATGCTGGAAAGCTGGCGCTGGCTGCATTCGCTGCACAGCACCGTGCAGAGCCGTGAAGTGGACTGGACGCAGCTCGATCACGTCATCGACGCCGCCATAGCCGCGCTGCCGCAACTGGCTGGTATTAAAGATGCCGCGCCGGACGCGAGCTTCCGTATTCGTGGGCAGAAACTGGCACGTGAGCCGCATCGTTACAGCGGTCGTACCGCCATGCGTGCCAACATCAGCGTGCATGAACCGCGTCAACCGCAGGACAAAGACACTATGTTTGCCTTCTCGATGGAAGGGAACAACCAGCCGTCTGCGCCGCGTTCACAAATTCCGTTTGCCTGGGCACCAGGCTGGAACTCCCCACAAGCGTGGAACAAGTTCCAGGATGAAGTGGGCGGCAAACTGCGCCATGGCGATCCGGGCGTGCGTCTGATTGAAGCCTCTGAAGGCGGTCTTGACTACTTCACTACCGTTCCGGCGAGCTTCCAGGCGCAGGATGGTCAGTGGCGTATCGCGCCGTACTATCATCTGTTTGGTAGCGACGAAATGTCCCAGCGCGCGCCGGTCATTCAGACCCGCATGCCGCAGCCGTACATTAAACTCAACCCGGCAGATGCTGCGAAGTTGGGCGTCAATACCGGCACGCACGTTTCCTTTAGTTACGACGGCAATACGGTCACGCTGCCGGTTGAAATCGCAGAAGGGTTAACGGCGGGGCAGGTTGGTTTGCCGATGGGTATGCCGGGTATCGCGCCGGTTCTGGCAGGTGCGCGTCTTGAGGATCTGCAGGAGGCACAACAATGAGTTGGATTACACCCGATCTGATTGAGATCCTGCTGAGCATTCTCAAAGCGGTAGTGATCCTGCTGGTGGTGGTCACCTGCGGGGCATTCATGAGCTTTGGCGAACGTCGTCTGCTGGGTCTGTTCCAGAACCGTTACGGGCCAAACCGTGTAGGCTGGGGCGGTTCGCTCCAGCTGGTTGCGGACATGATCAAGATGTTCTTTAAAGAAGACTGGATCCCGAAATTCTCGGATCGCGTCATCTTTACGCTGGCACCGATGATCGCTTTCACCTCGCTGCTGCTGGCCTTCGCCATTGTGCCGGTCAGTCCGAACTGGGTGGTCGCTGACCTTAACATCGGGATCCTGTTCTTCCTGATGATGGCTGGTCTGGCGGTGTACGCGGTGCTGTTCGCCGGTTGGTCGAGCAACAACAAATACTCACTGTTGGGGGCAATGCGTGCGTCTGCGCAGACCCTGAGCTATGAAGTGTTCCTCGGACTTTCCCTGATGGGCGTGGTGGCGCAGGCCGGTTCATTTAACATGACCGACATCGTCAATAACCAGGCCGACATCTGGAACGTTATTCCGCAGTTCTTTGGTTTTGTCACCTTTGCCATCGCGGGCGTCGCGGTCTGTCACCGTCACCCGTTTGACCAACCGGAAGCCGAGCAGGAACTGGCCGATGGTTACCATATTGAATATTCCGGGATGAAATTCGGTCTGTTCTTCGTGGGGGAGTACATCGGTATCGTCACCATTTCTGCGTTGATGGTTACCCTGTTCTTCGGTGGCTGGCATGGCCCGTTCTTACCGCCATTCGTCTGGTTCGCGCTGAAAACCGCGTTCTTTATGATGATGTTCATTTTGATTCGTGCGTCGTTACCGCGTCCTCGTTATGACCAGGTAATGTCCTTCGGCTGGAAAGTTTGTCTGCCGCTGACGCTCGTCAATTTGCTGGTAACGGCGGCTGTCATTCTGTGGCAGGCGCAATAAGGGACACAAAGACCATGACCTTAAAAGAATTACTTGTAGGCGCAGGCACCCAGCTTCGTAGTATCTGGATGATCGGCCTGCATGCGTTCGCCAAACGCGAAACGCAGATGTACCCGGAAGAGCCGGTCTATCTACCGCCCCGTTTTCGTGGTCGTATCGTACTGACGCGCGACCCGGACGGCGAAGAGCGCTGCGTTGCTTGTAACCTGTGTGCGGTAGCCTGTCCGGTCGGCTGCATCTCTCTGCAAAAAGCAGAGACTAAAGATGGTCGCTGGTATCCGGAGTTTTTCCGCATCAACTTCTCACGCTGCATTTTTTGCGGTATGTGCGAAGAAGCCTGTCCGACAACGGCCATTCAGCTTACTCCGGATTTCGAACTGGGTGAGTATAAGCGCCAGGATCTGGTTTACGAGAAAGAGGATCTGCTGATCTCCGGTCCGGGTAAATATCCGGAATATAACTTCTACCGGATGGCAGGTATGGCAATCGACGGCAAAGATAAGGGCGAAGCAGAGAACGAAGCCAAGCCTATCGACGTCAAGAGCCTGTTACCGTAAGGAGAGGGGCAATGGAGTTCGCTTTTTATATCTGTGGCCTGATAGCCATTCTCGCAACCTTGCGGGTCATCACCCACACTAATCCGGTACACGCACTGCTGTACCTGATTATTTCGCTGCTGGCGATTTCTGGGGTGTTTTTCTCGCTGGGCGCTTACTTCGCCGGTGCGCTGGAAATTATCGTGTACGCGGGTGCCATCATGGTGCTGTTCGTGTTCGTGGTCATGATGCTTAACCTGGGCGGTGCTGAAATCGAACAGGAACGTCAGTGGCTGAGACCGCAAGTGTGGATTGGTCCGGCGATTCTGTCGGCCATCATGCTGGCGGTGATTGTCTACGCGATTCTCGGCGTTAACGATCAGGGCATCGACGGAACGCCAATTAGCGCGAAAGCGGTCGGTATCTCGCTGTTCGGACCTTATGTCCTGGCGGTTGAGCTGGCGTCAATGCTGCTGCTGGCGGGTCTGGTTGTGGCCTTCCACGTCGGTCGCGAAGAACGTTCTGGCGAAGTGCTGAGCAACCGCACGGATGACCGCGCGAAAAGAAAAACGGAGGAGCACGCATGATCCCCTTACAACATGGACTGATCCTCGCGGCTGTCTTATTCGTACTGGGCTTAACCGGTCTGGTTATCCGCCGCAATCTGCTGTTTATGCTGATTGGGCTGGAAATCATGATTAACGCCTCTGCGCTGGCCTTTGTGGTCGCCGGAAGCTACTGGGGCCAGACCGATGGTCAGGTGATGTACATTCTCGCCATCAGCCTTGCGGCTGCGGAAGCGAGCATTGGACTTGCGCTGTTGCTGCAACTTCATCGCCGCCGCCAGAACCTGAACATCGATTCAGTAAGTGAGATGCGTGGATGAACATGCTTGCGTTAACCATTATTCTGCCATTTCTTGGCTTTGTATTACTGGCGTTCTCTCGCGGTCGTTGGTCAGAAAATCTGTCCGCTACCGTGGGTGTCGGGTCGATTGGCCTGGCGGCGCTGGTCACCGCGTTTGTTGGCGTCGATTTCTTCGCTAACGGTAAACAGGCGTTTAGCGTTCCGCTGTGGACGTGGATGTCTGTTGGCAACTTTAACATTGGTTTTAATCTGGTGCTGGACGGCCTGTCGCTGACCATGCTCTCAGTGGTGACCGGCGTTGGTTTCCTGATCCACATGTTCGCCTCCTGGTACATGCGCGGCGAAGAGGGCTACTCCCGCTTCTTCGCCTACACCAACCTGTTTATCGCCAGCATGGTGATTCTGGTACTGGCGGACAACCTGCTGCTGATGTACCTCGGCTGGGAAGGCGTGGGCCTGTGCTCCTATCTGCTGATCGGGTTCTACTATACCGATCCGAAGAATGGCGCTGCGGCAATGAAAGCTTTCGTGGTTACCCGTGTCGGCGACGTATTCCTGGCGTTCGCGCTGTTCATTCTCTACAACGAGCTGGGCACGCTGAACTTCCGTGAAATGGTTGAACTGGCACCGGCGCACTTTGCCGCGGGCAATGACATGCTGATGTGGGCAACCCTGATGCTGCTGGGCGGTGCGGTCGGTAAATCGGCGCAGTTGCCGTTGCAGACGTGGCTTGCTGATGCGATGGCCGGCCCGACGCCTGTCTCCGCGCTGATCCACGCCGCAACGATGGTTACTGCTGGTGTCTACCTGATTGCGCGTACCCACGGCCTGTTCCTGCTGACGCCGGAAATCCTGCACCTGGTGGGGATTATCGGGGCGATCACGCTGGTGCTGGCAGGCTTCGCTGCGCTGGTACAGACCGACATCAAACGCGTTCTCGCGTATTCCACCATGAGCCAGATTGGCTACATGTTCCTGGCGCTGGGCGTTCAGGCCTGGGATGCGGCGATTTTCCACTTGATGACGCACGCCTTCTTTAAAGCGCTGCTGTTCCTGGCATCGGGTTCGGTGATCCTGGCCTGCCACCACGAACAGAACATCTTCAAAATGGGCGGCTTGCGTAAGTCAATCCCACTGGTTTATCTCAGCTTCCTGGTTGGCGGCGCGGCGTTGTCGGCTCTGCCGCTGATTACCGCAGGCTTCTTCAGTAAGGATGAGATTCTGGCCGGTGCGATGGCGAACGGTCATATCAATCTGATGGTGGCAGGTTTGGTCGGTGCGTTTATGACCTCTCTGTACACCTTCCGTATGATTTTCATCGTGTTCCACGGTAAAGAACAAATTCACGCGCACGCAGGGAAGGGGATTACCCACCATCTGCCGCTGATTGTGTTGATGATCCTGTCCACCTTCGTTGGCGCGCTGATTGTGCCTCCGTTGCATGGCGTGCTTCCGGCGACTACCGAACTGCCGCATGGTAGCGTGATGACGCTGGAAATTACCTCTGGCATCGTCGCGATTGCGGGGATCCTGATTGCAGCATGGCTGTGGCTGGGTAAACGTACGCTTGTGACCTCGATTGCCAACAGTGCGCCGGGCCGTCTGCTGGGCACCTGGTGGTATAACGCCTGGGGCTTTGACTGGCTGTACGACAAAGTGTTCGTGAAGCCGTTCCTTGGCGTTGCCTGGCTGCTGAAACGCGACCCGATGAACGCAATGATGAACATTCCGGCGATCCTCTCCCGCTTTGCAGGCAAAGGTCTGCTGCTCAGTGAGAACGGGTATCTGCGCTGGTATGTCGCATCAATGAGCATCGGTGCGGTTGTCGTGCTGGCACTGCTGATGGTACTGCGTTGAGTTTGTTGGCCGGTTGAACGACTGCCGGATGGCGCTGCGCTTATCCGGCCTACAAACCCAAAAATAATTTTTAGAATTTGTTGAAAATCTGTTCCTGAAGTACAGGCGTCATCGGCGAAGTCAGACCGAATACCGCCAGCGCAGAGCAACCGGAGCGTACTGAAGTACGTGAGGATTGCGAGCACTGCCGGGATTTGGGCTGACGAGTGAGATAGCCTGAGCAGGAATAAATATAAGGGACATACTTAGCTATGTTATTACCTTGGTTGATATTAATCCCCTTTATCGGTGGTTTCCTGTGCTGGCAGACTGAACGCTTTGGCGTGAAGGTACCGCGCTGGATCGCGCTGATTACCATGGGACTGACGCTGGCGCTTGGCCTGCAACTGTGGTTGCAGGGCGGCTATTCACTGACGCAATCCGCTGGTATTCCGCAGTGGCAGTCTGAGTTCGTCATGCCGTGGATCCCGCGCTTTGGCATCTCTATTCATTTAGCTATCGACGGTCTGTCGCTGCTGATGGTGGTGCTGACCGGTCTGCTCGGTGTTCTGGCGGTGCTGTGTTCCTGGAATGAAATTGAAAAGTACCAGGGCTTCTTCCACCTGAACCTGATGTGGATCCTCGGCGGCGTTATCGGCGTGTTCCTGGCCATCGACATGTTCCTGTTCTTCTTCTTCTGGGAAATGATGCTGGTGCCGATGTACTTCCTGATCGCGCTGTGGGGGCATAAAGCGTCCGACGGTAAAACGCGTATCACGGCGGCCACCAAGTTCTTCATTTATACCCAGGCGAGTGGTCTGGTGATGTTGATTGCCATCCTGGCGCTGGTATTTGTGCACTACAAAGCCACCGGTGTCTGGACCTTCAACTATGAAGAACTGCTGAACACCCCGATGTCCCACGGCGTGGAATATCTGCTGATGCTGGGCTTCTTCATCGCTTTCGCGGTGAAAATGCCGGTGGTTCCGTTGCACGGCTGGCTGCCAGACGCGCACTCCCAGGCACCGACCGCAGGTTCCGTTGACCTGGCGGGGATTTTGCTGAAAACCGCGGCCTACGGTCTGCTGCGCTTCTCCCTGCCGCTGTTCCCGAACGCGTCTGCGGAGTTCGCACCTATCGCTATGTGGCTGGGTGTTATCGGTATTTTCTACGGCGCGTGGATGGCCTTTAATCAGTATGATATCAAGCGTCTGATTGCCTACACCTCCGTCTCGCACATGGGCTTCGTGTTGATTGCCATCTACACCGGCAGCCAGCTGGCGTACCAGGGTGCGGTTATCCAGATGATTGCGCACGGTCTGTCTGCAGCCGGTCTGTTCATTCTGTGTGGTCAGCTGTACGAACGTCTGCATACGCGTGATATGCGTATGATGGGCGGCCTGTGGGGCAAAATGAAATGGTTGCCTGCGCTGTCGATGTTCTTCGCGGTCTGTACGCTGGGTATGCCGGGAACCGGTAACTTCGTTGGCGAATTTATGATTCTGTTCGGCAGCTACCAGGTGGTTCCGGTCATTACCGTGATCTCGACCTTCGGTCTGGTGTTTGCCTCTGTTTACTCGCTGGCGATGCTGCATCGCGCTTACTTCGGTAAAGCGAAAAGCCAGATTGCCAGTGTTGAACTGCCAGGGATGTCGCTGCGTGAGCTGTTTATCATCCTGTTGCTGGTCGTGCTTCTGGTACTGCTTGGCTTCTATCCGCAGCCGATTCTGGATACCTCGCATTCTGCGATGAGCAACATCCAGCAGTGGTTTGTTAATTCCGTTACTACTACAAGGCCGTAAATCGCCATGACAATAACTCCACAACACCTGATTGCGCTGCTACCGCTGCTGATCGTCGGCTTGACGGTGGTGGTTGTGATGCTCTCCATTGCGTGGCGACGCAATCACTTCCTCAATGCCACGCTGTCGGTCATTGGGCTTAACGCCGCGCTGGTTTCGCTCTGGTTTGTTGGCCAGGCAGGCGCCATGGACGTCACCCCGCTGATGCGGGTTGACGGTTTCGCGATGCTCTACACCGGGATGGTCCTGCTGGCGAGCCTTGCTACCTGTACCTTTGCCTACCCATGGCTGGAAGGCTATGACGACAACCGGGAAGAGTTCTACCTGCTGGTGTTGATTGCCGCGCTGGGCGGGATTCTGCTGGCTAACGCTAACCATCTGGCGGCGTTGTTCCTCGGTATCGAACTGATCTCTCTGCCGCTGTTTGGTCTGGTGGGCTATGCGTTTCGTCAGAAACGCTCGCTGGAAGCCAGTATCAAATACACCATTCTGTCTGCCGCAGCGTCTTCATTCCTGCTGTTCGGTATGGCGCTGGTGTACGCGCAGTCCGGCAACCTGTCGTTCGTGGCACTCGGTAAGAGCCTCGGCGACGGTATGCTGAACGAACCGCTGCTGCTGGCAGGCTTCGGGATGATGATCGTCGGTCTGGGCTTTAAGCTCTCTCTGGTGCCGTTCCACCTGTGGACGCCAGACGTCTACCAGGGTGCACCGGCTCCGGTGTCCACCTTCCTGGCGACGGCGAGCAAAATCGCTATCTTCGGCGTGGTGATGCGTCTGTTCCTGTACGCGCCGGTTGGCGACAGCGAAGCGGTACGTATTGTGCTGGGCGTGATTGCCTTTGCCTCTATCATCTTCGGTAACCTGATGGCGCTGAGCCAGACCAACATCAAGCGTCTGCTTGGTTATTCGTCTATCTCTCACCTCGGCTACCTGCTGGTGGCGCTGATTGCCCTGCAAAGTGGCGAGATGTCGATGGAAGCGGTAGGCGTGTACCTGGCTGGTTATCTGTTCAGCAGCCTCGGCGCGTTCGGTGTGGTCAGCCTGATGTCCAGCCCTTATCGTGGTCCGGATGCGGATTCACTGTTCTCCTACCGTGGTCTGTTCTGGCATCGTCCGATCCTCGCGGCAGTGATGACGGTGATGATGCTGTCTCTGGCGGGTATCCCGATGACGCTGGGCTTTATCGGTAAGTTCTACGTACTGGCCGTCGGTGTGCAGGCTAACCTGTGGTGGCTGGTTGCCGCCGTGGTGGTCGGTTCCGCGATTGGTTTGTACTACTACCTGCGCGTTGCCGTGAGCCTGTACCTGAGCGCACCGCAGCAACTGAACCGCGATGCACCATCTAACTGGCAGTACAGCGCGGGCGGTATCGTGGTGTTGATCTCTGCGCTGCTGGTGCTGGTGCTGGGTATCTACCCGCAACCGCTGATCAGCATCGTGCAGTTAGCGACGCCGCTGATGTAAGCGAAACGCTGAAACGAAAAAACCCGCCGCGGCGGGTTTTTTTATGTGCAGAGTTCAGTCAGGCTGAAATCTGGCGGCTCACCAGTGGCCCATTAATGTCTTTCGCCGCGCGCTCCATCACTTCCTGGATTACGGAAGACAGCTCGTTGATCTCGAACTTCGCCACGTAGCCATCGGCCTTCACTCTGCGCACGTGATCTTCATTGGCGCTGCCGGAAAGGGATGAGTGGATGACGACCGGGATCTTCTTCAGGCGTTCATCGGTCTTAATCTTGCGGGTCAGCGTAAAACCGTCCATCTCCGGCATTTCCAGATCGGTAAGCACCAGCGCAATTTTCTCGCTGATGGGCTTGCCTTCCGCCTGCGCTTCCAGGGACAGCTGCTGAATTTTTTCCCACGCATCTTTGCCGGTGACATGCATCTGGTGCGGAATGTTCATGGCGTTAAGCCCTTTTTCCAGCATCGCGCGGGCGACCTTGGAGTCTTCTGCCACAATTGCCACGGCACCTGGGGTGATATTGAATTTACTGGTCTCCAGGTGGGCGGCGCGCAGATCGTGGTTTGACGGCACAATGTCATACAGGATCTGTTCGACGTCGAGAACCAGCGCCAGGTTGTTGGTCTCTTTGTTGTCATCCAGGCAGGCGATGCTGGTGATATAGCGACCGTTGACGGCTTTCTCAGCGGTATGCACCTGCTGCCAGTCGAGGCGCATAATGTTTTCCACTGACTCTACTGCAAACGCCTGCACGCTGCGGGCGTATTCGGTGATCAACAGGATATTCAGTCCGGTCTCGGGCTTGCATCCGGCAACGGCGGGCAGGTCGATCACCGGGATCACCTGATCGCGAATATTCACCATGCCCAGCAGCGGGGCTTTCATTCCCGCCGGACGCGTAAATGCGGGCATCGGGACAATCTCGCGCAGCTTAAATACGTTGATGCCAAATAGCTCTGATTTCTGCTCATCCAGCGATGTGCCGAGGCGAAACAGCAGCAGTTCAAAGCGGTTAGACAGGGTTAGGTTTGTCCTGTCATCAATGTCTTTCTGAATATTATTCATCCTGTCCTCAGTGTGAACGCCAGCCTTTTCACTGTTATCGGCACTGAGGCGGAAAAATAGAGCGTTAAACCGTGAAAATGGCGAAATCGTGCGCCAGTTCAGTTGCCGGAAACAGCGCCCGACACTCTTCGAGCAAACGTTGGCAGCCTTTTTCATCATAACGCGAGCTGACGTGGGTCATAATCAATCGGCCGACGCCTGCCTCTCGCGCCAGCATCGCGGCCTGACGGGTGGAGCTGTGTCCCCGACTGTTGGCCTTTTCTTCCATCGAGGCGTCCAGCGTGGTTTCATGTACCATCACATCCACACCTTTTGCCAGTTCGAGGGCGGCGACGCACGGCGCGGTATCGCCAAATATCGCCACGGATTTGCCCGGTATTGCCGGGGCGAGAAAATCAGCACCGTTAAGGGAACGGCCATCTTCCAGCACGACGGTATTACCGGCTTTGAGATCCTGGAACCACGGTCCTGGCTTAACGCCGGCTGCCTTTAGCGCGCTGGCGTCAAGCGCACCGGGTTTGTCATGTTCCTCAACGCGAAAACCGTAGCATTCGAGCGGATGCGCCAGCGCGAAAGCCGTCACTTTACGCAGACCGTCGTCGAGAATTTCTCCGGCGGTAATTTCCACAATCTCCAGCGGATAATCGGTCCAGGAGCCGCTCAGGCGTAATGCGGTCTCGGTAAATTCCCGTAACCCTTTTGGCCCGTACAGCGTCAACGGCTGGACGTTTCCGGCCATCGAGCGGCTGCACAACAGTCCAGGCAGGCCAAAAAGGTGATCGCCATGCAGATGGCTGATAAAAATACGTTCGAGTTTTCCCGGATTGAACGGCGTGGTCAGCATCTGGTGCTGCGTTCCTTCGCCGCAATCAAAAAGCCACAATCCCGCCTGCGTAGGATGTTGCAGATTGAGTAATATTGCCGTTACATTGCGGGAGCGCGTGGGAACACCCGCAGACGTGCCTAAAAAAATTAATTCCATCTTTGTATTACACTTTTCGCCATTAATAAGGCAGGGTGTTCAGGTTATCACAACCAAGGGGCAGACAATGATTCACTGGCAAGATCTCCACCATACAGAACTGACCGTCCAGCAACTGTATGCCATTCTTCAGTTACGCTGTGCGGTATTTGTTGTTGAGCAACAGTGCCCGTATCAGGATGTGGACGGCGATGACCTGACGGGTGAAAACCGACACCTTCTGGGGTGGCATAATGAGCAACTGGTAGCGTATGCGAGGATTCTGAAAAGCGACGACGATCTTGAACCGGTGGTTATTGGCCGGGTGATTGTCAGCGCTGCGTTACGCGGGGAAAAACTGGGACAGCAGTTGATGACGCAGACGCTTGAATCCTGTGCTCAGCACTGGCCGCACAAGGCGTTGTATCTGGGCGCGCAGGCGCATCTGCAACCGTTCTACGCGCGCTTTGGTTTCGTTCCGGTGACGGATATCTATGATGAAGATGGCATTCCGCACATCGGCATGGCGCGTGAGGGACATCAAGCGTAAACAGCTCAGGTCGTCTATAGTTAGCGGGTACGTAAATAGAAAGGGAGAAAATAATGTCTTTTCATTCTTATGAATCACGTATTGATGATGACCTGGAATTACTCAGCGAAACGCTGGAAGAAGTACTGCGCTCGTCGGGCGATCCTGCTGACCAGAAGTACCTGGCGTTAAAAGCGAAAGCCGAGCAGGCGTTAGAAGAGGTGAGAAATCGCGTCAGCCACGCTTCGGACAGCTATTATTATCGCGCGAAAAAGGCCGTTTGCCGGGCAGATGACTATGTGCATGATAAACCGTGGCGCGGGATCGGCGTGGGTGCAACGGTCGGTTTAGTGATGGGTTTATTGTTAGCACGGCGATAAATTCGACACCTTCATTGCATTTGTCAGTACTCCCTAAACGGGGGTACTGCTTTTTCTCGTCAGTACCCCGTATAATGAGAGGTTTTTAACAGGGAGAGGTCTGCGTGCATTCAATTACTACTGCGCTGGAAAATCTGATGCGCCTTTTGACGCAAGAGATACCGGCAGCACCTGGCATTCGTATTTACGACATCCCTTTCCCGCTGAATGATGCTTTCGACGCTTTAGGCTGGCTGGCCAGTCAATCCGTCTGGCCGCAGTTTTACTGGCAACAACGTAACGGCGATGAAGAAGCCGCCGTGCTGGGGGCCGTGGCAACGTTTTCCTCGCTGGTCGCCGCTCAGCAGTTTTTACGCCAGCATGAATACCATCCTGAACTACGCATCTGGGGCCTGAATGCGTTTGAACCCCAGCGCGGCAATTTACTGCTACCTCGCCTGGAATGGCGGCGCTGTGCAGGCGTGGCGACCTTACGGTTACACCTGTATAGCGACGTGTCGCTGCAAGAAGATGCCGTCCACGCGCGCGCATTTCTCTCAACGCTTGCCAACGTGAAGCCGCTTCCCGCCCTGCGCCTGAATTTAACCGCTGAACAGCACTGGCCAGATAAAGCGGGATGGACGCGCCTGATTGAACTTGCTACCCAAACCATTGCCGGGGAAGCGCTCGACAAAGTGGTGCTGGCGCGGGCGACCGATTTACAGTTCTCACAGCCGGTGAACGCCGCGTCGGTGATGGCCTCCAGTCGTCGCTTAAACCTTAACTGCTACCATTTCTTTATGGCGTTTTCCGCCGAGTGCGCTTTTTTGGGATCGTCGCCTGAACGTCTGTATCGACGGCGTGATACGGCGCTGCGTACCGAGGCGCTGGCCGGAACCGTCGCTAATCATCCTGACGACCACCGGGCCTGGCAGCTCGGTGAGTGGCTGATGAAGGACGATAAAAACCAGCGTGAGAATATGCTGGTGGTGGAAGATATCTGTCAGCGACTGCAAAACTGTACGCAAACCCTCGACGTGCTGCCGCCGCAGGTGCTCAGACTGCGCAAAGTACAGCATCTGCGCCGCTGTATCTGGACGGCGCTGAATCAGCCGGATGACACACTTTGCCTGATGCAGCTTCAGCCGACCGCGGCAGTGGCGGGCATTCCGCGTGAACGGGCGCGCGCATTCATCCAGCATAATGAACCTTTTGAACGGGAATGGTATGCAGGCTCTGCGGGATATCTCTCCCTGCGGCAAAGCGAGTTTTGCGTGTCGCTACGTTCAGCGAAAATTAGCGGTAACGTGGTGCGTCTGTACGCCGGGGCCGGGATTGTACGCGGCTCTGATCCCGAACAAGAATGGCAGGAAATAGACAATAAAGCGGCGGGTTTACGTACTTTATTACAGATGGAAGCCTAATGAGTCACACATTATCGACTCATATCAAAAATCCATTTATTCGATTCTTTATACTGTGTCGCAATATTGATACCGGACAATCTTATGTCAGTAAGCGCATTTAACCGACGCTGGGCGGCGGTCATACTGGAAGCACTCACTCGCCACGGCGTCAGGCATGTTTGCATTGCGCCTGGCTCTCGTTCGACGCCATTGACGCTGGCCGCAGCGGTAAATTCTGCCTTTATCCACCATACCCACTTTGACGAGCGCGGGTTGGGGCATCTGGCTTTAGGTCTGGCCAAGGTCAGCCGGCAGCCGGTGGCGGTGATTGTGACCTCCGGTACGGCAGTAGCGAATTTGTATCCGGCGCTTATCGAAGCCGGTCTGACCGGTGAAAAACTGATTTTACTCACGGCGGACAGACCGCCTGAGCTTATCGACTGCGGGGCGAATCAGGCGATTCGTCAGCCGGGAATGTTTGCTTCTCATCCATCGCAAACGCTCTCTTTACCGCGTCCGACGCAGGACATTCCCGCCAGTTGGCTGGTTTCCACCCTCGATAATGCCATGGCTTCACTGCACAGCGGTGCGGTACACATTAACTGCCCGTTTGCGGAGCCGCTGTATGGCGAGATGGACGACACGGGCATTGAGTGGCAGCAGCGCCTGGGTGACTGGTGGCAGGATGATAAGCCCTGGCTGCGCGAAGCGCGTCGGCTGGAAAGTGACAAACAGCGCGACTGGTTCTTCTGGCGGCAAAAGCGCGGTGTGGTGATTGCCGGGCGCATGACGGCGGAAGAGGGTAAGAAAGTCGCGCTGTGGGCACAGACGTTAGGCTGGCCGCTGATTGGCGATGTGCTGTCGCAAACCGGACAGCCGCTGCCGTGTGCCGACCTGTGGTTGGGCAATGCGAAAGCGGTGACCGAATTACAGCAGGCACAGATTGTGGTGCAGTTGGGCAGCAGCCTGACCGGAAAACGTCTGTTGCAATGGCAGGCCACCTGTAACCCGCAAGAATACTGGATTGTCGACAATATCGAAGGACGGCTGGATCCCGCTCATCATCGTGGGCGCAGGTTAGTCGCGAAGGTTGGCGACTGGCTGGATCTGCATCCGGCAGAGAAACGTCAGCCCTGGTGCGTCGATATTCCGCGCCTCGCGGAACAAGCATGGCAGACGGTGGCAGCACGTCGCGAGGCGTTTGGTGAAGCGCAGCTGGCGCACCGCATTCGCGAGTATCTGCCTGAACAGGGCCAGCTGTTTGTCGGTAACAGCCTGGTGGTACGTCTGATTGACGCATTGTCGCAGCTTCCGGCAGGGTACCCGGTATACAGTAATCGCGGGGCCAGCGGTATTGACGGTCTACTGTCAACCGCGGCAGGTGTACAGCGAGCCAGCGCGAAATCGACGCTGGCCATCGTCGGTGACTTATCGGCGCTGTATGATCTGAATGCGCTGGCCTTATTGCGCCAGGTCTCCGCACCGTTTGTCCTGATTGTGGTGAACAATAACGGCGGGCAGATTTTCTCCCTGCTGCCGACGCCGCAAAGTGAGCGTGAACGGTTCTATCTGATGCCGCAGAACGTCCATTTTGATCATGCGGCAGCGATGTTTAACCTAAAATATCACCGTCCGGAAAACTGGGAACAGCTGGAGCGCGTGCTGGCGGGAGCCTGGCGTACTCCGGCCGCCACGGTGATTGAGCTGGTGGTTAATGAAACTGACGGGGCGCAAACCCTGCAGCAACTGTTGGCGCAGGTGAGTCATCTATGATCCTGCACGCGCAGGTGAACACGGGCCAGGCGGATGCCCCCTGGTTGGTTTTCCTGCACGGCTTCTCCGGCGATTGCCGGGAATGGCAGTCGGTCGGGGAGCAGTTTGCGGACTGTTCACGGCTGTATATTGATTTGCCCGGACACGGCGGTTCTGCGGATATTCACGTCAGCGGATTTGATGATGTCAGCGAATTGCTGCGTAACACTTTATTTAGTTACAACATACTTAACTACTGGCTGGTGGGATATTCTCTTGGTGGCAGAGTGGCGATGATGGCGGCTTGCCAGGGGATGTCAGGGCTTTGCGGCCTGGTGGTCGAAGGCGGGCATCCGGGGCTGCAAAGTGAAGACGAGCGCACGCAACGTCGCCTTGGTGACAGTCGCTGGGCCGCACGTTTTCGCCACGAACCGTTACGGGATGTTTTTAACGACTGGTATCAACAGCCGGTTTTCGCCTCGCTAAGCCCTGTGCAACGCCAGGCGCTGGTTGAGCTGCGTAGCCAGAACAATGGCGTTACGCTTGCCGCCATGCTGGAGGCCACCTCGCTGGCGGGTCAACCCGATTTACGTGCGCCGCTCACCACGCGCACATTTCCGTTTTATTATTTATGTGGTGAACGTGACGATAAATTCCGCGCTCTGGCGACGGAAATGTCTGTACCGAACCATGTGATTCCTCACGCCGGACACAACGCGCACCGGGACAATCCCGCGGGCGTGGTAGACTGTCTGGCTCAGATTCTGCGTCGCTGACTAAAGGACATTTTATGATCTATCCTGATGAAACAATGCTTTACGCACCGGTAGAATGGCTCGATTGCTCTGAAGGCTATACCGACATTCGCTATGAAAAATCCACCGACGGTATCGCAAAAATCACCATCAATCGTCCGCAGGTACGCAATGCTTTCCGTCCTGTTACCGTCAAAGAGATGATTCAGGCGATGTCTGATGCGCGCTATGACGACAATATCGGCGTGATTATCCTGACCGGTGCTGGCGACAAAGCATTCTGTGCGGGCGGCGATCAGAAAGTACGCGGCGACTACGGCGGATACCAGGATGACTCCGGCGTACATCACCTGAACGTGCTGGACTTCCAGCGCCAGATCCGTACCTGTCCGAAGCCGGTTGTAGCGATGGTTGCGGGTTATTCCATTGGTGGCGGCCACGTGCTGCACATGATGTGTGACCTGACTATCGCGGCTGAAAACGCCATCTTTGGTCAGACGGGCCCGAAAGTGGGTTCCTTTGACGGCGGTTGGGGTGCGTCTTATATGGCCCGTATCGTCGGTCAGAAAAAAGCGCGTGAAATCTGGTTCCTGTGCCGTCAGTACGATGCGAAACAGGCATTGGATATGGGCCTGGTCAACACCGTAGTTCCGCTGGCGGATCTGGAAAAAGAGACCGTGCGCTGGTGTCGTGAAATGCTGCAAAATAGCCCAATGGCGCTGCGCTGCCTGAAAGCGGCGCTGAACGCCGACTGCGATGGTCAGGCGGGTCTGCAGGAACTGGCCGGTAACGCCACCATGCTGTTCTACATGACAGAAGAAGGTCAGGAAGGCCGTAACGCGTTCAACCAGAAACGTCAGCCTGACTTCAGCAAATTCAAACGGAATCCGTAATGCGTAGCGCGCAGGTATACCGCTGGCAGATCCCCATGGACGCGGGGGTGATTTTGCGTGACAGGCGGTTAAAAACGCGTGACGGGCTGTATGTTTGTCTTCGTGACGGTGAGCGTGAAGGATGGGGAGAGATCTCCCCCTTGCCGGGCTTCAGCCAGGAAACCTGGGAAGAGGCGCAAACGGCTCTGTTGGCCTGGGTAAACGGCTGGCTGCAGGGGGATTCCTCTTTACCACAGCTGCCTTCGGTGGCCTTTGGGACAAGTTGTGCACTCGCCGAGCTTGAAGGGACATTGCCGGAGGCGGCGAATTATCGCGCCGCGCCGCTGTGTACTGGAGATCCTGACGATCTGGTGCTGCAACTGGCGGACATGCCGGGTGAAAAAGTCGCGAAGATCAAAGTTGGCCTGTATGAAGCTGTACGTGACGGCATGGTGGCCAACCTGCTGCTGGAGGCGATCCCCGATCTGCATTTACGTCTTGATGCTAACCGCGCCTGGACACCACTGAAGGCACAGCAGTTTGCGAAATACGTCAATCCGGATTATCGCGGGCGCATTGCCTTCCTCGAAGAGCCGTGCAAAACCCGTGATGATTCTCGCGCCTTTGCGCGGGAAACCGGGATTGCCATTGCATGGGATGAAAGTCTGCGTGAATCCGACTTTACCTTTATGGCGGAAGAAGGCGTAAGTGCGGTGATCATCAAGCCTACGCTCACCGGCAGTCTGGACAAGGTTCGCGAGCAGGTTGCTGCCGCGCATGCGCTCGGACTCACTGCGGTGATCAGTTCGTCTATTGAGTCGAGCCTGGGGTTAACCCAACTCGCGCGGATTGCCGCCTGGCTGACACCGCAGACCATACCGGGTCTGGATACGCTGAGCCTGATGCAGTGCCAGCAGGTTCGAAGCTGGCCTGGTAGTACCTTGCCGTGTATCGACGTGGACGCGCTGGAACAACTGCTATGACCGTGCAGGACATGCCCGATAACACTCGCTTATCGGGCCTGGCGACGACGTTTACCGACTGGCCGTGGCGTCACTGGCGGCAGGTTCGGGCAGAGGCGCCAGCGTTACGCCTCAATGATGAGGTGCTGAACTGGCGCGAGCTCTGTGCGCGCGTCGACGCGCTGGCCACGGGGTTTGCCGCTCAGGGGGTGAAAGAGGGCGACGGCGTGCTGCTGCGTGCCTGGAATACCCCTTCGTCAACGCTTACCTGGCTGGCGTTGTTGCAGAGTGGGGCGCGAGTGCTACCGGTGAATCCGCAGCTGCCGCGGCTACTGCTGGATGCGTTGATCCCTGATTTAACGCTGCGTTTTTCGCTGGATCTGCAAGGCGAAAGCTCCTTTCCGGGGCTGATGCCGCTGCAGATCCAACAATCGTCTGGCGAATATGCCGCCGACTGGCTGCCTCTGCGTTTGAGTTCAATGACGCTCACATCGGGTTCAACCGGGTTGCCCAAGGCAGCGGTACATACCTGTCAGGCTCATTTGGCGAGCGCGCAGGGAGTGTTGTCTTTAATACCGTTTGGTACAGAAGATGACTGGCTGCTCTCGCTGCCGCTGTTTCATGTTTCCGGTCAGGGTATTTTGTGGCGCTGGTTATTGGCCGGTGCGCGCATGACCGTGCGCGACAAACAACCGCTGGAAAAGATGCTGGCGGGCTGTACCCATGCCTCGCTGGTGCCGACGCAGCTTTGGCGTTTGCTGGTTAACAACGCGCCGGTCACGTTGAAAGCGGTACTGCTCGGGGGCGCGGCCATCCCGGTTGAGCTGACTGAGCAGGCGCGCGAGCAAGGGATTCGCTGTTGGTGCGGTTACGGGCTGACGGAGTTTGCTTCCACGGTTTGCGCTAAAGAAGCCGATGGCCTGGGCGATGTCGGTTCCGCCTTGCCGGGTAGAGAGATCAAAATCGTGGAGGACGAAGTCTGGCTGCGCGCTGCCAGCATGGCATCAGGTTACTGGCGTAACGGACAGCTTATTCCGCTGGTTAATGGCGAGGGCTGGTTTGCTACCCGCGATCGCGGCATGTTAAACGACGGTAAGCTCACGATTGTCGGTCGCATGGACAACCTGTTCTTTAGCGGCGGGGAAGGTATTCAGCCAGAAGAGGTGGAACGCGTGATCGCCGCGCATCCACAGGTGCTGCAAGCTTTTGTTGTTCCACTGGAAGACCATGAGTTTGGTCATCGTCCGGTGGCGGTCGTTGAATACGATGCCCGTGCGGATGATGCCAACCTTGCTGAATGGGTGAAAGATAAGCTGGCCCGTTTTCAGCAGCCGGTGCGCTGGCTGGAATTACCGCCAGAGCTGAAAAATGGCGGCATTAAGGTTTCTCGCCGCGCGTTGCTGGACTGGGTCCGAGAAAAATCGTCATAAGACCTGCCATAATGCACAGCACGCCGATGAGCGCCTGCCATGAAAATGTTCCCTGCCAGCCAGGTAAGAACATTGAGGCGAGCCACACCAGCACGTAGCTCAGACTGAGCAAGGCGTAGGCCTTGCTCAGTGCCAGTCGGTGCAGGGCCTGGTGCCAGCAGATAACCGAGAGTAAATATCCCGCCAGCCCTGCGTACAGCGTTAACGCCCCGACGTTTGCAGAAGATAGCACCTCCATAAATCGCAACGGATGCAGCATCGGCGGCAGGTTATTCATCGCATAGCCCAGACTTAACTGGGCAACAGAGGTGATAATGACGCTACACAGCCCCCAGAATATCCCCATTACACCGCGCCCCCAAGAATAAAGATACCGGTGATAATCAGCCCCACGCCCAGCCAGTGGCGCTTCGTGACGGGCTCTTGCCAGATTTTCCAGGCGGCCAGCGTGACCCAGACAAAGTTAAGGCTCAGCATCGGATAGGCCAGGCCAACCGGGATGTTCTGCAATACCACCAGCCATAACAGCATCGCCCCCCCAAGGCTTGCCAGAGCAAGGCTAATCCACCACGCAATGTGGCGTTTGCGCGCGCGGACAGGCATCGGGCGGGTGGCCTGCTTCTGGCACAGTTGCCCGCCTACGCTGAGCAGACTGGCGAGGACTAACGCCAGCCAGATCATTTGGGCCGGTACTGAATCAAGACCAGACGCCCCTGATTATCAACGTAATCTGCGGGTGGAATGGCAAGTTGATTAATATCTTCGTTCTTATCAATCGACAGCACCAGCGTAATAATACCCTCCTGACGATGTTGTGCTAACCAGTCGGGAAAGTCAGTCTGACTGACAAAACGGCCACGGGCATCGGGATAATTCAGGCCATATTTTAGCTCGCCCATTTGCCCGTACAGGATGATGTCATCGCGTTTCAGGCTCCAGGCGAGGCCCGCGGCGACGCCAACGTTGTCTGCAAGCACGTAACGACTTGATTGTATTGACTCTTTTGTCATCTCAACAAAAAACTGCGGTTGTTTCGCTTCCATGACCCTGTCGGGTACCGCGTATCCAAACAACAGCGCCAGACCCAGCGGGCACAATGCGGCATATTTCCACGTTTTTTCGCTATTGGTGAGTGTATACCAGCCAAAAAAAGTCCAGATGAGAAAGATGCCCCACGAATGAAAAACCTTATAGGTTTCAATATGCGTCCAGACAGGGGACGACAACGGCCCCAGCGTAGAAACAACGAAGGTGCCGACAATGCCGAACACCCCAAAGAGGATGTTGATCCCGCCATTAACGCGCAGGGCAACAGAACCTTTCTCAGCCGCCTGCAGGCCGAAACGCGCGGTGAGGAGAGCCAACGGCGCGAAGCAGGAAAGTATATAGGTGGGTAGTTTTCCTTTGGCGATGCTGAAAAACAGAATCGGCATGACAATCCAGCCCAGCAGATATAGCGCGCTACGCGGGATATCCCGTTCACGCCAGCCCGTTCGCAGCGCGCCAGGAAGAAGACCAAGCCAGGGCAAACTGCCTGCGATAAGGACGGGCAGGTAGTACCAGAGCGGGGCTTTATGTTGGGCATCCGCCTGCGCGAAGCGCTGAATATGTTCGACCCAGAAAAAGTAACGCCAGAAGTCAGGCTCGCGTTGTGCAATAGCGATTCCCCACGGCAGGACGATGGCAATACAGCCGATCACTGCCAGCCAGCCGTAGATAAAGAGATCTTTCCAGCGTTTTTGTACAAATACCCACGGCAGCACGCTGAGAACCGGGACCGCAAGGGCGAGAAAACCTTTGGTCATCACCCCCATGCCGCAGGTCAGTCCCAACAGCAAAAATGCGATGATTTTGCCGGTTTTCGTGGTGGCCTGCATACCTTGCCAAAAACAGCACATACCTGCCATCAACCATAGCGCGATGATCGGGTCGAGTACCGCGTAGGTGCCGATGCTGTAGACTGAAAAAAACGTTAAAAATATAAGCGAAGAGAGTATCGCAGTCTGCTTATCTCGCCATAGTTGCAGGGCAAGCCAGGCCACCAGTAGCGCAGTGAGGAGCGTGGCAAAAATAGCGCCCGCCCTGACGCCAAAATTGGTGGCACCAAACAGCCATTGCCCAAGACTGTTCAGCCAGTACCCGGCAACGGGTTTTTCAAAATAGCGTAATCCTAAAAAGTGCGGGACTACCCAGTTGCCCGAGTTGAGCATTTCCCGGCTAATTTCAGCATAGCGCGTTTCGTCAGGCTGCCACAGCAGGCGGCTATTGATGGGAAAAATATAATACAGCACAATAAAAGCGATAAACGCCACGGTATAACGTAGATATCTCATCGTGGCGCACTCCACGGGTACTGACAGCCGAGCCATCCCTCTCTGCCGGGTATTTTGCCGCGAACGACCTGGCCTGTCGGCAGCGTACTGATATCGTCCGGCAGAAGTTCACCGAGCGGGCAAAACGTAATGCCTGCATCAGCGGCTCGAGTCAGCAAGTCGTCAAAATCGTGATGACAGGCGATCCCTTCAACTTCCGCATGAATGGTGTACACCGGGGTTCCTGTGTTCATCAGCATGTGGGACAGGATCCAGGCATTGAAGTCGACAGCCTGTACTTCCCGGCCAATAACTTCATCCCAGGTTGGTAAGGTGACGGGAATCTGCGGCGTGCCGGCTTTCCCCGTCGCAAGCAGCGGGCGGAATATTGAAGTGCCACGACAGTCGCTGTTGTAGCGCAGGTTAAAGGCTTCTTTTGCGTGGACGACGCGTTCATCGGCTCGCCAGCCGGCAACGGCAGAGCAGGTGACGGGGCGTCCGGTGATGGTCTCGAGCGCGGTAATACCCTGTGAAATATCATCAATCAGTTGTTTGTCATTCCAGTTGCCACTTCGCGCCTGCCAGGCATGGTGATCCCAGGCGTGCAGGCCGGTTTCGTGAACCCGGGCGGCTTGCGCAATAATGGCGGCATTTGCCTGGCCTATTTCTTTTCCTGGCCACGCGGTACCGGCCAGTAAAATATCCCATCCATAGAGGGAGGCGGCGTTTGAGCGCAGCATCTTCCACAAAAATTGCGGTTTCACCAGACGCCAGAGATGGCGTCCCATGTTGTCAGGTCCAACGCTAAAGAAAAAACTTGCCCGAACGTTATGTCGGTTTAATGTCTCCAGCAGGCGGGGCACGCCTTCGCTCGTCCCCCTGAAGGTATCGACATCAATGCGCAAGCCAACGTGAGTCATGAGGCATGTTCCGTGATGTCCACGCTGCGTAAGAAGAAATCGAGCGTCTCTTCTACCGTTTCCTGCATGTTGATGGTCGGCTCCCAGTTCAGGCAGCGTCGGGCATTACCAATACTCGGTTTACGGTGTTCAACGTCCTGATAACCTTTACCATAGTAGCTGCTGCTTTCAACGTCACGGAAACCGGCGAACGGCGGAAAGTGCTGGCGCAGTGGATGTTTTTCAAAGCAGCTCAGCAGCATTTCTGCCAGTTCCTGGATGCTGGCCTCGTTATCCGGGTTACCGATGTTGATAATCTCGCCGTCGCAGCGTCCACCGGCGTTTTCTATGATGCGGAACAGTGCTTCAATGCCGTCACGAATATCAGTAAAGCAACGCTTCTGCTTACCGCCTTCAATCAGCTTAATGGGCGACCCTTCCACCAGATTGAGTATCAACTGAGTAATGGCGCGTGAGCTCCCGATACGGGCAGCATTCAGGCTGTCGAGGCGTGGTCCCATCCAGTTAAACGGACGGAACAGCGTGAAGCGCAGTCCTTCTTTTTCGCCATATGCCCAAATAACGCGATCCAGCAGCTGCTTAGAAACGGAATAGATCCAACGCGGCTTATTGACCGGGCCGACGGTAAGGTTTGAGCTGTCTTCATCAAAGACCTTATCGCTACACATGCCGTACACTTCGGACGTTGACGGGAAAATGATGCGCTTGCGGTATTTCACGCAGTAGCGAATGATTTTCAGGTTTTCTTCGAAATCGAGCTCAAAGACGCGCAGCGGGTTGCGGGTATATTCAATTGGCGTGGCAATCGCCACCAGCGGCAGTACGACGTCGCATTTTTTTACATGGTATTCAATCCATTCAGAATGAATACTGATGTCGCCTTCGACAAAATGGAAGCGAGGGTGTTGCAAGAATCGTCCAATCGCATCGCTGCCGATATCCAGCCCATAAACCTCGTAGTTATCTTCCTGCAGCAGACGTTCGGTCAGGTGGTTACCGATGAAACCGTTCACGCCGAGGATCAGGACACGCGTGCGACGTTTGCTGGCGCATACCGGGTGGCCGTTCAGGCGAGACCCCACGACCAGACCCAGAACCTGCGCCAGCTGTGAACTTTGCATGGCAATGCCATCGCCCGCTTGCCCGGTAATGATTTCAAGTGCGCCATCGGCACAGGCTATTTGCAATGGCGATGCGCTTATCACGGTGCCCGGTTGTGCGCCGATGGTATTCGTACATGGGCGTGATGACCAGACGGTAAATTTTTGTGTTCCTGCATAGCTAAACGCGCCGGGCCAGGGATCGGAGACCGCACGTACCTGATTATGCAACTGCGCCGCAGGAGAGCTCCAGTCGAGGAAGCTGTCGTCCGGCGTGCGGCGACCGAAGCAGGTGGCATCGGTTTCCTGTTGTGGCATTTCTTGAATGTTACCCGTTTTGATGGTGGGCAGCGCCTGTTCCAGAACATGGCGGGCAGTCTGGCACAGTTTATGATGCAATGTTAACGCCACATCATCGGGTGAAATAGCAACACGCTGCTGGGCAATAATGGCACCGGCATCAGCACGTTTGACCATGCGGTGAAGCGTGACCCCCGTTTCCTTTTCGCCATTGACCAGGACCCAGTTCAGCGGGGCGCGACCGCGATATTTCGGCAGCAGCGAGCCGTGCAGATTAAATGCGCCCACAGGGGCGAGGCTAAGAATCTCATCGCTGAGTAAATGGCGATAATAGAACGAAAAAATGACATCAGGGGCGAACTGGCTGATACGCTCAACCCACAGCGGATGATTGACGTTGTCCGGGGCGTAGACCGGGATCCCTGCGCTGGCGGCAAGCCGGGAAACGGAGCCAAAAAACGCTTTTTCACTTGGGTTATCGGTGTGTGTGAAAATAGCAGTGATGTCATAACCCGCATCCAGCAAAGCTTGAATCCCCTGACATCCCATATCGTGATAAGCAAATACGACAGCTTTCATGCGTGGTTTTCCTCGGTTGACTGCGTAGTGTGTGGACGAATAACGTGTTGAACAAAGTAGCGGGGGCGGGCGCGGACATCGTTATAGATGCGACCGATATATTCGCCGAGTAAACCCATACCAATGAACTGTGCGCCGATAAACGTAAACAGCACGGCAAACAGCATAAATACCCCTTCAGCAGCCCACTGCGGACCTAGCGTCAGGCGAAGCACGACCAGCAGGACGGACAGGGTGAAACCCGTTGCGGCAATCACGCTACCCAGCAGGCTCAGCATGCGCAGCGGCGTGGTGGTCAGGCAGGTCACCAGGTCATACATCAGGTTAATCAGACGCATAAAACTATACTTAGAGTCGCCAAATTCACGTTCTGCATGGTGCACCGGGATTTCCGTCGCGCGACGGGCAAAGATATTGGCCAGAATGGGAATGAAGGTGCTGCGCTCCTGGCAATGCAGCATGGCATCGACGATATGCCGGCGATAGGCGCGCAGCATGCAGCCATAATCCCCCATTGCTTTGCCGGTGGTACGTTGAATCAAATGGTTGATCATCTTTGATGCGGTCTTACGAAAGAGACTATCCCGCCGGTTCTGGCGTACCGTTCCGACCACGTCGAAGCCCTGATCTGCGGTGGCGACCAGACGTGGGATCTCTTCTGGTGGGTTCTGCAAGTCTGCATCCAGTGTGATGATCAAATCGCCAGTGACGTGGCTGAAACCGGCCATAATCGCCGAGTGTTGCCCGTAATTTCGGTTCAGCAGAATAGAGACAATGTGGCTGCTGCGAGCCTGTGAGGCTTCCATCATCAACTGTGCGGAGTCATCGCTGCTGCCGTCATCAATAAGCAGGATTTCATAGTCTTTCCCCAGTTTTTCGCAGGCGGCACAGGTACGTCTGATTAACTCTGGCAAGCTTTCCTGTTCGTTATAAACGGGAATGACCACCGAGACTTTTTTGATCGGCGTGGCTTCAAACATGGTCATTATCCTGCTATCTGGTGAAGTGCCGTGATGACGCGTTGGGTGTCGTCGTCGGTCATGTCGGGAAATAACGGCAGCGAACAGATGCGTGCGCTATTCCATTCTGTGTTGGGGAGCGACAGGGCGGGGAAGCGTTCGCGATAATACTTTTGCGTGTGCGCCGCGCGAAAATGCAGACCCGTACCGATACCGTTAGCCTTCAGTGCTTCCATTAAGGCATCCCGGCTCAAGCCGCAGAGCGCCTCGTCAACACGAATAATAAACAGATGCCAGGCGTGAACGTGCGACCATTGCGGCAAGCTCAGTGGCTGAAAAGGTGTGTCGGCCAGCGCGTGCTGATAGTGGTGCGCAATTTCAGCGCGACGCGTATTCAATGATGCGAGTTTATCCAGTTGCGTCAGGGCGATAGCGGCATTGATGTCGGTCAGATTGTACTTGTACCCCGGGGTTATAACTTCCGCCTGCGGTGCACGACCAAAGGTTTGCCGGTCATAGGCATCCACGCCCAGACCGTGGAATTTCAGGCTACGCAGATGTTGGGCGAGCGCGCTGTTGTCGGTAACAATCAGACCCCCTTCCGCGCAGGTGATATTTTTGATGGCGTGAAAGGAGAAAATTGCCGTACCGCGCGCGCCAACATGACGGCCCTTGTATAAGGTTCCCACCGCGTGGGCGGCGTCTTCGATGACCGGGATGCCATAACGTTCGCCGATAGCATAAATTGCATCAAGATCGGCTGGGGCGCCTGCATAATGCACCGGAATGATAGCTTTGGTACGCGGGGTTATCGCGGCTTCAATCTGTGCGGGGGTGACCATCAGCGTATCACGGTCGATATCGATCATCACTGGCGTCGCACCCAGCAGGACAATCATGTTGAGAGTGGAAACCCATGTCATCGATGGGGTGATAACCTCATCACCCTGGCCCAACCCCAGCGCCATCAGCGTGATATGCATACCGGCTGTAGCAGAGCAGACAGCAATGGCATGTTGGTTTCCCGCCAGCCGACAGAATGCCTCTTCCAGTTGCTGATTTTTAGGGCCGGTAGTTATCCAGCCAGAGTCCAGAACGGCCTTGACGGCGGTAAGCTCTTCAGCACCGAAGGCTGGGCGAGAGAAAGGCAAAAAGTCAGACATCATTATTCCTTCAAGCCATTAAACGTCGTCGCATATTTATTTTGGTAATAAACAGGGTCGTCGTTAATTACATCATCAGGCTGCAAAGGTTAATGATTGAAGGTTAATTTATCCTTAAGAGTTTAAGGTTGGAAAATAATGTGATGTTTGTTGGGTTTTATATCTATGGAATTGAATATTAAATGTTTTTTATTTTGTTTTTTCGCAATGCCCATGCCGGCATGGCTTCCTTTTATTAAAAAATTAAGCAATGCCGGTACACATACAGCCAATTTCATCGTGACAAAAACTACAGTAGTCCTTTCAGTTTTAACGTTTTGCGTGTGGCGACGTTCAAATCGTAATGGGCGAGATCTTGCGGTTTAACCCAGGCGAAGTCCTGGAACTCTTCGTTAATCTGCACCGCGCGATTGGCTGAAACACAATCGAAGATAAGATAAATCATGTAGATATCTTCCTGGCGACCATCAGCATAGGTTTTGGTGCGAATATCATCGCTAAAGGTCCACGGAGTAATCTCTGTGAGCACCAGCTGCTCGCCTAACTCTTCACGCACTTCCCGACGCAAGGCCTCTTCGATACGCTCACCGGGTTCAACGCCGCCGCCTGAAAGCGCCCACTGGCCGGGGAACACGCCGCGATCGTCGGCCATTTTACACAGTAAATAACACCCTTCATTTTGAATTAATGGGCAAACAATCGTTCTTTGACGCATCAGCCTGTTCCTTAGTGGGTCTGTTCAGTGAGTCCATCTTATACTCATCTTACCTGTTACCAGGGGCAGAAAAAATGCGTGATTGCCGATTTAAAGGAGAAGAGGGATTAAATAAATGCGATGACGGAAAATCTGCCTCAGGCCCTTGCTGCGGCGTAAATTGGCCGTTAACTTAACCTTTACTAAACATTCTGAGTAGTATCTGGTTACAATATGTTATTGCATCGCTTTTTTAGCTCATTGATTCCTCGCCATCAGGCAGTACAATCCAGCGGTTTTGGGGCTATGTTTAGTTTCTTGCTGGAAAGGATAGAAAATGAAAAAAAGTATTTTATTGGGTCTTGCCGGAATGCTGTTTGTTAGTGCGTCGGCTAACGCGATAAGCATCAGCGGCCAGGCCGGTGAAGATTATACCAATCTTGGATTTGGCATGGGTACCGAGTCCTCTGGTTTGGCTGTTAGTGGCAACTGGATGCATAACGATGACGATGGTGATGTTGCCGGGCTTGGCCTGGGCTTGAATATCCCGATTGGTCCTATGTTGGCTACCGTTGGCGGTAAAGGCGTTTACACGAATCCAAACGATGGCGATGAAGGCTATGCGGCGGCGGTTGGTGGCGGTTTACAGTGGCCGATTGGTGACAGCTTCCGTCTGTTTGGTGAGTACTACTACTCTCCGGATTCGCTTTCCAGCGGCATTGATAGCTATGAAGAAGCCAATGCTGGCGCGCGTCTGACCATTATTCGTCCGCTGAGCATCGAAGCCGGTTATCGCTACCTGAACCTGGCGGGTAAAGATGGCAACCGTGACAACGCGATTGCTGATGGCCCATACGTTGGGGTTAATGCCAGCTTCTGATGTCCCTGGCGCGGCGTTCTGCTGCGCCTGTTTTTACTTCTCATTTTCTTTCCATCCTCCATGTTCCCCCGCCATTGCGTTATAGTGTTTTCATTGCATAAGCAGGAGAACACAATGTTAAACGTGGAGATGCTATCCACCGGGGATGAAGTGTTGCACGGCCAGATCGTCGACACCAATGCCGCCTGGCTGGCTGATTTTTTCTTCAATCAGGGATTACCGTTAACGCGTCGCAACACGGTGGGCGACAATCTCGACGACCTGGTCGCCATTTTGCGCGAACGCAGCGAACATGCCGATGTATTGATTGTGAATGGTGGCTTAGGGCCAACCAGCGATGATTTGAGCGCGCTGGCTGCGGCAACGGCAAAAGGCGAAGGGCTGGTGCTGCACGAGGCATGGCTTGCTCAGATGGAGCATTACTTCCGCGAACGCGGTCGTATTATGGCACCGAGTAACCGTAAGCAGGCTGAATTACCTGCCAGCGCCGAGTTTATCAATAACCCAGTGGGTACCGCCTGCGGATTCGCCGTGAAGCTCAACCGCTGTTTGATGTTCTTTACGCCGGGCGTTCCGTCAGAGTTTAAAGTGATGATCGAGCATGAGATCCTGCCGCGCTTGCGGGAGCGATTCTCACTCTCCCAACCTCCGCTATGCCTGCGACTAACCACCTTTGGCCGTTCTGAAAGCGAGCTGGCGCAAAGTCTGGATCCGCTGCCCTTGCCTGCCGGGGTCACGATGGGGTATCGCTCATCAATGCCGATTATCGAGTTGAAGTTGACTGGGCCGGATTCCCAACGTGAAGCGATGTTGGCGCTCTGGCCGGAAGTGAAGCGGGTTGCCGGGCAGAATATGATTTTTGAAGGCACGGAAGGGCTGCCCGCGCAAATTGCACGCACGTTGCAGGAACGGCAATACAGCCTGACGCTCAGTGAACAATTTACCGCGGGCCTGGTTGCCCTCCAGCTTTCTCGCGTCAACGCCCCGCTGTTAGCCAGTGAAGTGGTGCCTTCTCAGGAAGAGACGCTGGCGCAAACCGCGCACTGGATAACCGAGCGACGCGGCAAACATTATGCCGAGCTGGCACTGGCGGTATCGGGGTTCGAAAACGAACATATTAACTTTGCGCTGGCAACGCCTGAAGGTACACACGCGTTGCGCGTGCGACTTAGCGCTAATCGCTACAGCCTGCCGGTACGTCAGGAGATTTGCGCGATGATGGCACTGAATATGCTACGTCGTTGGCTTAACGATCAGGATATTGCCACCGAGCATGGCTGGATTGAAGTGGTTGAATCGCTGACCGTATAGTTTGTTATTGCCTGATGGCGCAGATTTTGTAGGCCGGATAAGGCCTACATCGTTCAAAATTATTGACTGTAATTTAATCGCAACTCAATCATAACACTATGATTTTATAGTTGATTTAACAGATTGTGAAATCTCAAATACGTGCATACGATTTTATAGTAACAGCACCCACAACATCACCCGCTGTTATGCAGATTGTATGCAATCGTTATGCAAAGGAGAAACAACATGCGGTTAAACGATAGCGTTATAAAAAACCTTAAAGCTACTGACCAATCTTACTACGTTTTTAGAAATGATGGGACTCGCGGAACAGGGCGACTCGGGATCAAGGTTTTTCCATCAGGGCGTAAATCTTTTGTCTATCGCTTCCAGTTAGACGGTAAACGTAAATTTAAAACATTGGGAGATTGGCCTCACTACACGCTTGATCAGGCCAGCCAGCGCTATGCTGAGTTAGCAGGCATGACGCACAAAGTAAGAACTGAAAATTTCGTTAAGAAAATGAGCTATGGGACATTAAGAGAGCTATTTGCGGCTTTTATCGCATACAAAGAAAGAGAGGGACATAGAAGCACTGTTAACGAATACAAAATATTGCTGGATCAACTAATCAAACGAAAGTTGATAACTGGAAATGAAACAGCAAACGAAATCACACCAGCACAAGTCACGCAATGGCTTCAAAGTTGGGCTAAAAATGGTTTTCTGGCACAAGCTGATAAGATAAGAAAAAAACTTCATGCAGTGTTCGCTTATGGAATAGTTGCTGACAATGATCCACTAGGAACATCTGTAGCAAATGGAATCGAATTTAACATCCCTCATAATCCAACAACTAACATTCAAAAAATGAATGCGAGTAAACCTGGAGAACGTTATCTATCATTCGCTGAAATAAGAAAAATTGACTTAATTTTTAAAGAGTCTCCCTTTGAATTAGAACAAGATTTAAAGTCTTTACTGATGCTAGGTATTTACACTTGTGGTCAACGACCTTTTGAACTGGCACATGCACAAAAAAGCTTATATGACGCTGATAATAATAAACTAACCATTTCGAAAGAATTTACCAAATTAAATAGGAGTAATGTTGTATACATTTGCGAATCGGCTAAAAAACACTGGACGAATAAGCGAAAAAATATCCAGATAGTGATTTCTTTTTCCGAACAAAAATTACGAAAAACAACTAAATTCCTATAATGCAAAAATTAAAAAAGATCCGCTTAATCGTGCATTAAAACCTACAGTGGGGTTAATTTCTTCATATTGGTCAGCACCATTGAATAATTTT